>JBDKTK010000140.1:0-14699 GCA_039680225.1 Syntrophaceae bacterium
CCGCGATATTCATCCGCACAAGGGCATTCTCCTCCTTGCGGATCAGAGACTGTTCCTGGTCTTCGCCTTCGTAGGGGAGGCTGTCAATAAAGGAAGTTGCCCCGTCTTCGCTGATGAAGGCGTCGAGGGAGAGGTCCCGGTTGCTCATCCGGAGGTCCATCTCCTCGATTTCGGCCTCTTTCACGTTGAGGTTCTCGGCTATCTCGGAAAACTCAGGGTGGCGGGCCGACATGCCTTCGAGCTTCTTCTTGGCCTGGTTGAGCTTGAAGAAGAGCTTCCTCTGGGCCTGGGTCGTCCCGATCTTCACGAGGCTCCAGGATTTTATGATGAAGTTCTGCATGTACGCCCTGATCCACCAGACGGCATAGGATATGAGCCTGTATCCCTTGTACGGGTCGAACTTTTTGACCGCGTGCATCAGGCCGATGTTGCCTTCCTGGATCAGATCAATTAACTTAATCCCATAATTCTTATATTCATGCGCGATCTTCACGACGAAACGCAGGTTCGAAGTGACAAGCTTCTCGGCTGCCCCGGGGTCATTGGTCTTCTTGAACCTGACCGCCAGGCCGAATTCCTCTTCCGCCGTAAGGATCGGAATCTTGTTTATCTTGGAGATATAAAGATCGAGCGCATTCGAGGTTACTAGTTCGTTCATCCCAGCTCCGGTACGGTTATTTAAGCGCTTTAATTTATTTTTTTTTGGCCGATCAGTCAAGTGATTTCAATAACTTGTGATACCCCGGAACTTGACATTGGCAATCCCGTTATTATTTTAGAACAGAATCAGGCAGTTAGAAGCTAAGGCCTGGTCTGTACCAAATTCCCGATCAGGAGAACATATGCCCGAAAAATTAAATTCTCTCATCCTGGATTTTGCATGCCGCATGGCTGAAGAAGCCGGGGCGAAGGCCATCCTGCTTTATTCCGACGTCTGCTGCGAACCGGAAGTTTTCGACAGCAGGGAAACCTCCGATTGCGAGATAATCCTGGTTTCCAGGGGAGCGGTCCCCATCCCGGAAAGGTTCAGGGAAAAGGGGCTTTACATCAATATCCCCCAAGTGAACCTCACCCGCATGGGCGAAGTCAAGGTGGCCGTAACGAAGGGGATAGCATCCGGCCTGCTGTCCAAGGGCGACAAGGTGGTTTGCCTCACGGGCCTGCCCAAATTGGGCTACATAGACACCGTTCTGCTGATCGACGTGGGGCGCGAGTTCGAGATCCTGACGTCAGATTTCATCTCGGGCGTTTTTGACACCGCATTTCCCGAGGTCTTTGAAGCGGTGCTGAACATTGCCCTGGAACTGGGCGCCCAGGGAAGGGAGGGGCGCCCGGTCGGTACCATTTTCGTCCTGGGCGACCACGACAGGGTGCTGCAGTTCTCGCGGCAGATGATCATCAATCCCTTCAAGGGCTATACGGAAGAGGAGCGCAACGTCCTCAACCCGGCGCTCAAGGAGACGATCAAGGAATTTTCGGCCCTCGACGGGGCCTTCATCATAAAGGACAACGGTGTCCTTGTCTCGGCAGGGACTTACCTCAACGCCGCCCTGGAAGGGAAGGAGTTTCCGAAAGGGCTGGGGAGCAGGCACATTGCCGCGGCCGGCGTCACGGGAGCTACAAACGCGATCTCGATCGTGGTCTCCGAAACGGCCGGCACGGTCAGGATTTTCAAAAAAGGGAAAGTATTCGTAAGCATCGAAAAATCGGTGGAGTGAAATAAAGGAGATTATATGAGATTCGATAAATTTACGCTCAAGGTCCAGGAGGCCATGCAGGACGCGCAGAAACTGGCGGACCAGTTCGGGCACCAGGGCGTTGAAGTGGAGCATTTATTCCTGGCCATGCTGAGACAGCCGGAAGGCGTCATCCAGTCCATCATGGAAAAGATCGGGGCGAATAGCCGCAATATGGAACGCGACTTGGAGAAGGCCCTCGACCGGCTCCCCCGCGTATCCGGGGCGGGCACCGGGCAGGTGTACATCACGCCGCGGCTGAAAAACGTCCTGGACAATTCCTTCGAGGAGGCCCGGAGGCTCACCGACGAGTACGTCAGCTCCGAACATATCCTGCTGGCCATTACCCAGGACAAGCAGGGCCCGGCCTCCCAGATATTGCAGAACGCCGGTATTACCAGGGACCAGATCCTCAAAGTGCTCGTGGACATCCGCGGCAGCCAGCGGATCACCGATCCCAATCCCGAAGAGAAGTACGAGGCGCTGAAGAGGTACGCCCGCGATTTCAACGAGCTGGCGAGGGCCGGCAAATTCGACCCGGTCATCGGCAGGGATGAAGAGATCAGGAGGATCATGCAGGTGCTCTCCCGCAGGACGAAGAACAACCCCGTCCTGATCGGCGAGCCCGGTGTCGGCAAGACCGCCATTGTGGAAGGGCTTGCCCAGAGGATCGTCAACGGCGACGTCCCGGAGAGCCTCAAGACGAAGAGGATCGTCGCGCTCGATATCGGGTCCCTGATCGCGGGCGCCAAGTTCCGGGGCGAATTCGAGGACAGGCTCAAGGCAGTGCTCAAGGAGGTCGTTGAGGCCCAGGGAGAGATCATCCTGTTCATCGACGAGATCCACACGGTCGTCGGGGCGGGCGCGGCGGAAGGCGCCATCGACGCTTCCAACATGCTCAAGCCGGCGCTGGCCCGCGGCGAGCTGCGCTGCGTGGGCGCTACAACACTTAACGAATACCGCAAGTACATCGAGAAAGACGCGGCCCTGGAAAGAAGATTCCAGCCGATCATCGTGAGGGAGCCGACCGTCGAAGACACGATTGCCATCCTGCGCGGACTGAAAGAGCGTTACGAGATCCACCACGGCGTGAGGATCAAGGACTCCGCCCTGATCGCGGCGGCGACCCTGTCCAACAGGTACATCAGCGACAGGTTCCTGCCGGACAAGGCAGTCGACCTGGTCGACGAGGCCGCATCGCGCCTGCGGATAGAGCTCGACAGCGTCCCCGCGGAAATCGACGCCATCGACAGGCGGATCATGCAGCTCGAAATCGAGAAGCAGTCCCTGACCAAGGAGACCGAGAAGGCCGCCCGCGACAGGTTGAAAAAAATAGACGGCGAGCTGGCCGATCTGAAAGAGACCCGCAACGGCATGATGATCCACTGGAATGCCGAAAAAGAGAACATCAAGAAGATCCAGACGATAAAGAGCCAGATCGAGGAGATGAAGAACGAGGAGATGAACGCCCAGCGGGCCGGCGACCTGGCAAGGGCCGCGGAGATCCGCTACGGCCGTCTCGTCGAGCTCAACCGCGAGCTGGAAGCAGAGCAGAAACGGCTCTCCGAAGTCGAGACTGAAAAGAAGATGCTCAAGGAAGAGGTGGACGACGAAGACATCGCGCTCGTCGTCTCGAAATGGACAAACATACCTGTAGCCAGGATGCTGGAGAGCGACGTCCAGAAACTCATTCAGATGGAAGAGAAACTCAAGCAGCGCGTTGTCGGGCAGGATGAGGCGATCAGTTCGGTTTCCAGCGCCCTGCGCAGGGCAAGGTCCGGTCTGCAGGACCCCAACCGCCCCATCGGCTCGTTCATCTTCATGGGGCCGACTGGTGTCGGCAAGACTGAACTGGCGCGCGCCCTGGCGGAGTTCATGTTCAATGACGAGCACGCCATGATCAGGATCGACATGTCGGAGTACATGGAAAAGCACTCCGTTTCCAGGCTGATCGGGGCGCCCCCGGGATACGTCGGTTACGAGGAAGGCGGATTCCTTACCGAGTCCGTCAGGAGGCGGCCTTATTCCGTCATCCTGTTTGACGAAATAGAAAAGGCGCACCAGGACGTTTTCAATATAATGCTGCAGATCCTCGATGACGGGCGGCTCACGGACGGACACGGCAGGACCGTAAATTTCCGTAACACGATCCTCATCATGACCTCTAACATCGGGGGCGAGTTTGTCTCGAACTTCACGATGAGCGAGGAGGAGAGGAGGCTCAAGACACTGGAGACACTGAGGTCGCTTTTCAGGCCGGAGTTCCTCAACAGGATAGACGATATCATCTTCTTCCGGTCGCTGACGATCTCGGACATTGACAATATCATCAATATCCAGATCGGCCTTTTACAGAAGAGGCTGGCCGGGCGCAACCTGACTATCGAATTGACAGAGAATGCAAAGAAGTATATTTCTAAGGCCGGTTACAGCCCGGTTTACGGGGCCAGGCCGCTCAAGAGGGCGATCCAGAAGATCATCGAGGACAACCTCGCGATGAAGCTCCTGGACGGCACGCTTGCGGAAGGCGACCACATTTTCGTGGATGTGAATTCCGCCGGCGAAGTTGTCATTGCGAAGGGGGAAAGGCAGGAGGCCGCGGGCTGAACAGATCTGAAATTTCAAATTTGAAATTTGAAATCGGGGATTTTACGGGGACCGTAAAATCCCCCCATGGAGGGATTAGATGAACACGATTAAGACGGTATTTCTGCTGGGGGCCCTTACCGGTCTGCTGATGCTGATCGGCGGGTATTTCGGCGGCCGCCAGGGCATGGTCATCGCGTTTGCTTTTGCGGTCATCATGAATTTCGGGAGTTACTGGTTTTCCGACAAGATCGTCCTGAAAATGTACAGGGCGAGCGAGGTCAGGGAAGCGGATGCCCCCGAGCTTTATTCGATTGTAAAGAACCTTGCGCTCAAGGCGGGCCTTCCCATGCCCCGCGTTTTTGTAGTTCCCGAAGAGACGCCCAACGCCTTTGCGACCGGCCGCAATGAAAATCACGCGGTAGTGGCCGTGACACAGGGGATTCTGAGGATATTGAACAGGGACGAACTCGAAGGCGTCATCGCCCATGAGCTCTCGCATATAAAAGACAGGGACATCCTGATCGGGTCCATAGCCGCAACAATCGCGGGGGCCATCATGATGCTCGCCAACATGGCCCAGTGGGCCGCCATCTTCGGCGGCGGCCGCAGCAGCGATGACGAAGGCGGAGGAGGGGGAAATGTAATCGGATTGATTGTGATGGCCGTGCTTGCGCCCATCGCCGCCACCCTGATCCAGATGGCGATATCACGGTCGCGGGAGTACCTGGCCGACTCCGAAGGCGCCCAGGTCTGCGGAAAGCCTTTTGGGCTGGCAAACGCGCTGGAGAAACTCTCCCGGGCATCGCAGGTCGTTCCCATGGAGGACGCGAAACCCTCGACGGCCCACATGTGGATCGTTAATCCCCTTACGGGAAGGTCGCTGATGAACCTTTTCAGCACGCATCCTCCCATCGAGGAAAGAATTGCGCGCCTGAGAAGCATGGCAAAAGTTACCCCCAGGTGATCCATAACACAGCAGCCACTTGAATTTGCTCACTAATTCTGTTAAGAGATCAGCCATATGGGCCGGTTACTTACATTCTTAGTGGGCATTTTCCTTTTCACGGTCGGCTTTTTGAACCCGGCCTGTGTCCTCGGAGACATCTATAAATATGTCGACGGCGAAGGCGTCATCCATATTACCAATGTCAAAACCGACACCCGCTATAAGCTTTGGATCAAGGAAACCCCCCGGGAGCGCATGGCCCGGGAGTTTGCCAAAGGCGATTACGACGAGCTTATAAAGAAGGCCGCCCTGAAGCACAACCTGGACCAACACCTGATCCGGGCCGTCATCAAGACCGAATCGGGGTTCAACCACAAGGCTGTTTCCCGCAAGGGCGCGATGGGGCTGATGCAGCTGATGCCCGGCACGGCATCCTCGCTCAATGTCAGCGATTCCTTCGACCCCTGGTCGAACATCGACGGGGGCAGCAAGTACCTGAGGTACCTCCTCAACACCTTCAGCGGCAACCTTCCGTTGGCCCTGGCCGCTTACAATGCGGGGGAGCGCGCCGTGACGAAATACAATTACAGGATCCCGCCCTACCCGGAGACACAGACATATGTGCGTCGTGTCTTGCACCATTTCAGGAAATACAGCGACTCCACTTTATGATCCTGGTCCATTAAAGCGACTGGCAGGGCAGCGCCTTTGCTGCACCCGCGATTATAGAACTTTATGAACGGGGGATTGGCATGGAAGAAGAGATAAAGGGTAAAGGTTTTGTGATCAAGGACCGCAGGCAATTTGACGAAAAGGGCGATCCGAGGAAAAGCGAGGAAGAAACAGCTCCCCGGAAGGAAGGCCCTGAAGGGCCCCGGGCTGAACAAGCCGCCGGACAAAAGGCGGAACCCGGTCCCGAAACGGGATCAAGCCAGGAGACCGGCACGGGCCGCCCGCGGCGCGGCGAGGCCGACTATCCGCCCGTCACTTTCTCCGATTTCGTTGTGTCGCTCAGCACTTCCGTTATCTATCACTTCGGCGACATACCGGACCCGGTTTCCGGGAAGGCTGAAAAGAACCTGGTTGCCGCCAAGCAGACCATCGACATTCTCGGGATCCTCGAGCAGAAGACAAGGGGAAACCTGGATGAAAACGAAAAGAAGCTGATGGAGGCGATCCTGTTCGAGCTGAGGATGAGGTACGTCAAGGAGAAGGAAAAGGCGTGATAAGGAAGGATTCACCGGCCAAGGTAAATTTATACCTGAAGGTATTGCGGAAACGGCCGGACGGCTATCACGAAATCGCTTCCCTCATGCAGAAGATCGACCTTGCGGACGACATGGAATTCCGCGAGGGGGAATCCGGGGTCAGGTTGTCATGCCCAAATTCCGGGCTCCCGGAGGACTCGCGGAACCTTGTCTTCAGGGCGGCCCAAATGATCCTCGCCGAAGCGGGGGAAAATAAGCTCGGCGTTGATATCGTCCTGCGCAAGCGTATCCCGACCGGGGCCGGGCTGGGCGGCGGCAGCTCCAATGCGGCCGCGACCCTCGTTGCTGTAAACGAGCTGCTGGGATTGGGTTTCGGCGAAGGGCGGCTCATGGCCATGGGAAAAAAACTGGGGGCGGATGTCCCCTTTTTCATCTACTCGGGATCGGGCGGCGGCGCGGCCTGGGCATTCGGGATCGGCGAGACCCTGAATCCGGCTGAAAACGTTCCAAGCCTATGTTTTTTATTGATTAATCCCGGGTTTGAAGTCTCGACCAGGGAGGTCTACGAAGGCCTGGGGATGACTGCACAAAAGGATTGGGAATCCGGCGAAAAAACAGAATTGACAAATGGCCCGACTCCGTTTAACATGCCCGTTTTCAATAAGTCAGGTGGGCCGGAAGGCGTTGCAGGGATGCTCCATAACGATCTGGAATCTGTGACCCTCAAGCTCCATCCTGAACTTAAGGATATTAAAGAAAAATTGCTGCATTATGGCGCCCTTGGCTCTCTTATGAGCGGAAGCGGACCAACCGTTTTCGGGATTTTCAGAGACGAGAAGGATGCCTCCAGGGCAGCGGCCGGAATGAAGCGTGACAGATGGTCCCTTTTTACGGCCCGTTCGCTGGGATAAAGGATTGCAATACTGGGGCGTCGTCAAGTGGTAAGACACAAGATTTTGGTTCTTGCATTCGGAGGTTCGAATCCTCCCGCCCCAGCCATTTTTATGACCGGGGGATTTCAAAAGATTCAATTATATTCGGAGTATTTCAATGTTAGAGCGAATGCGAATATTTACGGGAAATGCGAACCCCGACCTTGCCCGGAAGATCTGTGACAAACTGGGGATTGCTCTTGGAAAGGCGAACGTCTCGACATTCAGCGACGGAGAGACCAGGGTTGAGATAACGGAGAATGTCCGCGGGATGGACGTCTTCATCGTCCAGTCGACCTGCCCGCCGGTCAACAGCAGCACGATGGAACTGCTGATCAGGATCGATGCCATGAAGAGAGCGTCCGCCGACCGGATAACGGCAGTCATACCTTATTACGGATATGCCCGCCAGGACCGCAAGGTTGCCCCGAGGGCGCCGATTTCGGCGAAACTGGTGGCAGACCTGATCACGGTCGCCGGCGCCAACCGCGTCCTTTCCATTGACCTCCATGCCGGGCAGATCCAGGGATTCTTCAACATCCCGGTCGACAACCTTTTCGCCACGCCCGTTCTTTTGAATTATATAAAGAAACAATTTTCAGATAACCTGGTAATCGTCTCGCCCGATACGGGCGGCGTCGAGCGCGCCCGCGCTTTCGGCAAGAGGCTGGGGGCATCGCTCGCCATAGTCGACAAGCGCCGCGAAGGGCCGAACGAGTCCCAGGTGATGAACATCATCGGCAATGTGAAGGACATGCGGGCGATCATCCTGGATGACATGATAGACACGGCCGGGACGATAGTCCAGGCAGCCGATGCCATCATGAATGCGGGAGCAAAAGAAATTTACGCCTGCTGTTCCCACCCGGTGCTTTCCGGACCGGCGATGGAACGCCTGGAAAAATCCATCATAAAGGAAGTTATCGTCACCGATTCGGTCCCCCTGCATGAAAGGGCGAAAGAGTGTTCCAAAATAAAAGTCCTGACGGTATCCGGGATTTTAAGTGAAGCCGTCCGCAGGATTTACTATAATGATTCGGTAAGTTCATTATTCATATAGGAGGAATAAATGGAGGCATTAGAACTTAAAGCCCAGGTCAGAAAAGAAGCAGGGAAGGGCCCGGCGCGCAGATTGAGGATGAAGGGTTTCATTCCCGCGGTCTTTTACGGTTCCGGCGACACGGCGCAAATGCTGGCTGTTGAAATGGCGGGACTTTCCAAGTACCTGAAGGAGAGAAAAGAAAGCGTCTTTATCAAGCTGAAGATAGAAGAGGACGGAAAGGAAAGCGAAAAGCTCTCCATGATCAAAGAGCTGCAGACCAGCCCGGTCTCCAACAAGCCCGTCCACGCCGATTTCCTGGAAATCCGCATGGACCACAAGATAAGCCTCGAAGTGCCGATCCATTTCGTCGGCCACCCGGTCGGAGTCGAGCTTGGAGGCGAACTCCAGCTGCTGAAAAGAGACCTCAGGATTTCCGGACTTCCCGGCAATGTCCCGGAATCGGTTAAGGTCGATATCAGCGAGCTCAAGATAGGCGATTCACTTAATGTCGGCGACATTTCCCTGGGCGAAGGCGTGGAAAGCGAAGACGCGGAAGACGTCGCGATCGCTACCGTGTGGGCCCCGAAGGCTGCCGTTGAGCCTGTCGAAGGCGAGGAAGAAGCGGCCGCCGCCGCCGAACCCGAACTGGTTGGGGGAAAGAAGCCGGCAGAGGAATAAAATACTTCCCGCGACCTGCAGATTCAACCCCTCTCTTTCCAGAAGAGAGGGGTTTTTTTATTCAGGGGAGAAAGGGAATAAGGAAGATGCCGGTTATTTGGGCATTGAAAAGATCATGGCGTTTTGTTAGTACCCTGTTTAACGTAAGTTCGGTCACTGAGCTTGTCGAGGTGACCGTTTAGCAGTTCGCTCGTTTCGACACTTCGGCAGGTTCAGTGCGGCGCAGGCTCAACGAGCGGCACACCCAGGAGAAATATTTTGCGCCTTATCGTCGGACTCGGAAATCCCGGGAAGGAATACCTGTTCAGCAGGCATAACCTGGGCTTCATGGTGGTGGACAGGCTGGCAGGCGATCTCAATATCCGGGTCACCCGGAGCCAGTTCGACTCATTAACAGGCGATGGCACACTGTCCGGGTCACGTATCATGCTGGCGAAACCCCAGACGTATATGAACCTGAGCGGCAATGCAGTTTCCGGGCTGCTGAGGTTTTACAAACTGGATATCGAAGACCTTATAGTCGTCCACGACGAGCTGGACCTGGAGTTCGACACTGTCCGGATCAAGAAGGGCGGCGGCCCCGGCGGGAACAAGGGCGTGATGTCCATAATCAATCAGCTGGGCAGCCCCGATTTCATCAGGGTCAGGCTGGGGATAGGAAAGCCGCCCCGGAAGGAAATGACCGAGGGCCACGTCCTGGGCCGTTTCTCTCCGGAGGAAATGGAGAAGCTGCCCGATATCCTGGTGAGGGCGGCCGACGCGGTGGAGGCGATCATCAAATCGGGACTGGCCGCGGCCATGAACCAGTTCAACCGCAGGCCGGACGCAAACGGCCTTGGCGAAGGTCCGGAATCGCAATAAACGGGAGCTCATTCGGAACCGACACTCAGGGAGGAAGCGGCAAATGAAACTGATAACTCTTATCGGCGCGATGATTTTAATTTTTAGTTCGGCGGCCTTTGCCGACAGCATCCTTTGCGAGAAGGGCGTTGTCGAAACCGGCACCCCCAAGGCCGAATTACTGGAAAAATGCGGACAGCCTCTGAAAATTACCCCGGGCGACAACTCTTCCTCCGGAGAAATTTTAGAGATCTGGAGGTATGAGATCGACGGGCTTGTCAGGGACATTTATATCGAAAAAGATGTGCTTAAAACTATTGAGGATATAGGCCTTGCGGAATGAGCATACCGCTCGATTGGACCGATATCTCAAGGAGGAGCAGCAATGAAAGTGATATGTCTCATTTGCGCGGTGGCAGTGATAATTGCCTTTAATTCAGCGGCATTTGCCGACAGCATGATGTGCCACAAAGGCGTGGTCAGGAGCGGCGATTCTGCTTCGCAAGTGCTGGATAAATGCGGAAAGCCTGTTCATAAAACCAGGGATGATACCGCTGACGGGAAATCGGCAGAGACGTGGACGTATAAAATTAGAGGGAGTTACCGGGATTTTTATTTCGAAAGAGGAGTCCTTAAGGTGATTAGAGATAAAACTCTCACATGAATCGCTGCGCAAAAAGGTATTTGAAAATCTAAAAAGCGTATCGGGCCACCTGCGGCGGCTCCAGGAATTTCCATTTACCTTCAATCCCCTGCGCCGCGAGCGCAATCTCCAGGTGCAGCATGGCTATGCCGCAATCAAGCCTTTTGGAAATGCCGAATTCCAGGCCGATCGGGCTGTTTACGGAAACCGTAACGGCCGATTTTTCGATATGGAACCGCCAGGGCTGCCGGTTGATGGCGGACGGCGCGGACCTCGCGCATTCAAGGGCCGGCTTGAGCCCTGCAGGCCAGTCCTTTTCATCCAGCCCGGAGACGAGTTCGGATAACGGCTTGCGCCGGTGAGCCCTGCCGAACCCCGTCATCATTTTTTCCTCGTATGTGAAGTCAGGCGGGGCAAACCCCACAGGGGTCACCGCGAACACCTTTTCTTCCGGTCCGGCGCCCGTAAGGGAAGCGGCCTCCGCGGTGCGGAATAATCCGGCCACCCAGCAGGTGGCAAGACCAATGGCTGTCGCTTCCAGGACTATCCCTTCACCCGTGTATCCCAGCTTCTCGTTCACGAAACGGTCTTCGGTGTTGCCGATAAAGGCGATGAATCCTGCGGCCCCCTTTACCTTGCCGTAGGTGCCGACAGCGCCCCTGAAGACGGCATCCGGCGAATGGTTTACAAACACAGCGCGCGCCGCCGCATAAGGCACGAAATCCGCGCAGGCCTTTTCGAGGCAGGCCGCCGCTTCGGCAGGCAAAGGGCGGGAATCGAATTTCCTTCGCGATCTCCGGATGAATGTGGCATCATACCATTTCCGTGACGGGACCATAACGGGCCTCCCTATAAGTAAAAGTTGGAACGAATTAATATAATGGAATCGGGGAATTAAAAACAGCATGGAATACAAGTTTCTGGATGAGGCTGCCGACAGGGACAGCCAAAGGCAGATAATCGAGCTTTACCGGGAGGCGGGCTGGTGGTCCCGAAGCGATGATGCCGCACCGGAGCTGGTTGGCAGGCTTATAGCGGGAAGCCACTGTTTTATAGTCTGCGTGTCGGGAGATGAAATAGCCGGCATGGGAAGGGCCCTGAGCGACAGGGTTTATGATGCTTACATCCAGGACGTGTTTGTGAAGCCCGGCTTTCGCAAGCGGGGCATAGCAAGGGAAATCACCAGGCAGATAATAGACCGGCTGCTGCAGGACGGGATGAAATGGATCGGGCTGATCTCCACTCCCGAGGCAAAGGCCATGTACTCAAAAATGGGTTTCCAGGAAATAGACCGTACGGCCATGCTGCTGAAGACGGGTGAGGAAATGCAGTGCTGAATTTTTGATTTGTCATGCCCGCGAAAGCGGGCATCAGTTTATAGAAAATGCCAAATGCTCCTGAAAAGATGGATTTCCCGGTCAAGCCGGGGAATGACGGATTTTAAATGGGAGCGAGGCAGATCGATTACAGCTTCTTCGCCCTTAAATACCTCTCCGTCAGGCACAGCGCCAGGGCGGTTTTGCTGTCCTTTATATCTCCCCTTTCCATCATCGCGAGGGCTTCGTCCAGGGTGACGGAAAACTTTTCGATCACTTCGTCTGCATCCCCGGGCAGTTCGGAAGAGTAAAGGTCGAAGGCAAGGTAAAAATACATGTACTCATTGCCGTAGCCCGGGACAAGATATCCTTCGTAAATCTTGACGAGGTTGCGCGAACTATAACCGGTTTCCTCGGCAAGCTCCCGCATTACGCACTGCTCGGGATTTTCCCCCTCGTCCATGTTGCCCGCCGGTATTTCGATCAGAAAGTCGCGCACCGCGGGGCGGTACTGTTTCAGCATTATCAGTTTCCCGTCCGGGCCGATCGGGACGGCGGCCACGGTGGGCTTGTGGTCAAGCAGGCTTTGGCGGCTCACCCTGCCGTTAGGCAGGTGGACGTCGTGTTCATACACGTCGAAAACCCGGCCGTGATATTTCAACCCGGGATTTTTCTGATCACCCATAAAGTACGCCTTTCGCAAAAATGGAGCGTCAGATACACGCAGGGGCGGCTGCTCAGCCGCCCCTGTGCGGATCATTTCCAGAGAACTCTATTTATTGGGCGCCGGCGCCGGTGATGGAGCGGGGGCCGGTTTCTGTTCCGGTGCGGGCGCTGCCGGCGGAGCTTCCGGCCTGGTCAGCTTCTCGTCCACTTCCTTGACATGGACGAATTCTTTCCCGACTACGAGCGTAACATCTCCTGAGAGCCTGTTAAGCTTGTAAAAAGCGGGAGCGTAAGGGTAGTTGACCGCGACAACCTGGTTGCGTGTCCAATAAAAACCGATCAGAACAAAAACAAGTACTACGACTGCGATGATCCTCCAAAACTTATCCATGAAAACCTCCTCTTTTTGCTCGCGACTTTGAATATGGCCGCGGCTTTTTATTCTGTTCCCGTCTTTTCCCACGCGGGGACTTTTTCCATTTTGTAGGGCAGGGCCCCCCTGATGTTCTCAGGAATCCTTCCGTATTTACTTTCAAACATTTCAAGGTATTGCTCGCGGCCCTTAAAGAAGTCCTTAACCTTTTTCTCCAGCAGCGTTTTGTCCTTGTAAAGGCGTTCGGCGACGAGCAGGTCGAGGTTTGCCCTGTCGCACCTGATCGGGTAGCGGTTGCCGATTATGTCGGGCTCCATGCTGAACCTCATCTGGAACCTCAGCAGGTCATTGTAGGACGCCAGCGATTGCCGGAGCGAAACCTTGATGTCATTTTCTCCAATGGTCCCGGTATTGGCGAGATAGCACTTGATCCGGTTCCTTTTTATGATGTCGTAAAACAGCATGGCGTGTTCAAGCAGGTCTCCCGCAATGAAGGGATCGAGGAAGAACTCCCTTTTGAAGACGCCCGCCTGTTCGGGGTTACCCCCGGAGCTTTCAATCGACTCGCCGTAAATGAATTGCATCGTGGCCTGTTCGGGAGTGAGTTTGCTGATCACGTTCAGAAGCGGGTTGCGGGTCAGGATGATAATGTAATTTATCCTGTCCGCCCGCAGCCCCGGGCTCGATATCTCCAGGTTCTCCCGGGTGATAATGGCGCGCCCGTTGCCCGTCTTGGCCAGGTCCTCGAAATCCGGCATGTAGGGGTATTTGGTAATGGAAACATTTTCAAGGAAGGCGTCCTTTGATTCGGCGGCCCTGAGGATCTCCGGCTGGGAGCGGTCGAGCCCCTCGGTTTTGACATAAAGCCCGCCCATCTCGAAGGCCGCGTAGCTGCCGTCGTAACCGAGCGTGCCCCCGTCGTCGCCGATCATTTCCGAAGTCTCGCGGGGCATCCGCGAAAACCTGCGGCACAGCGTGGTTGTCTTACCGGTTGCGGTCAGGCCCGAAACGGCGGTTACAACTTCCGTCAACTCCGGCCTTTCCGTTTCGAGATCGTAAATCCACATATGGTCGCGCCTTGCGCCCGTGTGCAGGAAAATCCCGTTTTTGTCGATCGCCTTCACCCGCCAGTTTTCGAACTGGAAAACGCCTTTTTTCCCTTCGCCGAGGTAGGTCGTGTTGCGGCAGATCTTGACCTGTTCCCCGCGCTTTTCGCCCATCATCAGGCGGACCGTAACATCCTTGTCGAGAAGGCGCTTGCCCCTGTTGATCTCGAAGGCGTCATCGGTGAAAAAGATAATCGTGTATGTCGGGTCCTCCACGATCCGGGAGGACGGCTGGTCAAACAGGAGCTTCAGTCCGTAGGCGATTTGCGAATACTGCAGGGGCATCATGAAGCGGGCCGTGACACCGTCGCGGCCGTCGCCCACCATCGTGTCCAGGGACAGGACCCTTTCCCGGCCGAGCACCTCGACGGCCTGCCGGGCGAGCGCCTCTTCCTTTTCCCCGAAAGGATGGTCGACGCTGTTGCGGGTATGCGGGGCCGAGCGCGACATCGGCTCGGAGTCCGCGGCAACGGACCCGATCTGGGTCTGGATGACGCCCTCGTGGCGCAGCGCGAGCTGCTTCAATTCCTCGAGGGTGCGCCCTTCGACAAGCCTGCCTTCCTTTCTGGCAGTGAAATAGATTTCCTGCGCAGCTTTTTTAAATATGTTCATTTCAGTCTCATT
>JBDKTK010000141.1:0-10313 GCA_039680225.1 Syntrophaceae bacterium
TAATCGGCTATATTTACCAGGAAGGTATGGTCCCCGCCGGAAAGATTACGGGCTTTTTCGTAATGGCCTCGCGCTCCTTTCCTGTCCCCGAGGTTGTGGCAGGCGTGCCCGAGCAGGGTGTGCACGGCGGGTGCCTCGCCCATGGTGCAGTTGATGACCACGCCCGCCTTGTCCATATTGTCTTTATAGAACTCCAGCAGCTCCAGGAACCTTTGCCCGTAGCGGGCTGTCTTTTCCCAATCCAGTTTTTTCGCGCAGACGAGCGTTAGTACGTAATGCGAATCGAGATGGCCGGGGAAAAGGCCGATCGCCCTGAGGGCTATCCGCTCGGCCTTGTCGATCTCCCCTTTGCCGACCAGGCAAAAGGCGGCGTCGTAATGCGACCACAGGTATAAAGCGCTGTTGTCTTTGTGTCTTTCGGCGAGCTCAATTGCGAGGAGCGATTCCTTTATGCTCTCGTCAAGCATTCCTAAAGAGAGGTAGGCCACCCCCAGGTAATGGTGGGGCATGGGATTTTCCGGGTCCTCTTCGATCTGCCTGCGCAGCAGGCCGGCCGTCCGGTGGAATTTTTCATTCCTCTTTTTCTCTTCATGATTATAGCCGTAATGCATCAGCTCTATTTTGGCGATTGATTTCTTTTCGGCGCCGACGAGCCTGTTGTGCACTGTGCTGACAAACCGGATGTCGTCCCTGTTTCTGAAAATGCGTTCAAAATTGTGCCGGGCCGTCTTCCTCCCATTGTCGTAAATGCTGATTATATTGACGAGCAGGGCATCGGCATCCCCGGCATTCGCAACGGTTTCGCGCAGCAAGGGGCCGTTGCCGGGCAGAAGTTCCTCGTCGGCGTCGATGATAAAGATCCAGTCATGGCGCGCATAGGAAAGCGACTGGTTCCTGGCCTTGGCGAAGCTGTCCTCCCAGGGGTGGAAGTACACCCTGTCCGTGTAGCGCCGGGCAATGCCGACTGTCCCGTCAATGGAGCCGGTGTCGACTATGACGATCTCGTCGACATGGCCCTTGACGCTCTCCAGGCATTGCGCCAGGAACGCTTCTTCGTCCCTGACTATCATGCAGCAGCTGATCATGGCTTCGCAGTCCTCATATTTACTCCGGCCTTAATACATCCTGTTTTATCGCGACCCGGGCATATCCACGGGAATCCGTTTGGAACCGGAGTCGGGCAGAAGCCGCATGAGCCGTAAAACCATTTCGGACAGTTCCGGTGCGTCGTTCAGCTCCGCTTCGATTTCCAGGAGAATGCCCCTCACGTCATCCATTGAATTGACAACCCTGTCCCTGCTCAGGCCCAGCTGCTTCAGCGCGCTGTCGCACCGGCCGATGAAATCCTCTATCCTGCCAAGCAGCAGTTCGGATTCGGCCGCTTTCAGGACTGCATCCAGATTGCCGGGTTTGATCTCCAATGCCCTGTTATAGAACAGCGCCGCCTCCTCCGGCCGGTCCAGCCCGACACAGAGGTCACCCAGCTCAATCCAGGGGATGTGGTCCGCTATGGCCTCACGGCACTCCAGCGCCGTTGAATAAGACTCGACGGCCTGGCGGAAACGTCCAAGCTTGTTGTAAACCCGTGCGGTATTGAGCAGGACGGAATAGTCGGCCGGGTCAATTTTCCCGGCTTCCTGCAGAGATTCGAGGGCCTCGGAATAATCCCCCGCCTCCATGCACAGGAGGGCAAGCCTTTTGAGGAGCCTGATGTCCATGTGATCGGGGTGGTCCGCCCGGCAGATCTTCTTCAGGCACAGCCTCTCTTCTTCAGACCGGCCCGATCTCTCGTTCAACCTGGCAAGTGTATACAGGAATTTCCTTTCCTCCCGGCTTACTCCTCTGATCCGGTCCAGCAGGTCACGCGCCAGCTCCAGGTCTTCGCAGACATCGAGGAAGTAATCGGCAGTCCTGGTCCAGACATCCGATTCGCATTCCGATTTCCGGCACGCTTCGGCGAATTGGACCAGCATGCCGGGCAGGTTCCGGAGATGGTATTCCGCATAACCGATCAGGATGTGAACGGCAGGCGCCTCTTTCAGGGTGCAGTTCAGGACCATCCCGGCCTTTTCCGTTTCTGCATTGTACATGTCCAGCAACTTCAGGTACTTGCCGCCGTGGGCTTTCACGTTGCCCCATTCGCGTTTTTCCGCGGAAACCAGGGTCAGGATGTAATGCGAGTCGAGGTGGTCGGGGAAAAAGGCGGCAGCTTTGCGGGCCAGTTTCCCGGCCCTGTCGGTCTCGCCCTTGCCCAGGAGCGATATGGCTGCGTTGTAATGCGAGCAGAGGAAGGCCGTATCGGTATTCCCCTGCATGTCGGCGAGCTCAATCGCCAGGAGGGACTCGCGGATGCAGTCGTCGTGCATGCCGAGCGAGAGATAGGACGCCCCGAGGTAATGGTGGGGAAGGGGGTTCTCCGGCTCCTGCTCGATCGCCTTTTTCAGCAGGCCCGCGGTCCTCAGGAATTTCTCGTTGCGCTTCTTTTCGTCCAGGTCGTACCCGTAGTGCTTCAATTCGATTTTCGAGGCCCTGGTTTCGGTGCCGCCGACCATCTGGTTGTGGACGATCCCCTCATAGCGGATCGCCCCGTTGTTCCTGCATATCCTTTCGAGGTTGTGCCGGGCGGCCCGTTTCCCCTTCGCATAGATGCTGATGATGTTGACAAGGAGGATATCGGCGCTCCCGGCGTTTGCGACCGTCGCGCGCAGCAGCGGCCCGCTGTCCGGAAGCAACTCCTCGTCGGCATCAATAATGAAAATCCAGTCCCCGGCCGCATATGAAAGCGAATAGTTGCGCGCCTTGCTGAAGCTGTTCTCCCAGGGGTGCAGGTACACCTTGTCCGTGTAGCGCTTTGCGATGTCCACGGTCCCGTCAGTTGAGCCGGTGTCGACTATAACGATCTCGTCCACGTGGGGCCGTACGCTCTCCAGGCATTGCGCCAGGAAGGCCTCTTCGTTTTTTACGATCATGCAGCAGCTGATTGTCGGCCTGCCCGTCCCCATTTACTTGCCTTTGTATTTTTCGATATAGGCCAGAAAATCAGCGGCCGCTCCAAAGTCCCTGTTCAAAGCGAGACCGGCCTTGAGCGCCTCCCGGGCGGCCGTTATATCGTCTTTCTCAAAGCTGGACCTTGCGAGGTTGTAGAAAAGGAACTCGTCGTGCGCGTCTATCGCAATCGCTTTCAGGAATTCCGTGATTGCTGAATCGAACTGTTTGTCCTTCCTGTGCCTGATGCCGGCCGAATTGAACTGGTCGACCATCCAGGCCTTCAGCTTCGGGTTTTCCCCGACAATGCTCTGGACCTTGTCCATTTCGCCCTTTTCAAAGAGCATCATCAGGACGGGCCCGAATTTCTCCGGTTCCAGGTCGCCCGAGTCGGGAGGCGGTTCAGATGCGCTCTTGAGCTGGGTCATGATGCTTTCCTCTTCAACAGTTATCAGCTCCTGGACAAATTCCAGGACGGTTTCCGGGTCGCCTTCCTGGAACGACACCGGTCCGAAAATCTCTTTGAACTTATTGCTTTCAGCGAGCAGCTTTTGGAATTCCGCGACATTTTCCATCACGCTTTTCCTGTCCTGGGGCAGCATGTTAGTCTTGCTGATCCTGATCAGGCTGTCCCTGAAAACCGTCAGGCAGGAATGGACTTTCCCGAGCTTCAGGCTTGCCCTGCACTCATTGAGCTTCTTTAAAATGGCGTCTATTTCCGCCCTTTTTACCGCTTCTGCCATTTCAGCGGACCTCCCCCGGTTAGAATGCAAATTAGCTGCCAGATTTCCCTTTTACGTTGCTGAATCCCCTGGGGCCGCACGAAACATGTTTTCCATGTTAGTAATCGGCAAAAAAAAGAAATTAATGAATAAAGTTCTTCGGGATTGAGCCGATAAATATGTTCTGAATAGACGAATCATCCGAATTGCTGCCGCCAAGTGTCGGAAAATTGTTTGGTTGATCATTTTTTTGACAAAGAAAGGGGTAAACAAGAAATGCAGGCTCAACAGGTCGTTTTGCAAAAAGAGTATGCCGCGTCAAGGGAGGGGAAATACCTGACCTTCAGTCTCGGCGGAGAGGAGTACGGGCTGGAAATCCTCAAGGTGAAAGAGATTATCGGAATTATGAATATAACTTCCGTGCCTCAGACGCCCTCTTATGTGAAAGGGGTAATAAACCTCAGGGGCAAGGTAATCCCCGTCGTCGATCTGCGCCTGAAATTCGGGATGGAATCACTCGACTATAATGAGCGCACCTGCATCATAGTGGTTGATATAGCCAGGAAGAATGCGGGAAAGGTCATCATGGGGATAGTCGTCGACTCCGTTTCCGAGGTACTCAACATCAAGGGCGAGGAGATTGAGAACGCCCCGACCTTCGGAGTCAGCCTCAATACCGACTACATCCTGGGAATGGCCAAGATCAAAGGCACAGTGAAGATCCTCCTCGACATCGACATGGTCCTCACGAGCGACACCCTGATGGCTGACGCGGTATCGCACTGAGTTCCGCCTTGAGTGAGCCTTTCATGAATTTTGACCTGGGCAACAACGAGTTCGAAAAAATCAGCCGGCTCGTTTACGACGTTTGCGGCATCGACCTGCACGAAGGAAAAAGGGAACTCGTAAAGACCAGGCTTATCAAGCGCCTCAGGGAAGGGAATTTCCGCTCCTTTTCGGATTACTGCAAGTTCGTTTCCACCCGCGAGGGCACCGACGAGCTTGTTGCAATGATCGATTCCATCTCGACGAACCTTACGAGCTTTTTCCGGGAAGACAAGCATTTCGAGAAAATGCGGCTCATAATCGCCCAGCGCCTGCAGGCCATGGACGGCAGGCGGGGAAGGCTGAAGCTCAGGGTGTGGAGCGCCGGCTGCTCGACGGGCGAGGAGCCGTACACCATTTCCATGGTCCTGAAAGAAATAGCCTTTTCCCATCCGGTCGACTTCAGCCTTTGGGCTACCGACATTTCCACGAGGGTCCTGAAGACCGCGGTCGCCGGAATATATCCCCAGGAGAGGATACAGAAAATCCCGCCGGAGCTGGTCCGGAAGTACTTCCTGAAGGGAAAGGGCAGCTGGGAGGGATATTACCGGGTCAAGGCCGAGCTGAAGCAGCACATAGAGTTTGCCCGCTTCAACCTCAAGGAGAGCCTGCCGGGGCGGGAGCGTTTTGACATGATATTCTGCCGCAATGTGATGATCTATTTTGACAAAGACATGCAAAGGGAACTCGTGGGCA
This sequence comes from Syntrophaceae bacterium, assembly GCA_039680225.1. Taxonomy (GTDB): domain Bacteria; phylum Desulfobacterota; class Syntrophia; order Syntrophales; family UBA4778; genus JBDKTK01. Next base: position 5,229 of record JBDKTK010000141.1, read on the forward strand.
GGTTTTATAACTGCCTTGCCGAAGGCGGATATTTTTTCGTGGGCCATTCCGAGAGCCTGACCGGATTGAACCACCAGTACAAATATATTGAGCCAAGCGTTTACAGAAAATAAAAAATTATGGCGGACCAGGTAGTAGGAATTTCAGATTTCAAGGTGAGCGGCAACAGGGATGACGTGCTTGTCACTTACGCTCTCGGGTCCTGTATCGGGGTCGCGGTTTACGACCCGGTTGCCGGAGTGGGCGGGCTGCTGCATTTCATGCTCCCCGATTCAACGCTGGACCAGAACAAGGCGAAGGAAAGCCCGGCCATGTTCGCCGACACGGGCATTCCCCTGCTGTTCAAGGCCTGTTACAGGCTGGGCGCCGACAAGAAGAGAATGATCGTGAAGGTCGCGGGCGGGGCCAGCATCCTCGACGACACGAATTACTTCCGGATAGGCCAGAAGAACATAACTGCGCTGAGAAAAATTTTCTGGAAGAATAACGTGCTCATCGAAAGAGAGGATACCGGGAAGAATCATAACCGTACAGTGAGGCTCAGCATTGCCGACGGCAAAGTCCTGGTAAGGACGGCGGGCTCTTCGATGGTGGAACTATGACCGATATCGCGCTCGTGCTGAAATCGATAGACAGGATCCCGGCTTTCCCGCTCACGGTGCACAAGATAAACGAGGTGATGAGAGACCCCGATTATTCCAGCTCCAGACTTGTCGAAATCCTCAGGCTTGACCAGGCGGTGACGGCAAACCTGCTGAAGATGTGCAACTCGGCATATTTCGGCAGCCGGCGCAGGATAAGCACGCTCAACGAGGCGGTCATGTTCCTGGGCCAGGAGAATATAATGCGGGCCGTGAACGCCGCCGGGGTGGCCACCCTGTTCAGGACAGCGGACGGGTACGGCGTAACCTCCGCGGACCTCTGGAAACACTCGGTCGGCGCCGCCCTGATGTCCCAGATAATTTCGCGCCGGATTTACCAGCGGGAGGACCCCGTGCTCTTTACAGCCGTCCTCATGCACGACATCGGCAAAATAATCCTGGGGCAGTTCGTCAACAAGTCGTACCGGAAAATAAATGCGCTGGTGCAGCTCCATGGGTACTCTTTCCTGAAGGCGGAAGAGGAGGTAATCGGCATCGACCATGCGGAACTGGGCGGCAGGATAGCCAAGAAATGGAATTTCCCGCAGCTGATATGCGATGTCATTGCTCACCACCACCATCCCGACAAAATGGAAAGCAAGGGGCAGACGGCGCCCTGGGTGGCCCACCTTTCGGACCAGGTATGCCTGATGATGGGCGTCGGCGGGGGCTCGGACGGCCTCGCCTACCGGGGGTTGAGCGAGGTGATTTCACTTTTCAGCCTCAGGCCGAAAGACCTCGAGCATTTTATGATGCTCCTGAACCAGGAAATGGAAAGGGCCGAAGAAATACTTGAGGCCGTCAAATAGACGGCAGAGGAATTGCGCATGTCATTTAATATCCTGATCGTTGACGATTCGAACTCGATGCGGGCCGTGATCAAGAAGATCATATCCATCTCAGGGTTCAAAATGGACCAATGCTATGAGGCGGCAAACGGCAGGGAAGCCCTGGAGGTGCTCTCGAAGAACTGGGTGGACGCCATCATCACCGACATAAACATGCCGGAGATGAACGGCCTGGAGCTCCTGGAGCGCCTGCACGAGGACGAAATGCTCCGCCAGATACCGGCCATTGTCGTTTCGACGGAGCGCAGCGAGGAGAGGATTGAAGCCGTCATGGTCAAGGGAGCGAAAAGTTTCATCAAGAAACCGTTCCTTCCCGAAGAGATAAGACGGCAGCTTTACGATATTCTGGGGGTGAGACATGAAGGCGGATACAGCGAAGATCAAGGGACATCTGACGACTGCGATTTTTGAAACCTTCGAGAAAATGTTTTTTGTTTTCCTGGAGCTTTCATCGCGGCCGGAAACTGCGGAGCGGCCGGCCTACGCTGCAGCCGCCGGGATCAGTTTCAAGGGCCTTCTCAACGGTTCAATGACTATCCTGTTCTCCCGCGATATCCTCAATGCAATGGTCTGCAACCTCCTGGGGCTCAGGGAGGAGGAAATAACGGGGCAACACCTGGAAGACTGCGCCAAGGAAAGCATCAATATTGCCGGTGGCAGCTTTCTTGCATACCTGGAATCGGAAAAGGCCATAGACCTTTCCATACCGGTATATTACCCGGAAATGAAAAATGTCGAAACTGCCGGGAAAGATACCGTTGTCCTTTGCTTTGAATCGGATAACGGAAACGTGGAAGTAAGAATGGCCGTTCAAAATGCGGGTTGAGCATGGTCGAAAACGGTCTCAAAGTCGAAGAATATTTCCTGAGACCCGGATTTATATTCCTGAGCAGGACGCCGATAATAATATCATCGGTGCTGGGTTCGGCCGTGGCGGTTGCTTTTTGGGATGAGAAGTCCTGCTTCGGGGGATTGGCCCATTATCTTTATCCCCTGGCGGTCCGGAAGCAGGAGGCCACCGCCCAGTACGGGGATGCGGCCATCCTCCACCTCTCAAGGATGTTCAGGGAAGAAGGCTCCGCAAAGTCGGACATAAAGGCCCAGATTTTCGGGGGGGCCGCAAACAGCGAGAGCGAGTGCAAGAGAGTGGCGGACGGCAATATCGCCACGGCCCGCAGAATCCTGGGCAGGCTGGCGATAAAGATCATCTCGGAGGACGTCGGAGGGGACATGGGCCGCAAGCTCGTATACAACTCCAATTCAAATGAGGCGATCGTATACAAGGTGAAGAAGCTCCGCGGGGGCGATTGGTATCCATATTCAAATGAGGGCAGGGCCAGATAGGGCTTGAACATATGAGCAAGATAAAAGTTCTCGTTGTGGACGACTCGGCCATTGTAAGGAAGATATTCGCCGACGAACTCTCTAGGTACAGAGACATCGAGGTGGTCGGAACGGCCCCCGACCCCTACGTCGCGAGGGACAAAATACTGCTGCTGAAACCGCAGGTCATAACCCTGGACATTGAAATGCCGAGGATGGACGGCCTGACGTTCCTGCGCAAGCTGATGATGTATTATCCCCTGCCGGTCATAATTGTCAGCTCCCTGACGCCCAAGGGCGGCAAACTCGCCATGGAAGCGATCGAAAGCGGCGCGGTCGACGTGGTGGCCAAGCCCGGCAGCGCTTATTCCGTCGGCGATATGAGCGGACAGCTGGCGGAAAAGATCAGGGCGGCCGCCTTGGTGAGAGTTTCCAAAAAAGGACCGGAAAAGGCGCAGTTCCAGAAACCGGAACCGGTCAAGGCCCTTACCCAGACCACGAACAAGATAATCGCGATAGGCGCATCCACGGGCGGGACAGAGGCCCTGAAAGTCGTGCTGACAAAAATGCCCCCCAATTCTCCCGGGATCGTCGTCGTGCAGCACATGCCGGCGAACTTCACGACTGCTTTTGCCGACAGGCTCAACGGGTTGTGCAGCATCGCCGTATCGGAAGCCCGCAACGACGACACGGTCGTGCAGGGCAAGGCCCTGATCGCCCCCGGCAATTTCCACATGATCATGAGGAGGAGCGGGGCGAGGTACTATGTGGAGATAAAGGACGGCCCGATGGTCCATCATCAGAGGCCGGCCGTCGACGTACTCTTCAAATCCGTGGCGCGGTATGCCGGGGCCAATGCCGTGGGAGTCATCCTGACGGGCATGGGCGCGGACGGCGCCGAGGGCATGCTGGAGATGAAAAAGGCCGGGGCCTCGAACATAGCGCAGGATGAAAAGTCATGCGTCGTTTTCGGGATGCCGAAAGAGGCCATAAAGCTTGGGGGCGTTGACAAGGTCGTGCCCCTTGACCAGGTGAGTAGCGAAATTCTGAAGATGGTGGGCTCATGAACGAGAAAACGATCAATCTGATAGACGGTATGACTGCCGATTTCATGCTGATGGACGACAACTCCATTGACGTGCCCACGGCAGGCCTGCTCCTTAACAGGCTGGAACCAATTATTGAGGAGGCGCGCGCGGTTAAGGCAGCAGCCCTGGAAAAGGTCTCCGCCGGGATGACTACGCTTCTCGAGCAGTCGCTCCTGGACGCAATCAGCAACGACGCGAAGGCCGTGGCCGTCCTGGGGAAGGGCGTCACCCTGCTTCAGGAAATCTGTTCGGAAATGAAGAATGCCGGGTCGTATTCCGGCAGCACGGCCCGGTTCATGACCGAGCTGGCGGCCGTTATCGGCGCGGATGCATTGCCGCAGATGGATGAGCCTGCCGGCGGCGCCGTCCCGGCCGCTGAAGAAGCAGCCGCAACCGGCGCCCCCGCCGCGCCCGAAATGAGTCTGGAGGACCAGATCAAAGCCGTCCTGGCGCAAATGCCGCTGGAATCAGCGGAGCAGGACGCCGCCGGCAAAAAAGCGGAAAATCCCGCGCCGGCGCAGGCCGAAAAGGGTGAAAGCCCCGGACCGGCGGCTGCCGGAGAGCAACACGCTTCCGAAAAGCCGGTTCAGCAGCAACCTTCTCCGGAGCCGGAGAAGGCAGCGCCGCAGCCGGCCATAGAGGAGGAAATCCGGGACGAATCCCTCCTGAAGGATTTCATCATTGAAGGACTGGAATATATAAACGAAATCGAAATCAACATACTCAACCTGGAGCAGAACCCCAAGGACAAGGAGTGCGTGAACGCCATCTTCAGGCCGTTCCATTCCGTCAAAGGGGTTGCGGGATTCCTCAATCTCGACGCGATCAGGGACCTGGCGCACAGCCTCGAAAACCTGCTGGACAAAGTGCGCAACGGGGAGCTCGACGTCAACTCCTTTATCATTGACATCATCCTGGACGGGGCCGACGTCCTCAAGGTCCTGATTGAGAATCTCAAGCAGGACAACACGGGCGAGTGTTCGGAATACGAAGAGCAGATAAAGGACCTGCACGAGAGGGCCAGGAAGGCCCAGGAAGGGCCCGAGCCCGAACAAGTTAAAAAACTCGGCGTCATCCTCGTGGAGGACAGGGTCATCAGCGAAAAGGCGCTCAAGGAAACGCTCGAAAAGGTTGTGGACCCTCCCAAGAAGATCGGGGAGGCCCTGATATCGGAAGGGAAGGCCA
>JBDKTK010000142.1:0-5588 GCA_039680225.1 Syntrophaceae bacterium
GTCCACGATAATGGGAACGTCCTGTCCGCCCGCTTTCCCAACGGCCTCGAGAATTTCCCTTTCAAACATGAGATCTCCGCTCCTTATCTTGACTTCAGCCCCGGTTGGAATACGGGCAATGGCATCGCGTATAGCATCCAGAAGAAAACTTTTATAACGAGGATTGTCCCTTATCCCGCCTACTACCTCCCCAACTCTACGGTTGATGAATATCTCGAAAGTTTTGAGCTTTAGTTTTTTGAGCTCGAGGCCGGCTCTGTTTTCCATCTTGGCGGATTCCTGCCTGATTCGGTCATCCGTCCGGGCTTCCATGCGTTTCCTGAAATCCTCCATATCTGCGGCATAGGCCTCCTTGAGCCCTTTTGTCTCTTCAGCCTCCTTTAGGGCCATTGCCCGAATGGCGCTTTCGGCCTCATTCCTGATTGCGCTTTCCAAAGATGTCCCGTCCATCTTATTCAATGAACTGTTCTCCACAATCAAAGGGCAATGCCCAAGGCCTCGGAGACGTAACTCATGGCCGACCGGCGGAACCCGTGTACATCATCAATGCCGGGGATGGCAATTACCACGGGAGCCGGCAATTGGAGATTGATCGCGCCGATCCGTTCCTGAAGACCGTCGGCCAGATCGTTTGTGATCGCTACGATTGCAGCATCCCCTTTCCGTATAACTTGCTCCAGATCCGCGGCAGCATCTTCCTGCCTGGAAACAATACCGGTAACTCCGGAAAGGCGAAAAGCGCTCACTGTATGAATGTCACCTATAATGTAAATCTGTTCCATGTCAGATTTTATTCAGGATAATGATCGCAATAATCAGGCCGTATATGGCTATACCTTCGGCCAGTCCGAGGAACACGAGCGTCCTCCCCATGAGCTCCGGCTTTTCGGTCACAGCGCCTATACCGGCGGAACCAATCTTGGCGACGGCATAGCTGCTCCCGATACAGGCCAGTCCGACAGCGAGGCTGGCGCCGATATACCCCAAACCCGCCGTGTCTTTGCCTGCGCCTGCCGGAACAGTTTCAGCCGCTCCAATAAGGCCGGCGACAAGCAGCATGGCCGCCACTGTCGGAATGAAGAGAACGAAAAGCGCCAGATTCCTTTTTATCATCTTACACCTCCGACATCTTAGTCTTGAGGACAAAAGGGGAAAACACGGCCCCATCCCCCCTGTAAAACTTGCTGAAAAACTCATAATACTCGAGACGCATCGATTGTATTGCGACAATCAGTCCCTCAAAGGCGATTATAAAGATATTCCCCGCAACCAGGATGACAATGGCCGCCGGGGATTTCAAGGCAGGATCGGCCATGCCGGCCAGCGTATACGTGACAATGCTTAATCCCGCATGGGAGAGAGCAAATGCTCCAACCCTGATAAACGAAATGGTATTTGCGAACATGCTCAGGGCTATCTCCACAACCTCCATGACCGTTTCTGTAATGTATTCGGCAAGATCATGCGGCCAGGCCTTCTGGAAAAAAACCGGCCCAATGAGACCCCGCAGGGAAAACACGGCGAGGGGCAAAAATATGAATGCGCCGATCTCCCAGGGTGCAGGTGCCTGGCGGTTGCTTACATATCGGATAACCATGAGCACAATGGCGCCATAAAGGATGAAGACGGCCACCCCCTTTTTTCCCAGGAGCGCCTCTTGAAATTCAGCATTGATAAGATTGTTGATAATGTTTACACAAAGACCGACCACGATGACAACAGCCCCTAAAAGGACTGTAATGTAAAAAAGCCTCATAATATTTTCTGAAGGACGAATCCACAGAGCGGGTATAAAATGCTCGTTTGAAAAGATGCTGCCGTAAAGTATCCCGCAAAAAGCGGCCGAAAGCCCGCAGATGAGCAGGATGCCTCCGGCCTGATTCAGATCCTCGCCTTTGCCCTTCCTTTTGGCAAAAAACTTTAAAATCAGGCCGGTCATTGCCAAAACCAGACCCTGGCCCAAATCGCCGAACATCATGCCGAAGATGAGGACAAAGATCACCGCAGCAAGGGGTGTCGGATCGATCTCGCTGTTTGCGGGCATGCCCATAGTCCTGACAAGGAGCTCAAAGGGTTTGAACAGGCGGATGTTCATCAGACGGACAGGAGCGTCGGGGTCCCGCTCGTATAAAACGATGAACCGTTCGCCGCAGATATCCCGCAGAATGGCGGCCAGTCTTTTTTTATCCCTGGCGTCTATCCAGCCAGTGATAAACATGGCTTTCTTTGAAGCCGCCGCCAGCCGCATGGCCTTCAGGACTTCCTCATATCCCTTGTATGAAAGGTGCAGCTGTTTGAGGGCCGGCCCCTTTTCCGTCCTGAAATGTCCGGTGTATTTATCCAGGGCATCCAATCTGCTCTTCAGGGCAGACTCTCTTTGCTTCAGGTCCCCTCGATTCGAGGAGGGGGGCATCGCGCTGATATCGGCTGTTTTATCAACGAAACCATGCGGCTGGAGGAACTGGAGCATCTGCGGCACGGCCTGTGGCAAAGCAATTCCGATTACATAATTGCCGGTACCAGCCAGGATGAATGGACTGTCCTCAGGCAAATCGGGGACCGCCTCCGTAATCCGCCCAAAAACTACCCGGACGATCCGCGAATTCCTGATTGCACCGGGATCAATCCCCATCTGATCCAGCGCTTCGGCATATTCCAACTGCTCCGAGATTACAGCCGCCTCTTCCTGAATTCTTTTGCGCAAGCGCTGCAGGCGCTCCATGACCTTTTTTGCTTTGGCTGCAAACGCGGCATCCTGTTCCATGTTACGCACTCTTTCCGGCACAAGTTGTTCTCTGGCATCAATCTGCAAGGCGTTTAATGCAAAACCGCTTCCGGCAAGGATTTCCCTCGTTCTGGTTTCCTCCTCAGCGATTTCCGCATCCACCGGGGCATCACTGGACAGGAAGCGGGCCAACTGGACAATTCCCGCCCTGCCCAGGCGGACATAGATATCGTAGGCAAATGCCTTCTCCAGGGCGATTGTCACTTTCCTGATGTCCGAATTAATAAACATTAGTATTTTCCTTCGCAGATAATCCTGGAAATAATACGCTCTGGAGAAAAACCGAACCGCCGGCCCTCAATGATTTTAAAAAGATTCCTGATCTGGTAAAAGAGCAGCCACAGGTAGGCCACCAAGCTGAAAATAGAGTGAAAGTCCCTGTGGAACATGGATGATATCCAGTTATAATAATACTGCTCCAGATAATACTCTTCATCAACAACGGATCTTTCCTGTGCCCCGCCTGCAGGCGCTTCTTTAAGAAGCCTGTACAGCATTTCCTCAACGATCTTCACCTGAGTCCAGTCCCTGATCCCGAGGGCGTCATGGTAACCCTTCAGGAAAGAGCGTATTTTTCCATCATCCCACTTGTAGTTTTTCTTAAGTCGCAGGTACAGGATTGTCGAGGTGACGGCGATTCTTCTCTCCGTCAATTTTTGAAAGTCGATCTTTCCCTCGCATGAGAATAAGGCCGAAGCTGAATAGAGATTTCTCGCAGCGCACAGATCCACGCGGATCTCCATCTGTCCATAATTTTCAGTACCTTCAAGGACCTCCGAGAGGTATGTACCCGTCAGAAGCGGCCGGATATCGTTCAGGCTTATTGTTCCCCGGAGCAGGCTTCGTTCCAGGATGGCATATGGCCGGATATCAAACCATTGTTCCAGGCCCTTTAGTCCGAAGGCTTTCGCCAGAACAAGCTTGGCATTGAGAGCCTCAAATTGCCGGAGGAAGGCGAGAAAAAGGGGGGCGTATATTCTATTTGCCTCGGCCAGAGGAATAATATCCGCGATTTGCTCGCGGAAGATGATTTCCTCTGCTGCAACAGGATCAGACACACCGGCAATCCCATCGGACAAAGGTTCGTGCTGACTTCCGGCCAGAGAGATATAGTCCCTCAACGACAGGAGGCGGCTCCTCATTGCGTAGATTCTTGCATGGAGGTACGCTTCATCTGCGTAATCGCGCATAATTCCTACTCCGAGAGGAGAATGGAAACGATCTTTTCTTCAATGGCAGCGATTTTGGCCGGATCCTGTAAAAGGGTTTCATATGCTTTGCCCGCGGCCAGGGATTCCTCGTCGACTTTTTTCTTAAGCGCCTGAAGAGCCTGGGCCAGTCTGGCGTTTTCTTTTTTGACAATCAGTTCCTGAAGAGTTTTTTTTTGTTCCTCAAGGTTTCGAATAAGAGCATCTATGTTCTTTTTGCAGGTGTTCTCAGCCAGCTCGATCTCCAAAGCAGAGTGCTTTTCGATCTCCATGATCCGGGTAATGACAGTCTCCATACAGGTTATCCTCCCTTTACCGGTACCAGTATTGTCTGCCCATGAATTCAGCCAGGAAAAACGATCAGCAATTTAAGGTTAATTCCGATTTATTAATATGGCAAGTATGGGAGCGTCATTTCCCTTTTTCAGATACCATACCTCTGTCCTAGTTCCTGCATATTGCGGGTTTTCGTAGTTTTGCCATGACCCTTTGTGTTTTTTTCTTGAAAACTCGGAAACAATAATGAATATTCTTTGCAGTTAATAAAGCTGATGGAGAGAATGCTTTCCCGTAAGGGAAGGAGTAAATTTTCAAAAAGGACGTTGGAAATCTTATGAGATCGAAGAGTTTACTGGTAACAGGTTTATTGGTCCTGGCGTTTATTTTCGGATGTCAGAAGTCCCAAAAAGTGATAATCACCGAGCATCCCCTGCCGCCCCGGACACCGGAGTACTCGAAACAGCTGCCGCCCGGGGAGCTGGCCCTGCGGAAAATAACCGATCCTGCCGAAATGCCCGATTTTACCGAGGCCTGCTGCGACCTGTCCAATCTCAAGGCGGCCATCGGCAACAGCATGAACTATTTGAGGAAGCCATCCAGCAAAAAATACTTCCCGTATAGCGGCATCCAGCACAAACAGGCCGAAGACACCCTGAAGGCCTTTGCGGAACTGATCGACTCCGGAGTCAGCTGCGCCCGTTTAAATTCGATTATCCGGGAAAGATTTGATGTCTATATATCCGTCGGCTGCGACAACAAGGGAACCGTTCTCTTTACAGGCTACTACACCCCGGTATTCGATGGATCCAAACAACCGGACGGACGTTTCAAATATCCTTTGTATTCTGTGCCCGACGACATCGTGAGAGGCCCTGAAGGCATCACTGTGGGCAGGCGCTCCGGCGACGGCTCCGTTCCATTTCCGCCGCGGGGCGGGATTGAAAGCAGTTTAAAAGGCAAGGAACTCGTCTGGCTGGGCGATCCCTTCGAGGTCTATATCGCGCATGTCCAGGGTTCAGCCAAGATCAGGCAGCCCGGCGGCTCGCTTATCGGGGTCGGCTATGCGGCAAATAACGGGCATGAATATAAAAGCATCGCCCAGAAAATGATCGACGACGGGAAGATAGCAAAGGACCAGCTGAGCCTGTCCTCGATGATCTTGTACTTCAAGTCCCACCCGGATGAAGTGATGCAATATACAAGGCTCAACCCCCGTTTTGTCTTTTTCCGGTTTGAAGACGGCCCGCCGCGGGGAAGCATCAACGAGCCGGTGACGGCGTTGCGGACAATCGCCACCGACAAGTCCATCTATCCAC
>JBDKTK010000143.1:0-4497 GCA_039680225.1 Syntrophaceae bacterium
GTTCCAGATTGCTGGTGATAATAAAAATTTTATAGATGGTATCACGCTCAATGTAAAAGTCATGGAAAAAATAATGACAGGGCTGGTGAAAAACACAGTCAAGTGAATCGATTGATAAATTAAAAAAACATATTGAAGCGAAGGGTGAAAGTATATTGTGTGTACAATGATTGTATATACAATGACAGTATTCAGGCCCTGACCTTCCTGATATTCATTTTCATGAGATCCGCCTTCCCGAAATTTCTTCTGCGCGCCGCCCTGACGCATCCCAGGTCGGCCGCCCTCCTCCCGAAAAGGGTCGCGCCGTAAGCATCGACAGCAACCATGTCTATGCCGGCGACAATGGTATTCATCTCTTTCACATCGGCCGGGCTGCCCCCCTGCGGGCCGTTTGCGGTCAGTACCCGTATCGCGTCAAGAATGGTCAGCGCGGGCCTGACCGTTCCCGCCACGTCGAGCAGGCTCTCATCAAGATTCTGATGGATCCTCCCCCGCGAGCCGCCCATGACCCCCATCATATTCTTCAGGGACAGGGTGAGCCCCGCGAGGCCGTGTGTCTTGGCGATGGGCACGTTGATGAACTTATCCGCTTCCAGCGCCTCCGTGTAGAGCGGCCATGATTTCAGGACGGCCCCCTGGAGTTTCACGTCTTTGAACTTCCGCTCGTCCATGAATTTCACTTCCGCACCGGCCTTCGCCGCGGCATCGGAAATGCCGCTCTGCTTGTAGCAGCGCCGGGCATCATTGACGGGATTGTCAAAGACCTTCACTTTTCTGGCCCCGGCCTCGAGACAGAGCTTCACGATTTCCGCCACAACCTCGGGGTTGGTATTGGCCGCCATCTCCGGCCTGCGGTCCCAGCCGATGTTTGGCTTGACTACAACAATGTCCCCCCGGGATATGAATTTCCTGATCCCGCCGCAGCCCTCAACGGCGGCCCTGACAATCCTGCCCGGCGCGGCATTCCCCTGGGCGACGACAAGATCGGGGGCCGCTGCCGCCCATGCCGCACCGGCCGCCAGCGAGAACAATCCCTCCGGGATGACGGTCCCGATCCCCGCGGCTGCAGCCAGTTTCAGGAAATCCCTTCTTTTCATATTCGTACCTTTTTAAAAAGGTCCTCCGTCAGCAGATCACGCCCGGCGCCGTTAATTTATTCGAACCTTGTCACCTTTGCCCCGAGATAAGGCATCTTCCGAAGATATTGCCTCAGGTCGACCTTGCGGACTTTGCCCCCCGACTTCTTCGTGCCGGCGGTATGGATGAGAAAAATTCTGCCGCCCTCAATTTTAATTATCCCCATGTGCCCGATGACCTCCCCGTATATCCGCTTTTCGGGCCTCTTCACGAAAAAAATGATGTCGCCCTCCTTCAGCATTGACATGCCCCCGGCAATCGCCGGAGCGGGCGCGTACTTAACGGTCGTTTTCCTGCGTTCGTCAGAAACGTTCCGAAGTTGCCCCAGACCGGACGTTACCTCGCGGCCCCATTTCCCGCTGTCGATCATGTCTTCGCCGTATTGAAAACGGTCGCCATAATTCAAGACGATGCCGTCCCTGACCGTGCCCCTTGTGTGAAAGCGCTTATCCAGGGCGATTTCCTCCGCTTCCTTTGCGGAATTGCCCAGCGCGAGTTCGACGCAGCGGAACACCAGGTACATGCAGTCAACCCGTTCATCGGCCACGATTGTCTTCCTGGTTACATATTCCCCGAGGGGGGCCCGATCGTAAGGAGTGCCGATAAAGTGAGCTGCCCAATATGCCACTCGCGCTCCTATTGGCATCTCGGACATTCCGGCCCTGGCGGTTTCTATTTTGTCTGGAGAGGCGCAAACAGATTCAAGAAAAAAGCAGAAGACAATTGCCGAACAAAACAGAAAAATTAATTTTCCTGAATAATTTAGCATTAAATACCTGTATGCAATTTCGTGAGATTATAATACAAAATGGGGGAGTTTTGAAGAGCTATTGCTGATTCCGCTGCCTTTGATCTCCCTCTCCTCCTGTGGGAGGGGGCCGGGGTGAAAAAAAAGGCACTCTTGCGAGTGCCTTTTTTCTTTTTCCTATAGGAGAAAGCCGATTACTTCTTTGCGGGGGCCGGAGCCGGAGCCGCGTCCTTCTTCGCGTCGTCTTTCTTCTCATCCTTCTTGGCGTCTTTCTTAGCGTCCTTCTTAGCCGACTTCTTCGCCTTCTTGGGGGCTTTCTTCTTGTCAGCCTTCTTTGCGGGCGCCTTGTCATCCGCCTTGGCCTTATCGTCCGCCTTTACGGCCGGGGCCGCCGGAGCTGCCTTGTCAGCCTGCGCGAAGCAGAGACCTGTTACGGAAAGTGCAAAGAGAACTGCTACGAGAATTGCTACGATCTTCTTCATTCTGGTTTCACCTCCTTTTCTTAGATTTCCGTCGTATGTATTCAACTTGCGTGCCAGATCGGGAGATTCAATTTTTATCTAATAAAAACAAGCAATTATATTTATATTAGAAAGAGAGATGATTGACCCGTTTTCCATATTGGCAAACAAGTATTTCCAAATGGCAAATGTGTTTCCCAATATGCAAAGAAGATTCCGGAATCACAAAGCAGATTTCTTTTTTTACAAAGATTCTTCCCGGCGGGAGGATTTCGCTTCCGGGTTGATTTTTTCCCATTTATTGTAAAAACTTTTATAGCTTATACGGAGGAGCCTGGCAGCTTTAGATATGACATTATTGCTCCTGGCCATTGCCTTCTTCAGCAGGTCTTCTTCTATTTTCTCCAGGCTTATACCGGATTCGGGAAATATATAAGTAAAAGCGGGGACGTTTTTCCCCGCCCCGCTCTGCTGGATCTTGTCCCAGCGATTGTAAAAGGCATAGTAGTTCATCCCCACCAGCTTTGCAGCCTTTGCCACGACGCTGTTGCCTTTTTCCATGGCCTTGATCATCACCCATGTCTCGAACTCTTCCAGGCTGAAGCCTTCTTCCGGCAGGGAAATGTCCAGGGAACCGGCAGGGGATGAAATCTGCAGCTCGCCCCTGATATCGGCAAGCGTGATTATATCCGACTCGCACATCAGGACGGCTTTCTCTATTACGGATTCAAACTGCCGGATGTTTCCGGGCCACTGGTATTCGCAAAGGGCCCTTAGCGCGGCATCATCGATTTTTTTTATCTTCTTGCCGAAATCGTGATTGTACCGCAGCAGGAAAAACCCGGCGAGCTCGGGTATGTCCTCCTTGCGTTCGCGCAATGGCGGAAGGCAGATGGAGACGACTTTAAGCCTGTAGAACAAGTCCTCACGAAATTTCCCTTCGCGCATCTCTTTTTCCAGGTCTTTGTTAGTGGCGGCGATAATCCTGACATCAACTTTAAATGATTCGCGCCCGCCCAGGCGCCTGACCTCCTTCTCCTGCAGGACTCGCAGGATCTTTGCCTGGGTGAGGGAGGGCAGGTCGCCGATCTCGTCGAGGAACAGGGTCCCGCCGTTGGTCGCCTCGAAAAGGCCCATTTTCCTGGACGCGGCGCCCGTGAAAGACCCAGGTTCGTACCCGAAGAGCTCGCTTTCCAGGAGCGTTTCCGGTATTGCGGCGCAGTTAATGGCTGTAAATGTCCTCGTGCTGCGGGTGCTGTTATAGTGAATGGCCCTCGCGATAAGCTCCTTGCCCGTGCCGCTTTCGCCAAGGATGAGGACGGTGGCCGGACTGCCGGAAACTTTCCTGATTACCTGGATTACTTCGTTTATTGCGGGTGAGCGCCCGATGATCCCGTCGATTTTGAATTTATCATACAGGGCCTTCTGGAGTTCCTCGGTCTTTCTTACCAGCTCGATCCTCTCCAGGGCTCGCCTGATCGTTATCATCACGACGTCCTTGTCGAGGGGCTTTGTCAGGTAGTCGAAAGCCCCTCTCTTCATGGCATCCACTGCGGAATGGACTGTACCGAAAGCCGTCGTTATAATTACCAACGGGACATCCCCGCCTGATTTCAATTTATCGGTGCTGATTCTCTGGAGAAGCTCAATCCCGTCCATGCCGTCCATTTTCAAATCTGTAAGGACAATCTCCGGCGGATAGGCCTTGATCATCTTCAGGGCTTCCTCACCCGAGGATGCCTCATGAGTTTCAAAACCTTCATCGGAAAGGATTGTCTTCAGGATGGTCCTCTGGAGGGGCTCGTCATCTACTATAAGGATCGTGGCCACTTATCAGGTCTCCATGGGTCTTGGTCAGGTCTCTGCCTGATCGGTCCGCAGGGGGATCCCCAACGTGACCTCGCTGCCTTTGCCCTGTTCGCTGACAAAATCTATCCTCCCGCCGTGCTCTTCCATGACCCGCTTTGTAATAGCCAGCCCGAGCCCGAGCCCGTCGCTTTTGGTCGTAAAGAAGGGCTCGAAGATCTTCTGCAGGTTCTCGCGCGAGATCCCTGCCCCGGTATCGCTCACGTGAAGAATGAATTCTCCGTTCAATTGACGGCTGCGCAGGGCCAGGATTCCGCCTTCCGGCATGGCCTGCAGGGCGTT
>JBDKTK010000144.1:0-5977 GCA_039680225.1 Syntrophaceae bacterium
CTCGCCGGCGATGCGGCATCGTTTGTCGACCCGGTGACGGCCGAAGGGATCTATTATGCCCTGAAGAGCGGACGGGACGCCGCTTTTGCAATCCTGAACAGCGGGCCCGGCAAGACCGCCGCGGACATCTATAAGAGTGTAATCGAGGGCGGCATCCTGCGGGAGCTTCGCGCCGCCTGGAAGATCGCCAAGCCGCTTTACGCGTTCCCGACCATGGGGTACAGGATATTTCATAACTGCAGGTTAATCCGGGAAATGCACTTCCAGGTGATGCTGGGCATGGCATCCTACAGCGACCTGCTGGGCGAGCTGAAGAGAATGGCGAGGGGAATCTTCAGGCCCGTCTCTTGATGACCCTGGTCCCGCCCCGCAAACTGCCGCTATAAATCACGGCCCTCCGACAGCATCGGAGGGCCGCTGTTTTTCGATCATTATTTTACGGAAAAGTCGCAATATTCAAACAGCAGCGTCTTAGCGGCTGCAATTATCTTTTGCTTGACCTGTCTATTGCTTCACACTGTAGCCTTGTTTCTGTCACGGCCATGACAATAAATTCTGAATTAAAGGAGCAGCATAATGGAACACAAGGTAACTGTGGACGAGTGGGCCGGCAGGTTCCGGGCGATCGGCCTGGATGATGCGGCGATGCGGAAGTGGCATGGACTCTTTGAAAAGGAAAACCCGGCAGGCCACCAGAGCTTTCTGGAATGGCTGGGATTGCCCGAGGAGAAAATAAAGGAAATCCGTCAGGGCTGATATCTGTGTATATCCGGGACAGAGCGTCCCCGCAGTGCGGGGACGCTCTGTTTTACAAAGCCCCCTGAAACAATCCGGGTATCTTCACTGCGGTGCAGAAAAATTCCCCCGCCTCGAATTTCAACTTCGGATAATCAAACAAAATTGGCCGGAAAACAGATAATATTTGAACTTTTGTATCTTCCCCGGCCGCTATTTGGAGGTTGGATATGCGCATAAATAAATAACGCTGAGATGATTGAGTTAGGACGGAGAAGGGCGAAAGAGCGCCTGTCGCAAGCTGGATTCTAGACGGCTTATCCTGGTCCCCAAAGGTGAAGAAATCCCCTCAATCCGGCGCGGCTTTGCCCCGGCGGACAATCGATGGGAAGTTTACTTCATATTTACAATCTTTTCGTCCAGGGCTTTAATAATTGCTTCCGAGCGGGACGAGACTTTCAATTTCCGGAAAATATTTTTCAAATGCGACCTGACCGTATATTTTGAGATGAATAACTGCTCGCCGATTTTTTTATCGGAAAGCCCTCTGGTCAGGTTCAGGATGATTTCGAGTTCCCTTTCGGTGAAGATTTCCTTATGCTGGGCAAGCGGATTTGCTTGGCTGGAATGCCTGATAGTGCTGAACACTGATGTCGTCACGTTCGGGTCAAGAAAAGGCTTGTCCTCCATGACGGAATGAACAATTCTTACCAATTCATCCCTGGTCACCTGTTTCAGAACATATCCCTTTGCGCCGGCTTGAATGGCCTCAGTCACATATTGCTGGTCCTCGTAAATAGTCAGGATTATAACCTTTGCATTAGGGTCTTTCTGGCAAATGAGGCGGGTGGCCTCAATCCCGCTGATCCCCGGCATTTTGAGGTCCATGAAAATTATGTCCGGCGAAAGGGTTTCCAGCAGCTTTATGCATTCCATGCCGTTGCCGGCTTCCCCTATTACTTCAATGTCATCTCCGATCTCCAACAGCTGGCAGAGACCTTTTCTGACCATTATCTGATCGTCGGTGATCAAAACCTTTATTTTATTCATTTGCTCTTCTTTCCCAATGGGACGCTGGCTTTGATCCGGCAACCTTTATAGTATTCAGATTCAATGCTCAATGTCCCGTTAAATGATTCAATGCGCTCCTTCATCAACAAGAGGCCCAGCGAGTTGGTGTTCTTTATTTCCTTTTTCTTGAATCCCTTGCCGTCGTCGGATATTGTTATTTCAAGGTTTTCGCCTTTCAGGTTCAGCCTGAATTCAATGTTTTTGGCTTCGGCATGCTTGCTTACGTTGGTCATGGCCTCCTGCACGACCCGGAATATGCACATATTCAGATCTGACGACAATTGAACTTTTGCCGGGCAATAATAGGCGACTTTTATTCCGGTCTCACCCTCGAACGTCTTGAAAAACTGCTCCAGTGCGGGTATCAGTCCCATGATGTCGATTAAATTCGGCCTGAGGCTTGAGATAAGCGCCCGGGACTGGTTGATGGCATCATTGGTCATCTTAAGGGCGTGATTGAACTGGCCCAGCAGCTTTTCGGGATTCAACTTGAACAATTCCTTGCAGTATTGAATTTTATAATTGATGCTCGTCAGGCTTTGCGCCAGAGTGTCATGAATGTCTCCGGCCAGCCTTTTTCTCTCCTTCTCCTGGACCATGATTATATGCTGGGCGAGCATCCGCAATTCATCGTGGCTCTTTTCCAGCTGCTCCAGAATCAGGGCATTCTCGAGGGAAATAGACATGATATCCACGAACTGATAGAGAAATTCCATTTCCTTTTCTGAAAATTTTATGCCTGATGCGGTATTCAGAAGCGCCAGAGCGCCGATTGTTTTTCCGTGCGCCTCTATGGGGACTGCAATCATGACAATATTGGAACCGCTGTTATGATCTCCATAAATACGGCCCGCGGAATCCGCATATCTGACGTTCTTTTCATTAAGAGTGTCATGGATTGGCTTTAAATAAATATTGTCGAGATGCTCTATGGAGTCGCTTAAAAAAAGCTCCGTAATTTGTTCTTTTGAAAGCGCCAACACGATATCTTTGTTATGAAATATGTCCCCCAGCTGGGTAAGGATAATTTTCGTCAGCTCGTCTAATTTCAGGGATTTCAGGATGCATTTCGTGAAATTCTGGAGGGACTGCAATTGCCTGACTTTTTCATTGATCTGATCCTCCCGGGTTTTCAGAAAGGAAACGGCAATGGCAATAATGCCGTCGTAAAAGAGATCGTATAATTTCAGCAAATCCCTTTTGGCGTCTATGAGAAGAATGGCTTCATCGCTTTTTTTATCGACGAAATCGATAAGAAACTTTTTGGCAATCCGGATGGGGGTGATGGTCTCTTCGAACCGATAGCCGCTGACGGCCCGGTCTTTGCTGGTGCCCGCCTGGTCCTCAAAAAATTCCCCGGGCTTTCCCTCCATGGCCTTTACTATCAAACCAAGGACATAGAAGGCCCGCTCTCTTCCCAAATCCTGGAGGAAATAATTCAGGTAGGGCGTTCTGGGGAACTCCTCGATCTCCTTGAACATCTCCTCACAGATCTGCTCGCGGTAGTACTCGAGTATATCAACACTGGAGAAAAGCACTTTTTAACCTGAACCCTGAAAATCTGAACAGTTTGTACATCAAATCGGCCGCAAATGCAATTTATCTCGTTCCCTGGTTCTCCTCATTGTTCCTGCTTGTGGCAGGGCGCTGTCCATCCCGCCGATTTGCCGTGAGCTGCATGCCCGGCGCAGGTCGGAATAGAATTGAATGGGGACCGGGGTTGTCCCCGGCCCCCGTTGAGTTGCTTATTTCTTGTTTTTTCGCGCCTCCGCCAGCTTGGCCTGCAGGGCGTCGATCCTCTGGTGGTTGTCCTCGGAGCCTATGAAGGTCCTGAAGAGCCATTCCTGCAGCCTCATGGCTCCGTCCATATCCTCGTTGAGGATCTTGTTGGCCAGCTGCTTCGTCTCTTTCAGGCACATCCTGTCATAGGACGCCATTTCCCTGGCGATTGCCATGACTGATTCGAGGAGTTTCCCCTCGGGGAATACTTTCGTGACATAACCCATCTTCTCGGCCTCATGGGCGTCGTAGATCCTGCCGGTGAGGGCGACTTCCTTGGCCCTTCCCAGCCCGATGATCCGCCACAGGGGGTCCATGATCGGAGTGAGGGAAAGCACGATCTCCCTCTGCCCGAACTTCGCCCTTTCGGAGGCGTAACGGATATCGCACATCAGGGTAAGGTCGAAGCCGCCCGCGATCGCGGGCCCGCCGACCGCGCAGATTACGGGCTGGTCGCAGAACAGGATCGCCCTGTAGGCGCGGTGGAAGAGCGCCGTATAATCTTCATTCGATATCTTCTCGAGCTTCCTGATTATGGTGAGATCAAACCCCGCCGAGAAATATTTCTCCCCGCCGGTCAGGACGATGACATTTACATCCTGCCTCCCGGCGAGTTCGGTGAACAGGTATTCGACTTCCTGGAGCACTTCGGGCGCCAGGGAATTGCCCTTGTCGGGGCGGTGAATGGTAACCGTTGCGACTTTGTCTTCAACGGAGAGAAGCAGATACTTTGTTTCCATATTTATTCCTCCTGTTGTGTAAACCCCCCGCGAACGCACCCCCTCCCGTCAGCTGCATGTCTGGAGCAGGCCAGGATGGAATTGAGGGGGGGCCGGGGTCGTCCCCGGCCCGATTAGACGGCCCGGCTTCGCCCCGCTGTCAACGGAGCAGTTCGGAGGCCGCGATAACTCTCTGGATCTCGTTGACTCCCTCGTAGAGCTCCGCAATTTTCATGTCGCGGAAGATGCGCTCCACCTGGAATTCTGTCGTATAGCCGAAAGCGCCGTGGATCTGCATGGCGCTGCTCGCCGCCCGGTGGGCCGCCTGGGACACAAACAGCCTGGTCTTTGCCGAATCGAACAGGATGTCCTTTTTCCGGGACCTGTTGAAGGCCGTGGCCAGCACCATGTAGCGGGCCGCCGTCAGCTCGGAGTTCATCTCGCCCAGCAGCCACTGGATCGTCTGGAAACTGGCGATGGGCTTGCCCCTCTGCACCCTTTCCTTCGCATACTTGACCGACTCCTCAAGGGCGGCCTGCATCAGGCCCACGCACTGCGCCGATATCCCGAGCTTGCCCACGGAAATCTCCGTGGTCAGCATGTTGAACCCCTTGCCCCGCGCCGCCTCGCCGCCCGTCGTGTTCTCGTAGGGGACCCGGACGTCTTCGAATACGATGTCGGCCACTTCCATTCCGTGCATGCCCAGCTTATCCACAAGCTTCGTCGTCGAGAATCCCCTGGCGTCCTTGGGAACGATGATGTTTGTTACCTTCCCGTCCTTCTCGACATCCTTGCAGAACAGGGCGATGTAGCCGGGCATGGTGGAATTGGTGATAAAGATCTTCTCGCCGTTGATGACCCATTCGTCCTTGTCCCGCACGGCCGTGGTCCTGATCGCGCCGGGGTCGGAGCCGGTAGCCGCCTCGGTGAACGCGAAACTCCCTATGGCATCGCCGGTCAGCAGCTCGGGCATGTACTTCAGTTTCTGCTCCTCGGTGCCGAAATCATGAAGGGTCCCGGCGCACAGGTTGTTGACGGAAATGTGCCCGCCGATCGAACAGTACACCCTGGAAACCTCTTCGATCATCATTACGTATTCAATATAGGAACTTCCCACTCCGCCGTAATTCTCGGGATACTGGACCGCGTAGAAGCTCAAATCCTTCATCTTCCTGATGAGCTCCCGGGCCATCCGCTTCTCCTTCTCCATCTGGTGGACGAGCGGGCGGATCTCCGTCTCGGCGAATTTCCTCGCCGTTTGCTTGAACATGAGCTGTTCGTCTGTGTAGTTGAAATCCATTCGTAATCTCCTTTCTGAAACAATGATGTTAAAAGCGCGCCTGTTTTTGTGATTCCGGTACAATCAAAAAATTTAAGACAATCTTCAGGAAATGGAAGCAGGACGAATATTTTGAAAGGAATAGAATATTAATGAGGGAAAAAGTAAATTACCCATATCCATCATTTCGATATAGCTAATACAGGCTAGCTCTCCCGGCTGTTCCCCGGAACGGGCAAAAAACCAAACGTTTGATTTCGCCTTGCCGAATTGCTAAAAGAAAATCCGCCGAAAGTTTTACAATATTATCATTATCCAAATGAGTGCTACTATGAAGAATGCATTTTGGCTTGTCGCGGTGATAATATTCTTACTGGGGGGAGGAGGCTTTGAT
>JBDKTK010000145.1:0-5360 GCA_039680225.1 Syntrophaceae bacterium
CATTGCGGCCGTCAACCACCCTCCCGACAAAACGGATAATTCTCACATGGGACGTGACTATATGAACTCCATGGCAACTCCTGCTCTTCTTTTTTGGTGACAAATGAACCCTGCGCAATCAGCCTACCCTGTAGTCAAAGTGGAAAACCTCACCAAAAAGTTCGGTACATTCACGGCCGTGGACGGGGTTTCGTTTGAAGTAAACCCGGGGGAGTGTTTCGGCATCCTGGGGCCGAACGGGGCGGGGAAGACCTCGACAATCAAGATGATATACGGGTTCTCGCCGATCACGGAGGGGGGCCTGCAGGTCTTCGGGATGGACATCCGGAGAAAGTGGCGGTCCATCCGGGCGCGGATCGGCGTCTGCCACCAGGAGAACAGCCTCGACCCGGAGCTCTCCGTCCTGGAAAACCTCATCGTCTATGCCCGTTTTTTTGACATGGACCGGGCCGTTGCGCGCAGCCGCGCCCTTGAACTGCTTGAACTTATCGCCCTCGACCAGCGGAGGGACTCGCCCGTATCCGAGCTCTCCGGCGGCATGATGCGAAGGCTCGTGCTCGCCCGGGCGCTCATCAACCGCCCCGATATCCTGATCCTGGACGAGCCCACGACCGGCCTCGACCCGCAGTCGCGCCACCAGATATGGGAACGCCTCGAAAATCTCAGGGCCGAAGGGATTTCCATCCTGCTGACGACCCATTACATGGACGAGGCCGAGCGCCTGTGCGACCGGCTCATTATAATGGACCACGGCAAAATCCTCGTGGAGGGGGCGCCCGGGGACCTCATCCGGCAATATGCGGGGAGCAATATCATCGAATTCTCAAACCCTGCGGAAGAGGCCAGGGCATACCTGAAAGAGAACCGGATCGCCTGCGAAGACCTGGGCAGCCGGATTATCACGTACTTCGAAACGCGCGACGACCAGTACCGGACAGTGCGGGACGAGTTCTGCAAGGAGGGCTGCATAATCAGGCTGGCGACCCTGGAGGATGTCTTCCTGAAGCTGACCGGGCGGGCGTTGCGGGACTAGATTAATTTCAAATTTGAAATTTCAGATTTCAGATTAAATTTAAGGTTTTCCCGATGATCGTACACGGTATTTCAAAGAGGTTTGCCAGGGTCTGGGAGCGCAATCTCACGGTATACCGGAAAAACTGGAAAGTGAGTTTCCTCCCTCCCCTGCTTGAACCGCTTTTTTACCTGCTCGCCTTCGGCGTAGGCCTGAGCGCGCTTGTGGGGGACGTCCCTTACGAGGGCCGGCAGATTTCGTATATACAGTTCATCGCTCCGGCCCTGATCTCCGTCACGATCATGTACAACGCCTTTTTCGAAACTACCTACTCGTCTTATGTGAGAATGTATTACCAGAAGACTTTCGACGCCATGATGTCCACGCCGCTGTCGCTCGAAGAGATCATCACGGGAGAGATATTCTGGGGGGCGACAAAGTCCGTTATCGCCTCAACCATAATGCTTGCCGTGATCAGCGCCTTCGGCCTCATCAGCTTTCCCGGGGGTCTTCTGATCCTGCCGCTCGCTTTCCTCGGCGGGCTGGCGTTCGGGTCGGTCGGGATGCTCTTCACCGGCATGGTCGCCAACATCGACCAGTTCAACCTGCCCATCTTTCTGCTCGTCACGCCGATGTTCCTTTTCAGCGGGACGTTCTTCCCGCTCGACACTCTCCCCGAATGGGCGCGCCGGCTGGCCCTCATCCTGCCGCTCACCCACCTGGTAGAGATCGTCAGGCCCCTGAGCTTCGGAGAGCTCCGGGCGGCGCAGGCCTGGAACTTCGCCTATCTCGCCTGTTTCACCCTGATTTTTTTCTTCTGGGCAATCCACAAGATGAGGATCAGGCTGATCAAGTAAAGATTTCAGATTAGAAAAAATGGGGAAACTCCAAAGGCATTCTGAAGTCGTGCCGGCGGGGCCGCGGTGTAACCGGTATCACCAAAAGTAATCTTTGTGATTATGAATTATTGCATCATGATTTAAAGCATGTTAGCGCTGATCTACAAAACTTCAATTATCCGATTATCGGCGCCGATGAGTCCTGCGGGCCGGCCGGGAGGTGTGAGCCATGTATTACGAGTATTGGGGCCTGAACAAGCCGCCTTTTGACAATGTCCCGGACCCTTCAATGTACGTCGACTGCCATGGCTCTCCCGAGAATGCGGTAACCGAGACCCTTTTCGCCGTCAGAGAGGGCAATGAATGCATCGTCGTCATTTACGGCGAAGCGGGCGTGGGGAAAACCCTTTCCATGCGAAAGGTGATCGACCTGCTCGACCCGGACAAATACAGGACTGCCTTTATTGCCAACCCCGGGATCCAATTTCTGCAGATGCTCAGGGAAATTATCATCCAGCTTACGGGAGAACCCTGCGAATTGAAAAAAAAAGGCAGACCTCCTGGCAAAGCTGAATCGAATAATTTTCCAGAACCACGACGAGGGCAGGAAAGTCCTGATTTTCCTTGATGAAGCGAATTCCCTCAGTCCTTTAAGCATGGAAAGCCTGCGGCTGCTTACGAATATCCAGAAGGATGAAAGAAACCCCTTCACGATTGTGCTGGCCGGGACCAACGGGCTCGCGCGCAGGCTCGAACACCCCAGGAGGGAAAACCTCTTCCAGCGCGTGGGTGTCTGCTGCCGCCTGGAAAAAATCCCAAGCCGGGATGATGCGCGGAAATATATCGATGCCAGGCTCCGGCTTGCCGGCGCGAACAGGGAAATATTTACCCCGGGCGCCTACGATGCAATATGGGAGCATTCCGGCAGCGGGGTGCCGCGCCTTATTAACAAAATGGCCAAATTGTGCCTGAAAACAGGAGAGGCCTGCGGCCTGGAAATGGTGACAGGCGAGATCGTTGAACAGGTCGCGCTGAGGTTTGCCAGGGCCGGCGAGCCGGTATTGCCGCAGAGAAGGGCCCGGCATGAAGCAGCTGATGATGATAGCAGCCGGAGCGCGCTTCCGGAGAATGTGCCGGGGCCGGAAAGTGCAGGCGCGTGTCATGACGAGGCAGAGGCCAAGCCGGACCCGGACGGCGAAACGGGGACCGGTTGTCCGCCTGGTCCGGGGATGATGATAGATTTTGAAGGCTGCCCCATCCTTGTGGATTTAACTCCGGTGCAGTTAATGGACGCAAAAACATCAGGAAAGGAAGTACGCCTGAAGATCGCCGGGGCGGCAGCCGCTCAGGTGATGAAAGCTGTTCCGGTCCTGGGCACCTCCCTGAAATCGGACCCGATCGCGGTCTGGAGCTCGCTGCGAGACAGAATATTCAAGAAGATGGAATCCGAATTCGGGTCGAGTGACGATTCAGGAGACCGCGAATGAACGCCAAAGAAACCGCCATGAAATGGTTCGCCGCCGGATGCCGCTATGAGATCATGAATTCTCCCGATCAGGCGAGCGAGGCATACCGCCAGGCCATCAAGGCCGATTCCTCAATTATTCCCGCTCACGTGAACCTGGGATTCATTTGCCTGAGGAGCGGCGATTTCGACTCGGCATTCAAATTCTTCAGCAGGGCGGCGGCCCTGCAGCCCGATAACCCGGAGGCCCTGAACAACCTGGGTTATATCTATGAAAAGCTCGAAAGGCTCGGGAACGCAAAGCAGATGTACAAGAAAGCCCTCACCCTTGATCCGGCAAACCTGGAAGCGCTGATCAACCTGGCCAATGTATCGGAACTGGAAGGAGATTATTTCGGCGCTGTCCGTCAATATAAAAAAGCCATGGAAATCACCCCCGAAGCGACGGCGCCCCACTACTGCCTGGCCTTCCTTTACGAACGCTACGACATGTTCGATGAGGCGGCAGCCCAGTACGAGGAGGTTCTTGATATAAACCCGCTTCATACAAAGGCGGCTTTCAACCTCGCCAACCTCAATCTCCAACTGGGGCAATTTGAAAAGGCGGCCGGGCTTTTTGAGCGGGTGCTGGAGATCGACCCGGACAACGAAGATGCCTGGAACGGGTTGGGAATGACTTATGAAAACCTTGACGGCATGAAAGGACGCGGGGTCCTCCGCAGGCTCGACTATCTCTAAAGCGGACTGCTGCAAGCGCTCATCTGTGCAAACCGGGCTATAAGTATTTTCAACAGTGCTCAAAGTATGTTCTTGAATTAAGACTTCGCAGATGATACGCTCCTGTCAAGAGAAGCGGTCAGATATTTACCAAACCTCAACCCAAGGATTCCCATGCTCCGGCAAATCGCGATATTTTTGCTGGTCCCGATCCTGACAATCCCGGGGATTTTCCCCGACGACATTTCGCCCTGTTCTTTATCGTTCGTTCCCGCCCAGCTGTCTCCCGACAGCAATTACGATCCGGATAGAAATATTGCCGATGCCGCCCGGACGATAGTTGTTCAAATCATACTCGTTATCACTTTTTTAATTTCATCTCTTTATTTCATACCAAGGCAGGAGCTGCCGGTCTTTTCGCTTGGCGGCAGGGACCCTCCTTTTTCCCGGTAACCATTATTTTTGGACTCTTCTGCGGACTTTTGTCCTGAAATTTTCGGGCGAAGCGGGGGATAAGCGCTTCGCTTGAATGAGTGGGTGGATCCTCCTTTTGGATAGGGCCCCCGGGAGCCTCGGCGAAAGCGGAATCCCGGGTTAAATATCAGAATCGGAAGGTCAATCCCGCCAATACCGCAACATCCGTCTCCGGCTCGTTCAATCCGAACTTGACGCCTGCATCGAAATCGAAAGCTTCAGATATCGAATAGATGAACCCGGCCAGGGCGAAAGCGGGCGCGGTATCTGATTCCCTGTCGGTGTTCCTCTCCGCCCCGAGATTTGCCAGCATTTTCAAATTCTTCATCACCTTGTATTCGCCCGAAACCGACACGTGCCAGATGTCCGGTGTTTCATCAATCTTGTTTTCGTTCCGCTTGTAGCCCAGGTTGAAGTTGAATACCCAGGGGGACAGTTCCTTCGTTGCTAGCAGAAATAAACTGCAGCCCGTCCTTCCCGTCCCCAGTTCCTTTTCCTTGTCACCCGTCGGGAAGGTCACTCCGGGCTTGAGAGCAAGCCCCAGCCCGTCTTTCTCGAAAAAGCGCCACTTCACTTCCAGGGAAAGATCGGAAAAACCGTCGGCGCTCGAGACATCATCCCCGCATTCGCTTCTTTTCCATTGATAGGGGACCGTGAATACGAGATCGGTGTTGTCCAGGACTCCAAAGGTCACGGCGGTTTTGAGCTCTGCCTCCCTGTTCCTGGAGGCCGTATCGATCCCCGCCGGATCTGGGAAATGATTCCTGTCGAAATCGTATTCGCCCAATACCTCGATCTGCGATTTGCCCTTGCCCTGGGTCCCGGAATCATCGCTGATCAGGGGGTGGGCCGC
>JBDKTK010000146.1:0-2586 GCA_039680225.1 Syntrophaceae bacterium
CCAGATCACAGCCGGGACCATGACAAGCCAGGGTTGGATCTGGGCAATGCACAGCATGAATATCAAAGCCGTCAGCAGAGTCGCGGCCGGCACTCCGGCGGCAGCCAGGCCTATGCCCCCCAGGAGCGACTGGATCAGGGCCGTCCCTACGACGCCGAGGGCAACCCCTTTTACCGTCCTGGCGGCAAGGACAGCGACTTCTTCACCGTTGCTCCCGCCCAGCCTGCGGGCCAGGCGGAGCACGCCTCCTGCAACCACCTCGCCTTTGGCATAGAAGGCAGCCGCAATGATGACCGTAAGCAGGAATTGAATGGCGATCACCCCGAAGCTGCCGGCCTGAGTCAGGAACCATCTCAAGATCATTCCTCCGTAAGGCGCAAGCTTCGCGGACAGCAGCTCCGATTCGACTGCGGCGTTTTGCCAGGACGCCTCTAGTCTGGGGCCTGCCAGGGGGATTCCCGCCAGCCATTTGGGCGAGGGAGGCAATGACATGGTCTGGATGGCCTTCAGCCAGGCGACTATCCTGTCCGCATTTTCGAATATGGCAAGGATGGCCAGTGAAAAAGGCACTATGAACGTGAACAGAATGACAAGGGTCATGGCAGTGACCGCCAGGCTTCGCCTTCCCCAAAGCCAGGACTCCACCTTGATCATCAGCTGCCATGTTGCCGCGACGATCATGGCGGCCCAGATCAGCGAAGGAATGAAGGGCTTCATGATCCAGAACGTTGCAAAAATAAGAAGCCCTATCCACAGGATTTGCAGGGTCACGCGGGTCAGGTCCTGGGGCGCGTATATTTGCATGGTTCAAGTCGCTTTCAGATGTGCCGCAGCGGGCAACCGCCTCAGGACCTCGATGCCGCGCCAGGAATCGTCCGCGCCGACCCTCACTCTCACCCCTTTGCTCAGGGTGTCAAAGGCGCCCAGGAGAGCGCTGCCGCTCATGGATCGCATGTATTTTTCAAATTTGGCTGCATCGTCCCAGCTCATCCAGAGGAAAAAAACGTCTCCATCATCCGCGTCCCGGTATATGCGGGATTCCCGGCACCCGTCTTCCCTGCGCATGGTCGGGAGGAGCGCATGCATGGTCTGATAGAGTTCCTGGAACCTTTCCGGTTTGGCCCTGATTTCTATGGTCAGATTCATAGCTCCTCCTGTCGCCGTGCGGATTGCTGAACGGCGCCCGGGATTCATCCAGTTCAAAAAGCATTCCAGATGGATTGGGCTGCCGGACGGACCACAACCTGTTGTTATCTATTGTCTAATTTGATGAATTGTTTGATCGCGGCGGGTATTCAAATGAAGGAATGCCCTCAGGATATTGCGGCCGTGCAAAATGTTGAGGGCAAAATTGCGGGTGTTCAGTATTTTAGCGGCCGTGTTATCCCCAGCTTCTTGATGCGGAAGCGCAGAGTGCTGGGGTGGAGGCCCAGGATGGACGCGGCCCCGTCTTCGCCTTCTATCTTCCAGAAGGTCTTCTGGAGGACCCGCAAAATGTGGTCCCGCGCCATTGCTTCGAATCCTTTCAGAGAACCCTCCCCTGTTTTTAACGACTCGTGTTCAAGCTGGTCGATTAGATGGAATACCGGGCCCGGGCTCGTGATGGCGGCCCTTTCGATGACGTGTTCCAGTTCCCTGACATTGCCCGGCCAGTCGTATGCCTGGAGCCTCTGCATTACGTCTTTCGCAATTTTTTCATAATGCCTGCCGAATTTGCGGGCGTACTTGTTCATGAAATGCATTGCCAGCCCGGGTATATCATCAACCCGCGTCCTCAGGGGAGGGATGGTGACGGGGAACGTGTTAAGCCGGTAATAGAGGTCCTCCCGGAACCGCCCGTTTCGCACCTCGTCCCTGAGATTCCGGCTTGTAGAGGTAATTACCCGCACGTCCACCTTGACCGTCCTCGGACTGCCGAGCCTTTCGAATTCCCCGTCCTGCAGGACCCTGAGCAATTTTGCCTGGAGTTCGAGAGGCAGCTCGCCGATTTCATCGAGGAATATGGTGCCGCCATCCGCGATTTCAAAGCGCCCGGCCTGCCTCGCGTGAGCTCCCGTGAACGCGCCCTTTTCCCGCCCGAAAAGTTCGCTCTCGATGAGGTTTGCCGGAAGGGCGGCGCAGTTTACTGTTACCATCGCCTTGTCCCTGCGGAGGCTGATTTCGTGTATGGCGTGGGCGACCAATCCCTTGCCCACTCCTGTTTCGCCGAGAATAAGGACGGTCGCGTCGGTGGGGGCGACCTGCCGGGCCCTGAAAAGAACGTACTGCAGGGCGTCGCTCGTACCGATGATTTTGCCGAAGCCCAGTTCAGTCTTTATCTCCTCGCGCAGGTAGATGTTCTCCTTCTCTATCTGGAATTTCAGCCTGTCGATCTCCGCCAGCTGCTCCCGGAGCTGTTCCTCCATTCTCTTGAGATCGGAAATGTTCTGGGCGAAAACGGAGATTCCAAACAGGGTGTCATCGTATCTGAGAGCATTGAAATTCAGCTTGAGAGTCATGTCCCCCCAGCAAGTAGTATATTCTGTCGAGAACGGCCCTTCCGCCAGCAGGCGCTTATAGAATGAATTCCAGATCTGCACGCGCTCC
>JBDKTK010000147.1:0-17227 GCA_039680225.1 Syntrophaceae bacterium
ACGGCCGAAATTGCGGGCCTGATGAGGAAATCGGGATTTGAGACGCTCCGTTTCGGATTTGAAACGTCCGAGCCGCGCAGACAGGCCCAAACCGGCGGCAAGGTGAAGGGAGACGACCTGCTGAGCGCCGCCGGTCACCTCAGGCGCGCCGGCTATTCGGGCAGGGACATCGGCGTTTATATTTTGTGCGGACTTCCCGGCCAGCAGGCCTCCGAGGTCCGCGACAGCATAGAGTTCGTCAAGGCCGTCGGGGCCAGGCCGATACTCGCGGAATTTTCTCCCATTCCGGGAATTGCGCTCTGGGATGAATGTCGGAAGAGCTCGAGGTTCGATCTCGACGAACCGCTTTATCACAACAACACGCTGCTGCCCTGTGCAGGCCCGGACCTCACTATAACCGCTTACCGCGCGCTCAAACGGCAATGCAGGGATTAAGCAACCTCTTGTTTTCCAAAAATAAAAAGGATAGAATACCGCATATTTTCAAGCGACTTTAACTTGAAGGAGACACTCTCAATTTTCTCGACAGACGCGCCATCGTGGTGGGGCAGGCATATCGTGATTGGGGCCTTTTCGGTCCTTTTTCTGCTTCTGGGCATAGACACGCTTGTCGCGGCCTATCACCTGAAAAATCCCCATGAATTCATAATGTATTTTTTCGCCTCGAACCTGATGATCCTGGTGAGCGCAGTGTGGATAATATATGCCGGGATCAGGCTTTATTACATTTACCGGCCCGCGTGCCAGGCAGGGGAAAAGGACGGCGGAAACGATGAATAACACAAAAATCCAATGGAGGAGCGGCCGGCAATGCCTGATTTAGTGAGGATCATGAAGAGGATAGATTCCTATGAGAACGACATGGTCCGCCTGCAGATAGAGCTCTCGGCCATCCCGGCGCTCGCGCCGGAAAACGGCGGGGACGGCGAATACGAAAAAGCGCTGTTCCTGAAAAAAAAGCTCGTCGAGTTCGGGTTCAGCGATATCGAATCAGTCGACGCCCCGGACAGCCGGGTTTCCGCCGGGGTAAGGCCCAACATAATAGCAGGATTGAAGGGAGCTCCCGGAAACGGGGCAGTCTGGATATTTACACATATGGACGTCGTCCCGCCCGGCGAAATCAGCCTCTGGGACAAAGATCCTTTCCGGGGCTACAGCAAGGACGGGATGGTATACGGGCTGGGCACCGAGGACAACCAGCAGGACCTGGTCTCATCCCTGTTCGCAGCCAGGGCGTTCATTGATGAAGGCATCGCCCCCGCCCGGACGGTGGGCCTGGCCTTTCTCGCGGACGAGGAAGTCGGCAGCGTATTCGGCATGGAATATCTCGCTGCAAACAGGGGCGGCATGTTCGGCAAATCCGACCTGCTGGTCGCCCCCGACTACGGTGACGAACAGGGGTCGGTCATCGAAATCGCCGAAAAGAGCATGCTGTGGCTGCGCTTCAAGACCTCCGGCCGGCAATGCCATGCCAGTAAACCGCAACTGGGGAGAAACGCCTTTCGGGCGGCATCATACCTGGTGGTGAGCCTCAACGATCTCTACAGGATTTTCGACCGCTCCGATCCCGTCTACCGGCCCGATGCCAGCACCTTCGAGCCCACGCGCAAGGACGCCAATGTCCCGAACGTCAACACGATCCCCGGAGAGGACATCTTCTACCTGGACTGCCGGGTCCTGCCCTCCTATCCCCTGGAACAGGTCTGCGCCGAGATCAGGAAGATGGCGGACGATATCGAACAAAGGTTCGGCGTCAAAATAGAAATCTCCCCCGTGCAGCAGGTCCAGGCCCCCCCGCCCACGCCCGCGGACGCCCCCGTTGTCATGGCTTTGCAGAAGGCCGTAAGGGAAGTGTATTCGGTCAGCCCTTCGGTGATCGGCATCGGCGGGGGAACGGTCGCCGCCCCGCTGCGCCGGATGGGTTATCCCATTGCCGTCTGGTCCCGCATCGGGCACACGGGCCACCAGCCGAACGAGCATTGCGTTATTTCCAACATGATCGGGAATGCAAAAGTGTATGCGATGCTGTTTTCCGGAGTGTAATCGAGAGATTGCATTTGCAGGGCCGAAATGATATGGAATCCGGCAATTTTCAAGGGCAGAGGAATAACAGGACAGATTCGATTGAAAAGCCAAACTGAAGAAATTTCCAGGAAGATAACTTTCCCCGATGTCCATTTTACAAAAGTCCTGCTGGGCGAGAGGGACAGGAACCTGAAGTTCGTCGAAAAGCTCGAGGAAGTGAAAATCAACTTCCGGGGAAACGTCTGCACCATCACCGGCGACAGGATATCCGTGGAGCTTGCCGACCGGCTACTCACCCAGATTTATGCCCTGATTGAAAAAGGCTACCCTCTTTATACCTCAGACATCGATTATGCCCACCGGATCCTCAAAGAGGACAGTTCCGCCCGGCTGGAGGATATTTTCCTGGACGCGGTATTCATCTCCTCCAAGAAAAAGACCATTGCCCCGAAAAGCATAGCCCAGAAACTCTATATCGACGCCATGCGAAAGTATGATATGGTCATCGGCATCGGCCCGGCCGGCACGGGCAAAACGTACCTGGCCATGGCAATGGCTGTTTCTTTCCTGCTGGAAAAAAAGGTGAACAGGATAGTCCTGGCCCGGCCTGCCGTGGAAGCGGGGGAAAAGCTGGGTTTCCTTCCGGGGGACATTGCCGAGAAGGTCAACCCATACCTGCGGCCCCTGTACGACGCCCTGTTCGACATGATGGATTTCGAGCGCGCCAATTCCCTGGTGAGCAGGGGGATTATCGAGGTGGCGCCCCTGGCGTTCATGCGGGGAAGGACGCTCAACGATTCTTTTGTAATACTGGACGAGGCCCAGAACACCACCTCCGAGCAGATGAAAATGTTCCTTACCAGGATGGGGTTCGGGTCAAAGGTCGTTATAACCGGGGACATCACCCAGATCGACCTGCCGGCCGACAAGGCTTCGGGGCTCGTTGAGATTGAAGGCATTCTCAGGAAAGCGGAAGGCATAAATTTCGTCTATTTCTCGGAAATCGACGTTGTCAGGCATCCACTGGTCCAGGAGATAATCAGGGCATACAACCACCTGGACCGGATCCGGGCAAAGCGAAAACCCGAAAGCGGCCGTTAATAAAAAGCGCATGCAAAAAAGCAACGGCGTTTTAAAATCGAAGGCATCCGTATCGCGCAAGGAAAGGTTTCTGAAGGCCCTGGAGGCCGTCCCGCTCCGGAAAGCCTTGATGCTTGTGATCCTGAGCGTTTTCCTTTCGATTCTGCTGATGCCGCGGATCACTTTTTTCCATCCCATTTACAGCACCGGTTCAATCGCGGCCAAGGACATCAAGGCCGACCGGGACTTCCTTGTCGAAGACAGGATATCCACCGAGCAGGCCCGGCTGGAGGCTGCCCGGAACACCGAGCCGGTATTCGATTACGACCTGGAGGTGCCGGGGACGATATCATCGAAGGTCACGAGCGCCTTCATGATCATGTCCGAAACATACGATCATATAAACAGGCTTAAGAGCTCCAACACATATTTCAATGCCCAGGACTTCGTCCAGCGCGCTCGCGAGGATGCGCAAAGGGCGCTGGGCTTCCGCTTCTCGGACAGGGAATTCGACTTTTTTTCCCGCTCGCTCTTCGCCCCGGAGTTCCAGGACCGGATCATCAAGTTCGTCTATGCCGCTTACAGGGCCCATATAGTCAGCCACGAGGATTTCCTGAAGCTCGAAAGGACAAGGGCCATTGTAATCCGCGACGTGAAGACCCAGGTCGAGAATGAAAAGATAGACCTGTCGTCCATCGTGGACATGGAGGAGCTCATGCCATACCTTGACCGGCTCGGGGCGGCCTCGTTGAGCGGCGCGCCGACCGATGACAGGGAAATCGTGCTCTCCCTGGCAGCCAAGCTGGTCCAGCCCAATCTCACTTTCAACCGCAGCGCAACGGAGAGGCGCAAGGAGGCCGCCATCGAGAGGATCAAGCCGGTATTCTTCAAAGTGCAAAAGGATGAATTCCTCGTCCGCGCCGGACAGCAGGTCACCCCGGCGGACGTGGACAAGCTCGAATCATATTATTCCGGCCCGTCGGGAGGCGATGTCGTACGCAGCACAACAATCCTGGGGACGATCCTCATAGTCGCCCTGATGTCCCTCATCCTTTACAACACGGCGAAAGGCCTGGACAAGAACTTCGGGAGGACGGACAAGGACGCGCTCTTCTTCGGGGCCCTGATCCTGGGGCAGACAGCGCTGGTGCGCGCCGGTATTTTCATCGGCAATTCCGTCAACAGCGCTTTCGGGTTCTTTCAAACGGAAGCCCTGTTCTTTGCCATACCTTTTGCAATGGGTTCAATCCTCACGGCGACATTTTTCAACAGGAACACCGCCTTCATTTTCGCAGTCTATTCGTCGTTCCTGACCGCGTTCCTTTTCGAATCAAAGATGCTGTTCCTTGTTTTCTCGCTGCTGGGCGGTGTTGTTGCCGCTATGCACATGGCCTATTTCAAGCAGCGGTCCTTCTTCATCAAGGCCGGGATTTTTGCCGGTTTGATAAATATGATCGTGATTGCCGGTTTCAATATCGCCGAATCCAACCTGTTCAGCATCGCGTCTGTCATCAAAATCATAATGGGCTTTACCGGCGGGGTTTTCTCCGGTGTCATGGTGGCGGGAATCGCGCCCCTGTTCGAAAGCATCTTCGGGTACACGACTGATATCCGGCTCCTTGAGCTGGCCAATCTGAACCAGCCCATCATGCAGAGGATGATAGTCGAATCGCCCGGGACTTACCATCACAGCATCGTCGTGGCATCCCTCGTCGAAGCTGCCGCCGAAGCGGTCCATGCGAATCCGCTTATAGCAAAGGTCAGCGCTTACTATCACGATATCGGGAAAATGAATAAACCCCTTTATTTCATTGAAAACCAGCAGGCCTTCAAAAACAAGCACGACAAGCTCTCCCCGAAGATGAGCAGCCTCATTATTATTAACCACGTCAAGGACGGCTGTGAGCTTGCCAACCAGCACAACCTGGGAAAAGTCATCACCGACATAATCCGCCAGCACCACGGCACCAGCGTGGTCAGCTACTTCTATGAAAAAGCGCAGAAGGACAAAGACCCTTCCGTGCGCCTCATCCCCGAAACCGAATTCCGCTATCCGGGCCCCAAGCCCCAGACCAGGGAAGCGGGGATTGTCCTGCTGGGCGATATAGTCGAAGCGTCTTCCCGGACGCTTTCCGACCCGACGCCGTCCCGGATAAAGAATCTCGTCCAGAGCCGGATCAAAAGCGCCTTTCTGGACGGGCAACTGGATGAATGCGACCTCACGTTGAGCGACCTCAACAAGATAGCGGAAGTATTCAGCCGGACCCTGAGCGGAATTTTCCACCATCGCATCGATTACCCCGAAAGCTCGCGCGAAGCCGGGAAAAGCAGGGAGAACAATGGTCCTGATCAGAAACAGGCAGAGAAATCAAAAGCTCGACACTAGGGAGATCCGGAAATTCACCCAGGGTGTCCTGGACCTTTTAGGCTGCGACAGGAAAGAGCTGAGCCTCGTCCTTGTCAACGACAGACAGATCGCGCAGATCAACCGCGATTACCTGGGAAGAGACAAACCGACCAACGTTATCTCTTTCGCCATGGCGGAGGGGGAATTCGGCGATATGGAAACCGGACTGCTGGGGGACGTGATTGTCTCTGTGGATACGGCCTTCCGGCACGCCGCGGACTCCGGCGCCGACCCTCTCGATGAGGTGCGCTATCTTATAATCCACGGCATCCTTCACATCGCCGGCTTCGACCACGAAACCGGCGCAGGCGGAAGGGAGATGAGAAAAAAAGAGGCGGAAATATTTTCCGCCTTGAAAGGGTACAAGCTGAAAAGGTGACCGCCCTGTTCAGTTTTCTTTGATGTCCTTTTCCTTTCCGGCTGTTTTCTTTTGGGCGGATTTGGGGACTTTGAGCACCTTGTCCCTGTTGACGCTGTTCCCCTTCAGTTTATTCAATTTCTTCAATTCTGCAACCGTTGTGCGATGGCTCCTGGCGATGCTTGCAAGGGTGTCTCCGCTCTGGACTTTGTAGATGTTCGTGCCGCCCTTGGCCCTTTTCCCCCGTTTATTCTTGGATGAATAATCGGATGACGCAACGGCCTTCCCGGGTATCTTGAGCCTCTGGCCGACTTTTATCTTGGACTTGAGATTGTTGTAAGCGATTATGTCCTGGGTGGAAACCTTGTATTTCCGCGCTATGCTGGAAAGGCTTTCGCCCCTCCTGACCCGGTGAACGCCCTTGCGGGAATATTCGCGCGGCGGCGGCTTGGGCGGTTCCCATTGCGGTATCTTGTCCAGCTCCGCCGTGAGCAGCTTGGCCCCTCCGGGAGGCACCTTTAAATTATATTCGCGGTCGGGGGTCATCTGGAACCGGAGCTCGGAGTTCAGGGATGTCAGCGAATCCCTG
Organism: Syntrophaceae bacterium; assembly: GCA_039680225.1. Classification (GTDB taxonomy): domain Bacteria; phylum Desulfobacterota; class Syntrophia; order Syntrophales; family UBA4778; genus JBDKTK01. The sequence continues at coordinate 6,460 of JBDKTK010000147.1, forward strand.
GAGATATTTATGGCATCCGCTATGTCCTGGACCCTCATGCACTTCGATGTCTTTACTATTTCACAAGCGACGGGCTGCGTTTCCGGAAGGGCCTGCAGGTCCATGCCGTATTTCGCGGGGTCCTTGATGATGTGCAGGGTTGCGAGGAAGCGCGGGACGTACCTGGCCGTCTCGTTAGGCAGCTGCCTGTAAAGGTCCCAGAAGTGGTCCATGTAATTTATGTGCTGCTTTGATATGACCCTCAACACTCTTCCCTCGCCGCAATTGTAGGCGGCAAGGCACGTGAGCCAGTCCCCGAAAATCCCGTGCAGCTCCTTGAGATAAGCGATGGCCGCCTTGGTGGATTTATCGAGGTCCATCCTCTCGTCAACCCAGCGGTCGCGCTGCAGCGTGTATTTGTAACCCGTCGAGGGAATGAACTGCCACAACCCAAGGGCCCTCGCCCGGGAAAGCGCGGTTATGCTGAAACCGCTCTCAACCAGAGGAAGCCAGGAAAGTTCCTGCGGAAGTCCGGCCTCCTTCAGGTACTTCAGGATGGCGGGCCGGTAAGCTGCGGAACGCTGATAGGACCGGATGAAGAAATTCCTCTCAACTGTCTGGAAGCTGCGGATCTCCCTCTGGACGTCATCGTTGAGGATCATGGGAATTTCGCTGTTCATGCCGGCGGTAACGACATGGCGCGTGGCGCATATTTCCAGGATCCGCTTGGAAATCATCAGGCGCAGATCGTCCTTCTGCCTGGAGACGTCCGGGTCGCCGTCGACGTCGAGAATAAATGAGTATGCGTCGTCAAGGCACTTCAAAGCGTTATCGATGTCGCCTTTCTCCCAGAATACCTTTGACTGGGCGAAGAGTTCGAGGGCCTGGTCAAGTGATTCCTGGTCCTGCGAAGTTGCGGGGTCGAGGTTGTTCTGCTCGGCTTTCGCATTACCGCCCTTTGCCGCGCCATTCGAAGATTTGATTTCCGCCGCACCGTTTCTGGTTTTGACAGGTTCGGCGGGATTAGCAGATTTGGCCGGCTGTTTCGTTTCCGGCCTGGCCGCCTGCTTGAGGTCCTGGCCTGCCAATGGACCGGCCGCATTTACAACAGGAGCGGGATTAGCGGAAACGGCGACTTTTCCGGAAACTGCGGGCTTGGCGGCTTCAGATGTAATTGCGGGTTTTGTCTGGGCGCAGGAGGCGCAAAAAAATATGAGAATCGCCGCGGCAATATTTCTTGTTAAAGACATTCAAAACACCTCTTAAGCAAATCGTATAAACCATATTATATTTCGGTTTTGAATAAAAGGATTATTTGCCCGCGTTCAGCTGAGCAGATATGCCTCGATGAAGCCGTCTATGTCGCCGTCCAGCACGCGGTTTACATTCCCGACTTCCTTGTTGGTCCTGTGGTCCTTGATCAGCTTGTACGGGTGGAGGACGTACGACCGGATCTGGCTTCCCCAGGCGATGTCTTTCTTTGTTTTCTCCATCGCCTGTATCTTCTCGTTCTGCTCGCGCAGTTTGAGTTCGTAGATTCTCGATCGCAGCACCTTCATCGCCATCGCCCTGTTCTTGTGCTGGCTGCGTTCGTTCTGGCACTGGACGACGATGCCGGTGGGGATATGCGTGATACGAACGGCCGAATCCGTTTTATTGACATGCTGTCCCCCGGCGCCGGTCGACCTGTATGTATCAACTTTCAGGTCTTTCTCATCAATGTCTATCACAATACGGTCGTCTATTTCCGGGTAGACGAACACTGATGCGAATGAGGTATGGCGCCGGGCCCCGGCGTCGAAAGGGGATATCCTTACCAGGCGGTGGATGCCGATTTCGGCCCTGGCGTACCCGTAAGCGTACTCTCCCTCGATCGTCAGGGTCACGCTCTTCACTCCCGCCTCCTCGCCGGGCTGGTAGTCTATGATAGACGTCTTGAATCCCTTCTTCTCGGCCCAGCGCAGGTACATGCGCAGCAGCATCTCCGCCCAGTCCTGGGCTTCGGTCCCGCCCGCCCCGGCGTGGATCGCGAGGATGGCATTATGGGAATCCTCTTCCCGGCTCATCATCATCCGCAATTCTTCATCGCGGACTGAGTCCCTGAGCTTTTCCAGGTCGTTGCCTACCTCGTCCATGACCTCTTCATCGTTTTCGGCGCGGGCAAGGTCAAAAAGGACCTCGAGTTCGGCAGCGCTTTTATTCTTGCTGTTCCAGCTCTCGATGGCGTTTTCCAGCCTTGTTTTCTCGCGCAGCGTTTCCTTGGCCCTCTCGGGATCGTTCCAGAAATCGGCCCTGGCGATAACGGCGTCGAGCTCCTTTATTTTTTTCTCCTTGGCTTCAAGGTCAAAGATAGCTCCTGAGGTGGTCGATCTTCCCCCTCAAGTCTTTTAATACTTCCGAGATTTCTTCAATCTGCATGTTTGACCTCCCGATATTTTTTTCTCAAGCGTACGGTTGCCGGGACGCAGACCAGGATTGCGAAGCTCAATGGCACCGGCCAGTTCCCGAATTCCGAATAAAAAGTTTTTATATTGACGAACCCGACGGACCCCTCCAGTTTTGCGGGCTCGAACAGGTTCGTGCTTGCGGCTACCCTCCCGCACGGGTCGATAACGGCGCTGATGCCCGTGTTGGCGCTGCGCGCAATATACATGCGGTTTTCCACCGCGCGGAAAACGAGCATGCCCAGGTGCTGGTAGGGGGCGGACGACCTTCCGAACCAGGCGTCGTTGGTTATGTTGACGAGCAGCTGCGCCCCGGCCTTCTTGTATTCCCGGCTTATCTCCGGGAATATGGATTCATAGCAGATGAGCACGCCCACTTTCTTGTCCCCGATCTGCAGGGGATGGAACCCGCTGCCCGTGTTGAAATCGCTCATCCCGGGCAGCAGCTGCCCCAGGAAGGGTAATATCGATCTGAACGGCATGTATTCGCCGAAAGGGACGAGGTGCATTTTATCGTACCTGCCCAGGATGACCCCCGAATTGGAGACGGCAAAGGCGCTGTTCATGTAACTGGTGCGGCCCGATTTCGTTTCGTAGCTGGGGCTGCCGAGGATGAGATAGTCGTTGCGGCCCCGGGCGACGGAAACGATGTCGCGGTGCTTGTCGTCGATATCCTGGAAAAAGAACGGCGTCGTCGTTTCGGGCCAGATAACCAGGCCCGGCTCCGGTGCGGGCCCGCCGGCGGACAACCGGAGAAATGTATTAAGGCTCTCGCGCTCGAACTTCTCATTCCACTTGATGCTCTGGTCGATATTACCCTGGACTATTGTCGTTTTTATGCGGGGCGTTGCGGTTGCAGCAGCGCCGATCGACTGCAGTCTCCATTGACCGTAAAACATCGCCGCGGAGATGAGCGCCGCACACAATGCGATTGCCGCCGCCGCTTTCTTCCATTCGGGGGCGCACTCATAGGCGCGGTAAAGGAGCGCGTTCACCAGCACAATCAGGAAACTGATTCCGTACACTCCGAATAAATCTGCCGTCTGGACCAGGCCCAGGTTGCCGATTTGCGAATAGCCGAGGTTTTCCCACGGGAAGCCCGTGAAGAGGTTGGACTTCGCAAACTCCACGACGACCCAGAGCGGGGGCGCGGCAACGAATTCGGGGACGCCCGCCCTCTTCAGCCAATAGACCCCTGCGCCGAATAAGGAGAGATAGCCTGCCAGGGCGGCGGAAATCGCAGCCACCGCGAGCACGCCCATGTAAACGGGGAGGTAGCCGTACTTGACCACCACTATGCCCATCCAGTACACGATCCCGACATTGAAAATCATGCCGGCCGCAAAAGTCAGTTTCAGCGCATCCTTGATCCCCCCGGCCCTGTTGAGCGCGTAAAAGAGCGGCGCCAGGGCGATCCAGGCCGTGAGATGGAATCCGAATTTCGGGAAAGACAGGAACAGGAGCAAACCGCTCAGGGCCGCGGCGCCCCAGGCCCTGGCGTCCCTGTTGCCTTCCCGTTTGCATTTTTGGGTAACCGATTTCATTGAACTGCCGGCGCGGCCTCTTGAACTTTTTTCCTGATCTTCACTTTCTTGATGCTCCGCTCGTCCGCGGAATCGATGGTGATTTCCAGGTTTTCATAGGGGATCGTCTCTCCCGCAGCCGGTATCCTCTTGATCAGGAACAGGATGAAACCTGCAAGGGTTTCAAATTTGCCCTCCGGTATCTTGATGTTGAAATACTCCTCGACTTTCTCAATCTCAATGCGGCTGTCGATCAGGACGGACCCGTCGGGCAAAGGCATTATTTCCTGCTCCGCCGTGTCATGCTCGTCGTGTATCTCGCCCACGATCTCTTCCAGCAGGTCCTCAAGAGTCACCAGGCCGGAAGTCCCGCCGTACTCGTCAATCACGATCGCCATGTGGTATTTGCGGTACCTCAATTCCGAAAGGAGCAGGTGGATGTTCTTGGTCTCGGGGATGTAGTACGGTTTCTGCAGGACGGAGACAAGCTCCTCTTCCGTGATCAGCCGGGACCAGTACTTCAGGAGGTCCTTGACGTTCAGGATGCCTATTATGTTGTCGATGCTCTCCTGGTAAACGGGGATGCGCGTGTGGCCGTGCTCCGCGATTGTCTTCGTGATCTCCTCGATGGGGCAGTCGCTGCGGATTGCCACGATTTCGGTCCGCGGTATCATCACTTCCCGGACGATGGTCTCCCGGAACTCCAGGATGCTCTGGATCATCTGCCCGGAATGCTCGTCGATGAGGCCGCTTTCCTCGCCCTCGTCGATTATTGTCTGGATTTCCTTTTCAAGCCTGGCTTGTTCGTCCCTGAAGCTGAGCCCGAAAAAATCCCTTAACCATGTCGTCAACCGGCTGATGGCTCTCGTCTCCTTTTAATTCAAAGCGCTCTTAAAAATTCCGGTTTCAGGATGCCCGGATCTCCAATGCGGATCACATTTTCGATAAGGCTGAGGACCTGCTCCTTTTCCTCCGGGAGCTTCGCCCGGACCGGCAGGTAGTTTGAGGCGTGATTGCTCGTGAAAAAGCAATTTGTAAATTCAGAATTCGCGATCATGATGCCCAGTTCGGCGATCAGGCCGAACTTGCCGGGCAGCCTGAAGCTGCCGCTCATTTGTTCCTCGTAAAGCGGGGTCCCCGGGACGACCATCACGGTCAGCGCTCCCACGAAATCAGGGTCTATCTCCGTGAGCAATTTCGCCGTATCCAGCGCGTGCTCGCGGCTTTGTTCAACACCGGCTATGCCGAGCAAAACTGTGGCGGACAGGGCTATCCCGGCCTCCTTCACCCTCCGGCCCGCTTCCAGCATTTTCGCCCGGTCGGAGCCCTTCTGCACCCTTTTCAGGACTTCATCGTTTCCCGACTCAATGCCGAGGTAAATTATCCCGAGGCCCGCCTCCCTGAGTTCGACCAGGTCGGCAACGCTCTTGCGGAGGATGCTTTTCGCATTGGCGTAAACGCCGATCCTCTGCAGGCCCCTGATGTTCTCTTTTATTTTGAGGAGAATCCCCTTGAGCCTTTCCTGGGGGATGATCAGTGCGTCTCCGTCGCACAGGAAGACTTTATCGATCCTGCGGTAATGCGATGCCTCGATTATATCCTCTTCGATTTCCGCGTCAGTCTTGATGCGGAATTTCTTTTCCTTGTATGCCCGGCAGAACGTGCACTTGTTGTGCGAGCAGCCCACCGTGACCTGCACGAGGAGGCTCGCCGCCTCGCTGGGCGGGCGTATTATCATGCCTTCGTATTTCATATTATTCAATAACTCCCCCGTAGGGGTTTATCTTTTCATCAACCGCGCACTTCGGGCAGAAGGCCTTTGTGTCCACATGCCCGCACCCGTAGCCCCACAAATCGAATTTCCGGCAGTCCCTGCACAGGGGGATCCCGCAGCCGTCGCAGTAAATAACGGAATCATTCTTTCCGCAGAAGAGGCATTTTTCCGTGCCGTCCGTGATCCTCACTTAAAACCTCCATTTTTTTCGAACTTTATATCAGGGATGGCCAAAAGGCAAGCCTCCTCCCGTATTTTCACCGCCGTGCGGCGCGCCCTTTTCAAGCCGGGGCGGAAATGGTATGAGTGACAAACATCCTCGCCGGGAGAATCCTTCTGATGAAAAAACTATTTATCTTTCTGCTTTGCGCCGGGCTGCTGATGTCCTGCGCCGCCGGACAAAAAAGAACGGCGGATGAAGGCATCACCATTTCCATCAATGCCGCCCGGTCCGATGCGTGCCGCAGGATCGCGGACTTCCTCAAAGCGGAGGGCTATGCCATCGAGCATGTCAATCCCGCAACAGGTTATATTGAAACCCGTCCCCGGAGGTCCACTTACGAGCCCGTCATAAGAAAAATATCCACGATCGAATCGCAGTTCATGTCCGCCGCGGAGATGAGCCTGTGGGGCCCGCTTATGTGCACGACCGTTATAAAGGCAGCCGCGCCGCAACCGGGGAAACTGCTCATCAAGGCCAGCATCTACAAGGATAATCTGGAACTTGATTTCCTGCGCTCGGCCAAGCTTACGGACTATTACGCCCGGGAAATAGCACGAATACTCAAGTAGGCCGCGCCTGCCGTCTGACCCTTTCCCCTGATCTCCCTCGCCCCTGGTGGAATAGGGCCGGGGTGAGAGGGAATATAAAAAAAGGGTTAACTCACCGGAGTTAACCCTTTCTATTTATGGCGGGGCCGATGGGACTCGAACCCACGCCCTCCGACGTGACAGGCCGGCGTTATAACCGACTTAACTACGACCCCGCATATTTACATTTATGGTAGGCGGAACAGGACTTGAACCTGTGACATCCACGGTGTAAGCGTGGCGCTCTCCCAGCTGAGCTATCCGCCCCCGGTCTCGAAGGGCACTGATTCTGCACAGGACTGCGAAAATTGTCAAGCAATAAAATTGCTTTTTCTCAATCCTTTAGAGCCCTTGATATCAGTGAAATTCCGAGACTCCGGCGCCGAACTGCTGCTCCTCGTAAGGAGGCGGTGTCGGCAGTGTTTCACCCTCCGCGGGCAGGAGCGCTACCTTGAGAACTTCATCCACATTCTCGACCTGGATGATCTTGAGCGCCTTGAGGACATTGCGCGGAATATCCACGAGGTCCTTCTCATTATCCTTGGGGATGACTACCAGCTTCAGGTTGCCCCGGTGCGCGGCAAGCAGTTTTTCCTTGAGTCCGCCTATCGGCAACACCCTTCCCCTCAGGGTGATCTCGCCCGTCATGGCCACATCGCCTCTTACAAGGCGCTGGGTCAGGGCCGACGTGATTGCGGTCGCCATGGCAATGCCCGCCGACGGGCCGTCCTTCGGGATTGCGCCCTCCGGCACGTGCACATGGACGTCGAGCTCCTTGTAGAAGTTCTCGGGCAGCTGGAACAGGTCCGCCCTTGAACGGACGTATGTGAAAGCGGCCTGGGCCGACTCCTGCATGACGTCCCCGAGTTTCCCCGTGAGTGTGAGCTTGCCCGTGCCCTTCATAATCGAAACTTCAATGGGCAGCAACTCGCCCCCCACCTCCGTCCAGGCCAGGCCGATGGTCAGGCCGATCGAGTCCTTGCCCTCCGTTTCGCCGTGTCTGAATCTCGGCACTCCCAGGTATTTGTCCATGACGCCCGACGTGATCCTGACCTTGCCCTTGTTGCCGTTGGTGACTATCTCCCTGGCGACTTTCCGGCAGATCGACGCTATTTCCCTCTCCAGGTTCCTGACGCCGGCTTCCCGGGTGTAGCTTCTGATTATGGCCAGGAGCGCGCCCTCCGTGAAAATCACGTTTTCGCCGTTAAGGCCGTTGGCCTCCAGTTCCTTGCTGACAAGGAACCGTTTCGCGATATTGAGCTTTTCAGGCTCGGTGTACCCGGCAATCCTGATCACTTCCATCCTGTCCTGCAGTGGCGCAGGTATTGTGGGCAGGACGTTTGCCGTTGTAATGAACATGATGTCGGACAGGTCGTAATCCACTTCCAGGTAATTGTCATTGAATGCGTTATTCTGTTCCGGATCAAGCACTTCAAGAAGCGCCGATGCAGGGTCGCCCCGGAAATCCGAAGCAAGCTTATCGATTTCGTCCAGGCAGAACACGGGGTTATTTGACCCGGCTTTTTTCAAAAGCTGGATTATCTTGCCCGGCAATGCTCCGATGTATGTCCTTCTGTGGCCCCTGATCTCGGCCTCGTCGCGCAGCCCGCCCAACGAAAGCCGGACGAACTTCCGGTTCGTGGCACGGGCGATTGATTTCGCAATCGACGTCTTGCCGACTCCCGGAGGGCCGACCAGGCAGAGGATCGAGCCCTTGTTCTTTTTCACCAGGCTCTGGACGGCCAGGTATTCAAGGATCCTCTCCTTGACTTTTTTCAATCCGTAATGGTCGTCTTCAAGGATTCCCTCGGATTCCTTCAGCGTGAACTTGTTCTCGGTCTTGTCCTGCCACGGAAGGTCGAGCAGCCAGTCTATGTAATTCCTGACCACGGTCGCTTCCGCCGACATCGGCGCCATCATCTTGAGTTTCTTGATCTCGTGCTTGACCTTCTTGTGAGCCTCTTCCGAGAGCTTTTTTGCCTTGAGCTTTTTCTCGAGATCTTCAATCTCGCCCTTCAGATCGTCTTTCTCGCCCATTTCCTTCTGAATGGCCCTCATCTGCTCATTCAGGTAGTAATCCTTCTGGGTCTTCTCCATCTGCTTCTTGACGCGCCTCTTGATCCTCTCCTCGATCTCGAGGATCTCGGTCTCCGAGATAAGCAGCGAGTAAATCCTCTCGAGCCTTTCGGCCACATCCGAGATTTCCAGGATCTTCTGCTTGTCTTCCATCTTGATGCTCAGATGGGAGGCGATCGTGTCCGAGAGCTTTCCGGGTTCGTTGGTCGCCGATATTGTGCTTACAAGCTCCGGCGGAACTTTCTTGCTCAGCTTGGAATAATTCTCAAAAGCCTCGTTGACGCTGCGCATCAGGGCTTCGGTCTGGGCGGTTATACCGGAATTCGGTTCGTCTATTTCCTCGATATTCACGAGATAGAAATCCGGGTTGGGCACGTATTCCCTAATCCGCGCCCGCTTTTTGCCTTCCACCAGGACCTTGACCGTCCCGTCCGGCAGGCGCAGGAGCTGGATTATAGTGCCGATGGTGCCGATCCGGTAAATATCGTCTTCCGTCGGCTCGTCTTTCTGCGCGTTCTTCTGCGCAGCCAGGAATATCCCCTTGTCCATCTTCATCGCGGATTCGAGCGCGCTGACGGACCTTTCCCTTCCCACGAACAGCGGGACTATCATGTACGGGAACACCACGACATCGCGCAGCGGCAATACAGGGATGATGATCCCCTTGGTTTCAGTTTCAGTGCTTTTCTTGAAATTAAACATTCTCTTCCTGTCTCTAATCAAGCCGTCTCAGTCTTCTTTTCAAAGAGCAGAATCGGCGTCTCTTTTTTTAGAATGACATCTTCATTGATAATGCATTCTTTCACATCATTCCTCGACGGAATATCGTACATAACGTCGAGCATTACGTTTTCCAGGATCGACCTGAGCCCCCGGGCCCCGGACTTTCTCTGGATGGCCATCCTGGAGATGGCCCGGTATGCGCCGTCCGTGAATTTCAGTTTTACATTCTCAAGCTCAAATGCCTTCTTGTACTGCTTGATTATGGAGTTCTTCGGCTCAACAAGTATCCTGATCAGGTCCTCTTCCCTAAGTTCGTCGAGCGTGGCCAGTACCGGCAGCCTCCCGATAAATTCCGGGATCAGGCCGTATTTCAGCAGGTCTTCGGGCTGGACCTCGCAGAGGATCTCGCCGATCCTCTTCTCTTTCTTGCTCCTGATCCTCGCCCCGAATCCTACGGAATTGATCCCGGTCCTCTTCTCGATTATATCTTCCAATCCGATGAAGGCGCCGCCGCAGATGAACAGTATATTCGTGGTATCGACCTGAATGAATTCCTGCTGGGGGTGCTTCCTCCCGCCTTTGGGCGGTATATTGGCCAGGGTCCCTTCAATTATCTTCAGCAAGGCCTGCTGGACGCCTTCCCCCGATACATCCCTGGTTATCGAGGGGCTGCCCGACTTTTTCGAGATCTTGTCGATCTCGTCAATATAGACGATCCCACGGGAGGCGCGCTCCACGTCGTAATCCGCGTTTTGCAGCAGGCTGAGGATTATGTTTTCGACATCTTCGCCGACATAGCCGGCCTCCGTCAGGGCGGTGGCGTCCGCTATCGCAAACGGGACGTCGAGCATCTTGGCCAGCGTCTTGGCCATCAGCGTCTTGCCGGAACCTGTCGGCCCGATCAGCAGGATGTTGCTCTTCTGCATTTCGACGCCGTCAAGGTCGAGCGTGGAGAACAGGCGCTTGTAGTGATTGTAAACGGCAACGGAAAGGATCTTCTTGGGCCTCTCCTGCCCGATCACGTACTGGTTGAGGAACCTCATTATGTCCTTGGGTTCGGGGATCCTTTTACGGGATTCCTCCACCTTTTGAACATCGGTGTCCTCCTGGATTATGCCCCTGCACAGTTCGATGCATTCGTCACAGATGTATGCCGAAGGCCCGGCCACGAGCTTCCTGACCTCGTTTTGCGTTTTTCCGCAGAAAGAGCAGAAAAGCATGCCCCTGGTGCCTTCACTGTCTCTGTATCTTTTTGCCATTAGACACCTCTATTTATTTTGCAACGTCCCTTTTGGAAATGACTTCATCTATGATGCCGTATTCCCTGGCTTGCTCTCCAGTCATAAAGTAATCCCGTTCGGTATCCACGGCGATTTTTTCATTAGGTTGATTCGTATGTCTTGCAAGAATTTCAATAAGCTCCGTTTTCACTCTGAGCA
>JBDKTK010000148.1:0-7655 GCA_039680225.1 Syntrophaceae bacterium
TCGTAAACCTCCTCCCGTCAATGGCTTCATAGTCCCGGAGGCGCAATATCAGGGATGAATGGTTCACCTTTGAGCTGATAAGAAACCTGTAGACGGCCATCAGCCAGGTGTTCGTCTTCCACTGGAGCAGGTCCCCTGTTTCCATTTCATCTTTCACTTCGTTGTAGCGGGCGAGTTTCGGATTGTATTCATCCATTGTATGTCTTCTGTAGATATCCTTCATTTCCGCTCCCTGATCCGTTTTCCGGATGTGTCCTTTGCCGCAATTACAAAATATATGGCATGGGCCGGATCAAAAAACTACAAATTTCACTACAGGATAAAAGACAAACGTAAATCCAGTCAGAGCAAATGCGGCCGTCAAGAAAATCGGAAATGAAACAGGACGGACCTTGCCATTTTTCCCAATCATAGCCGGTTCCGGGTGAATCGTGCCATACCGCAAACACAATCAAAAGAACAAACATTTATCAATTTATCTACAATATTCTTGACAATCTGTCTATAAACCTTTTATATAATTAGCAAAACCACCCACACACTTATTTATCGCGCAGTTTTGTTACCAACTTTTTTAGAGAGCCTCCATACTGAACAGGTTCTGACATGGTGTTGTGCCCGGAATGCAAATTTGAGAATCGGGATTCTGCGAATTTCTGCCTGAATTGCGGAACGGCGCTCGAACGGAAATGCGTTCAATGCGGGCACATAATCCCTTCCCAGGCAAATTTCTGCGACCATTGCGGCAAAAGCGTCGCCGATATCCTGATCCGGGGAAATATCCCCTCCCTCTCCGCCACGGAAGGCGAGCGCAAATTCGTCACCGCCCTCTTCTGCGACCTGTCCGGGTATACGTTATTATCCGGCAGGCTCGACCCTGAAGAATTGAAGGAATTAATGACCGGCATTCTGGGAGAGTCGGCCAGGGTTATAGTCAAATACGGGGGATTTGTGGAAAAGTCCATCGGCGATGCCACGATGGCCCTGTTTGGTGCCATAGAGGCCCACGAGGACGACCCGGTAAGGGCGATCAGGGCGGCCATGGAAATCCATGAGGCCATCAGGACATCAAGCATCCTTGCCGGCAAGGCAGGACAGCCGGTGGCGATGCATACCGGCATCAACACGGGCCTCGTCGTGACCGGGGAAGTATCGCTGAAGGACGGCACCCACGGCGTGCTTGGAGATACAATCAATGTGGCCGCCCGCCTGGTCGGCCTCGCCAAAATGGACCAGATAGTCGTGGGGCCGGAAACCTACAGGCAGGCGGAAGGATATTTCGATTTTGAAAAACTGGAGCCCGCAACTGTCAAGGGCAAGACGGAGCCGCTGCAGCTTTACAGGGTCCTCCAAGCCAGGCAGGAGCCGATAAAGACCCACAGGCACGCAGAGCTGAACTCGGAGCTGATCGGCCGCGATGCGGAAATGGCCCTGCTGGCGCAAGCCGTTGAATACCTGAAAAGGGGAACCGTTTCGGTCATCTCGATAATCGGCGACGTGGGAACCGGCAAAAGCCGGCTCGTCGAGGAGTTCAAATCCTCCCTGGCGGATGGCGATGTCCGCTGGTTCGAAGGGCATTGTTACGCCTATACCCAGAACACCCCTTATTACCCGCTGACGAACCTGCTGAGCCGCGCGTGGCACATCAAAGAGGGCGACCTGCTTGAAAAGATAAAAGAAAGAGTTGAATTATCGGCAAGGTCCCTGGTGGGAAACAATGAGGACATTATCCGGTTTGTCGCCGGTCTTTATTCCATCCAGTACCCCGAGTTCGGCCAGGTCAGCCCGGAAGCCTGGAAGGCCGGCCTGCACGGGGCGGTGCACGAATTGATCGCCGGGCTGTGCCGTTTAGGGCCGGCCGTGATCTGCGTCGAGGACCTCCATTGGTCCGACCCTTCCTCGCTCGAACTGTTGCGGGGCATCCTTTTCAACCAGAGGAACCCGGCCCTGTTCCTGTGCGTCTACAGGCCTGCGCCCAACTTATTTCCGCAGGAGCAGACCCGGGAAATCATCCTGAAGGACCTGTCGCCTGAAGATTCCCAGAGAATGGTGGAATCCATCCTGAGGTCGAAATCCATTCCCGCCGAACTGAGAAATTTCATCCACGGCAAGGTGGAAGGGAACCCCTTCTACCTCAAGGAGGTCATTTTCTCCCTGCTCGATACCGATGTCCTGGTCAACAGGGGCGGCATATGGGCCCTCAACAAGCCCATCGAACCGGAAAGCATACCGCCCAACGTGCAGGGGCTGATATCTGCCCGGCTTGACCGGCTGGGCCCGGCGGCAAAGAAGGTCCTCCAGGAGGCTTCGGTCATCGGCCGGTCGTTCATGTACGATATCCTGAAGCGGACGACGGACCTCAAGGACAAGGTTGATTCAAGCCTCGCTGCGCTTGAGCGGCTTGACCTGGTCCAGCCCAAGGCAGGCGCCACGGACAGGGAATATATTTTCAAGCATGTCATCACCCAGGAAGTGGTTTACAGCGGCCTCCTGAAAAAAGACCGGCAGAAGATGCATGAGAAAATAGGCCGGGTCATGGAGGACGTTTTTCAGCAGAGGCTCCCGGATTTTTACGAGTCGCTGGCCTTTCATTACAACCAGGCGCAGTCCTCCCGGAAAGCTGTCGAATACCTCGTCAAGTCCGCGGGGAAGAGCCTGGCCAGGTACGCCCTGGATGAGGCCCACCAGCATTACAGGGAGGCCTTTGAAATCCTCAAGGGCATTTCCGGGCGGTCCAGGGCAGAGACCGAGTTCCTCGTCGACGTGCTGCTCGAGTGGGCTGTGATTTTTTACCGCCGCTGCCATTTCTTCGAACTCATAGACCTGCTGAAAAGCCATGAATCCCTGGTCGTCTTTCTGGGAGATGAAGAGAGGACGGGGATGTTCTATGCCCGGCTCGGTGCGGCCCTGAACTGGAGCAACAACATGACCGAGGCGCTCTCGTACCTGACCAGGGCCCTTGAAACAGGCGAGCGGACCGGCAGCGAAAAGGTCATAAGCTCTGCATACACCTTTCTCCCCTGGTGCTACAACGATCTCGGCATGCTCGACGAAGCCGTTGAGTGCGGCAGGAAAGCCCAGGAACTTGCGATGTACAAAACCGACCCGGACTTCTTCCGGCATGTCTCGTTTTACATCGGTTTTGCCCGGTATTTCCGGGGCGACGTCGTGGAATCCAGGGAAACTGGGGAACTGATAATCGATTTCGCCAACAGGCATTCGCGCCGGGAATGCCTGTCCGACGGCTACCTGTGCCTCACGTTCTCCGATCTTGTAGCCGGGGATTTCCCCTCGGCAATCGATAATATAAAAAAATCCTACCGGTTTGCCCTGGACCCGTTGATAAAAATAACGGCGACAACCTTGCTGGGGATGACCTATGTCTCCGCAGGCAAATACCAGGAAGCAAAAAAAATCCTCGACGAATTGACTGTAATGACCGGCTCGTGCCATTCATTTCCCCACGGCACGGTAGCCAAGCTGTACACGGGGATCATAACTGTCATCAACGGCGACCTCAAAAGGGGGATTACGATGATAGAGGAAGTGTCCCGGGAGTACCTCGACAGCAAATTGAAATACCGCTACGCCGTATGCAACCATCTTCTCGGGCAGATCTATTCCCAGCTCGTCCCCGGTGCGGAAGGAGGAACCAAGATAAGTTTTTCCTTTATCGTTAAAAATTTCGGCTTCCTGATCAAGACCGTCCCGTCTGCTTTCCGAAAGGCTAAATTTCATTTCCTCAAGGCCGTCGAGGTCTCGGACGAGATCGGCGCAATGAGCATCCTAGGACAGGCCTGGTACGATTTAGGATACCTGTACGGGTCCAGGGGGCAGCTCCAGAAGGGCCGGGACTGCATTGAAAAATCAATCGCCGTGTTTGAGAAATGCAAAGCCGGTCCCTTCCTGAACAGGGCCAAAGAATCTTTAGCCTCGTTCAAGTAGAGGACCGGCTTCGGGTTGCTCTTCCGCTGAACGGAAAAGCAGGGCAGCCTCATTCAAAAGTCATTTTTGTGTCCGCAAGATCTCTAAATAATAATCCCCTCCACCCGAATTCCCCGGGGACCCATATCATCCAGAAGACACTTCCTTCCGGGGCCGGCCGGAGATTTGCAAAGGCCCGGGACTCCGTTCTTCACTTCCCCGCAGCAGTTGCCGTCCGCGTAGTACGGGCATTCACTTCCTCCGGGGAAGAGGGGCGGCTTTTTTATTTTCTTCCTTTTTTTCAATTTTGATGCACTTGCGAAGATTCAAGCCCTCTCGTTCTTTGTCCGCGCGAATGAACCAAGGAATCTCTCTTGATTTTTTCGGGCAGAATTTCATAAGTGCCTGCCGCCCCTGCGATTTCGCACACAAGGTACAGGGAAAATGTTTGGGGGGAAATATGGGCTGATTGGGGGTGAATCGAGGGGCCGATGCCCTTGATCAGGACTGATTTTTCAAGGGCGGGATTTAAGGATAACAGTAAACTTTGTTGAAGTCGCACTTACTCTATGCTACTGCTCCCTTTCAGAAAATGGGAACAAATCGCGCATCCGGATTGTCTAATGAACCAGAGAAAGGCGCGGCCCCGGAAGACATCGGGGACGGCGATGTCGTCGCGCGTGTGCGCGGCGGCGACATCGAGTCATTCTCAATACTGGTCCGGAGATACCAGAAAAGGATGCTCAACGTCGCCTACAGGATGTGCGGGGACTATGAAGATTCCTGCGATATCGTGCAGGACTCGTTCATTTCCGCGTTCAAGGCCCTGAAAGGTTTCCGCGGGGAGGCCGGCTTCCCGACATGGCTGACCGGCATAGTAATGAACAACGCGAGGAACAGGCTCAAGCAGAGAAAGGGCGTCCAGTCCAGGACGGTATCCCTTGATGCAGCAGGCGGACAGGGGCAAGACAACGCCCCGGGTGACATACCCTCCTCTGAGAGGTCCCCTTTCGAACAGCTCGGCAACAAAGAAATCCAGGCGGCCGTCCAGGCCTGTATCGGCACTGTCGAGCCGGAATTCAGGGAAGTAATGGTCCTGAGGGATATACAGCAGCACTCATATTCCGAGATCGGCGAAATTCTGGGCCTGGCGGAAGGGACCGTCAAATCCCGCCTGTTCAGGGCGCGCGAGTGCATGAAAGAGTGCCTGAAAAAGAAACTCGGGGGCGTGTTCTGATGGAATGCAAACGGTTTGAAGACAAACTGAACTCTTCCGTGGAAAACGGGTTGTCCGGCGACGAACTCCGGGAATTTAAAGACCACCTGGCGTCCTGCCCCCGGTGCGCCCGGGCGCTTGAGGACTTGAGAAAAACGAAAGGCTGGCTTGGCCGGCTCGAAGAAATCGATCCGCCCCCCTGGTTTGAACAGAAGATCATGCAGGGCGTCAGACAGGAGCACGGCAGGAGGACCTTCTGGCAAAAGGTATTTCAGCCCCTTCACATAAAACTGCCGGTGCAGGCGCTTGCCACGGCGGTGGTCGTCATAATTGCCATCCAGGTATTCCGGGCGGTTGAACCGGAGGTGAAAACCACCCTTGCCCCCGCGCCCGCCCCCGCCCCGGTTGCTGAAGTTGCAGGTAAAACGGACAGCGCCGCCGCCCCGGCTTCGGCAGCTCCGAAAGCAACTTTGAAAAAGGCGCCCATTCCGGCCGCGCCTTCCGAACAGCAGAAAACCGAGCCGGCTGCCAGGCAACAGTTAAAGAAGGACGAGCCCGTCAGGAGCATGGCGGAACCCGCAGCCAGACCCTCGCCGCCCTTGGGAGAAAACGCTGCGGAGCGGGCCGCTGCCCCGGCAAAACAACAGGCACACCCGGCTTCTCCATCAGTCGACTATGCCGGCATCGAAGCTCAAAGGGGAAAAATGATGGAGACATACAGTTCCCGCCTTGACCGGGCAGGAACCGCAGTCGAAAAGGGAAAGAAAGAGCAGGAAGAGGCGCCCCGCTCTTTTGATTCCCCGGCCCGGAAAAAGGCCAGGACTCCCAAGCCCGCCCCAGCCGGGGCGGCAGCGGCCGGCTCATACAGCCTGGCCCGGTCAGCGCCTTCTTTCCTGATCAGGTTGAGCCCGCATGCGCCGGAAACCGCGATGGAAGATATCAGGGCGCTGCTGCGGGAATTCAATGCCGGAAATATTGCTGTCTTTCCTGCGGCCGGCATCATAACCGCCGACGTGCAGACGGAAAAAATCGCGGAAATCTCCGCAAGGCTTGCCCGTTTCGGGGAGGTCCGGTCCGTTCCGGCCCAGTCCCCCCCGGCGGGGACAGGAACTGTCCGCCTTTCGATAAACATCGAATCCCCCACCCCTCAAGCCGATGAAAAGGCCCGCTGAGGCTTTTTATAAAATTCCGGATTCCCGCCGCAGCCAGCCCTCGAAGCTTTTTTAATCGAGGGCTGGAATGACATACAGCCCAGTATCAAATTTTTTTTCATCTCCCCGGAACTTTTTCCCCGCTCCATTGTCTAACCTCACAAAATACCAAAACTGCCTTAAGGAGGTTGCGATGCGAACGGTTAAAATCTTTTTAAAAACGGCCGCGTGTTTGTTCATGGTTGCAGTTTTAATCTCCCTGACCCGGGTCCCGGCGATTTCCCAGCCGGAGGTTTCCCCCGGCCAGTCCGCCGACAAGACCCTCTCCCCCTACTTTTTCGTCCAAAGCGACGACCCCGCGCTGGACAGGCTGCCGCTGAAAGCGACTTCCGCCGACGTCTCCATCTCCGGGGTCATCGCCGACGTGCGCGTTTCGCAGGTCTACCGCAACGAGGGCAAAAAGGCCCTTGAGGCGATTTATATCTTCCCCGCCTCG
This sequence comes from Syntrophaceae bacterium, assembly GCA_039680225.1. GTDB lineage: Bacteria > Desulfobacterota > Syntrophia > Syntrophales > UBA4778 > JBDKTK01. The sequence goes on from JBDKTK010000148.1 coordinate 6,788, forward strand.
ACCAGGGCCGCCGTCTACGGGATGAAGATGACCATCGGCGAACGGGTCATCGAGGCGAAAGTCAACAAGCGCGAGGACGCGCGGCGCGAATACGAGCAGGCCCTTCAGCAGGGCAAAAGCGCATCGTTGCTCGAACAGCAGCGGCCCAATGTTTTCCAGATGAACGTGGGGAACATTATGCCCGGAGACGAAATCAAAGTGGAACTTAAATACACGGAACTGCTCGTCCCCACGGACGGGATTTACGAATTTGCCTACCCGACGGTCGTCGGCCCCCGCTATTCGAACCAGCCGGCCCAAGGCGCCCCCGATACGGCCCGGTGGCTCGAGAACCCCTACCTGCACGAGGGGGAAAACCCCAATTTTACCTTCGACATCGCCGCCTCGATCAAGGCGGGCATGCCGGTAAAAGACGTCTCATCCCCATCACATAAGATCAAGGCGGACTTCCGGGAGCCCTCCACGGCCCTCATCAGCCTGGACGGCCCGGATGCGGCAGCGGGCAAGAAGGACTTCATCCTGCGCTACCGCCTGGCGGGGGACGGCATCCAGTCCGGCCTGCTGCTGTATGAAGGGCCCAAAGAGAACTTCTTCCTGCTGATGGTCCAGCCCCCCAGGCGCGTCACGGCCGCTGCCATACCTCCGCGCGAATACATATTCATCGTGGATGTTTCCGGCTCGATGTACGGTTTCCCGCTGGAGATATCCAAGAAGCTGATGAGAGACCTCGTGGGGAACCTGCGCAACACCGACAGATTCAACGTGCTGCTCTTCTCGGGGGGCTCCGCGCTGTTTGCCGAGGAATCGGTGCAGGCGACGAGGGAAAATGTCTCCCAGGCAATCAGCTTCATATCCCGGCAGACGGGCG
>JBDKTK010000149.1:0-5068 GCA_039680225.1 Syntrophaceae bacterium
CTATTCAATTGCAGCGGGCGTCCCCGCGAAGTTCCGTAAATGGAGGTTTCCCGAAACGGCGGCCGGGCCGGGAAAGAGTTTTTAAAGAGTTGATATGAACGATCCTCTGGTCAGCGTAATCATACCCACATTCAACAATGCGCCTTATATCGCCGAGGCGCTGGAGTCCGTATTCAGGAATTGCCTGTGTTCCTGCCAGGTAATCGTCGTCGACGACGGTTCCACGGACAACACGAAGAGGATCATAATGCCCTACCAGGACAGGCTGACCTACCTCCACCAGGAAAACCGGGGGGCGTCGGCGGCCCGCAATTCCGGGTTGGTAAGGGCGAAGGGAGAGTTCATTGCCTTCATGGACGGCGATGATGTCTGGTTCGAGGGCAATCTGGTAATGAAGCTGGGTTACCTGCTCAATAACCCCGGGGTCGGCGCAATCTTCAGCAACTTTCGCACATTCGACAGGCTCGGCATCATCGAGGAAGACGGCATGAGGTCCATATATCCGATCTTTCGCAAAAAAGGCGGGCGACTGGAGGAGATTTTCCGCGAAAAATCCCCTTTATCGTACAACGGCCTGGGCTGCTTCGTCTACAAGGGCAATATCTTTGAATCCATCCTGTTCGGAAATCTGATAGCTACATGCTCAATTATGATCAGAAGGGAATGTATCGATTATACCGGGTTTTTCCGCGAGGACTTGAGGACCCAGGAAGATTACGATTACTGGCTGAGGCTCTCCCGGGGTTGCGATATGGCCTGCATCGACGTGCCTCTGGTCGGCTACAGGCGGCACTCCCGGCAGCTGACCAGCTCACGTATGGATTACCTGATCCTGGATGTGGCGCGCGTCCTCGAACCGTACAGGAGGGACATCGGCCTGCTTTCGAAGCCGACCGCGCAGCAGTTTCGGAAGAGGTACTCGGAGCTGATGAACCTGCTCGGGATTGCCTACCTGAAAAGTGGAAACAGGAAGGATGCCGCCCGGGCGTTCAGGAGGGGCTTTTATATGGATTTGGGAAACCTGCCGTCCCTTGCATTCTGGCTGAGCACTCCATTCTGGAGAAAACCCGCTGTCTATTTCGCGTTTAGAGTCGCCAAAAGGATAAAAAACATCCAAACGCCGGCCATTCTCCGCAGCGGTGGCGCCGCTGCGGACCGGACGGCCCGGACTGACCAGACGGACCAGACGGACAAAACAGGCGAAAATGCAGGGCAAGAAAAAATATCTGTGCAGGGCACTTGACGCTTTCCAGCTGACCGGCGCGATGTGTGCAGCCGCGCGGCGCATCAACGGGCGCCGCCTGCCCATCCTTGCCTACCACAGGGTCATCGGGGAAACTGACATTTACGGCCCCGGGTTCCAGTTCGAGGAATTGAATATCAGCAGCTTTTCCGCTGAATTTGAAAAACAGCTGGATTTCATCTCCCGCAATTTCCGGGCAATCACGTTTTCCGGCCTGAAGGCCTGCCTTAATGGCGCCAATGGCGGCCTTCCGGAAAACCCGATCATCATAACATTCGATGACGGCTACAAGGACAATTACACGGTCGCCTTTCCGCTGCTCAAAAAGTTCGGGCTCAAGGCCGTATTCTTTCCCGTTACAGGACTGATCGGCGGCCGCCTGATGGAGATCGAACGGCTGGCATACGCAGTTAAAAAGACCCGGAAAAACAAGCTGGACCTCACGGAAGCCGGGTTGGGCATATACGGTCTGCAAACCGGCGCGGACAGGGTCAAGGCGAAAAACTCCCTGACCCACGAACTGCGCAGGCCCGACGAGCGGGCGCGGGAATCGCTCGCAGCGCTTATTTTCGCGCGGCTGGAAGTCGACATCCCGCCCGGGCTGGGCAGCCGCATGATGCTGGACTGGGATGAAATAAAAATCATGGCCGCAAGCGGAATGGAGATCGGCTCGCACAGTGCGAGCCATCCGATCCTCTCCCGCATCAGCGACGCAAGGCTCCGCGAAGAGGTCGAGGGCTCCAAAAAGGAGCTGGAAGCAAGACTCGGGACGGAGATATGCGCCTTTTCCTACCCGGCGGGCGGCAAGCATGAATACATTGGAGAGAGGGTAAAGAGCGCGGTCAGGGATGCGGGATACGCTTTCGGGATCTCCTATTTCAACGGGCTGGAGAGCGCCGGAATCCCGGACCCATACTGCCTCAAGAGGCTGAGGATCTCGCGTTATATGGATATGCCGCTCTTCAAAACGGGCCTGGCGATCCCCTGGATGGCGGTATGACAGTTGTCCCGGCAATTTCCCGTCCGGCTGTGTCCGCCCCCCGCCCGACTCAAGGTACCCTGAAGGAGATAAGCGCGTGAAAGAACCGAACGGCAGGCGGAAAGTCATGATCGTCAATGCGGCCCTGGACCTGGGCGGCGCGGAAGTCGTCATCGCCAACCTCTGCAGGCACATTAACAGGGACCTCTTCGAGGTGTACGTCTGCGTGCTGCGCTACCGCGGGAAGATCGGAGACGAGCTGGCGGACGAAGGCCGCGCGATAATCACCCTCGGCAACGGATCGCGCACCGCAAATTACATGGCCGGCCTGAAACTCCTGAAACATGCCAGGGGCTTCGGGATAGACCTCATCCACTCGCACTGCCGCGCCGCCTTCCTTGATTGCTCCTTCTGCAAGGCCGTCAACCCCGGGATGAAATTCATCCACACTTTCCACTACGGCAACTTCCCGCATGTGAAATACAGGTACAGGGTAATGGATTCCCTGGCTGCGAGGGTGGCCGACAAACTCGTCGCCGTCGGGTACGAACAGGGCAAGACGATAAAGTCCGGGTACCGGATACCCGACTGCCGGCTGGAGACGATCTGGAACGGCATCGATTACAGGCCCGCGCCGGAACCCGGCCTGCTGAACGGGTTCGTGAAGGGCCGGACCGTCATCGGCACAATAGCCAACCTGATCGAGCAGAAAGGGATGTTTTACCTGCTGGACACGGCCGCCCTGCTGAAAAAAAGGCGCAGCGATTTTGTCTTCGTGATTATCGGGGACGGCCCCCTCCGGGAAGGCCTTGAAAGGAGGAAGCGCGAGATGGGCCTCGACGACGTTGTCGCCTTCCTGGGCAGGATGCCCAATGCGGCCGCCCGGGCGCTGCCCTGCTTCGATATGTTCTTCCAGCCGTCGAACTGGGAGGCCATGTCCATCGTCATCCTGGAAGCGATGGCATGCGCAAAGCCGGTCGTGGCAACGCGCGTCGGCGACAACCCCATAGTCATGGCCGAAGGCCGCAACGGGTTCCTGGTTGAAGCGAAAGACCCGGCCGGCATGGCTGCGGCACTTGAGAAACTTTTGAGCAGCGCCGATCTGCGCGCCCGTTTCGGGAAGAAGTCGCGGGACATGTTCGAGCTCAGCTTCAGCGCCGCAAGGATGGCGCGAAGATACGAGCGGCTGTATCTGCATACCCTGGGGGAAGCCCCGGAGAATTGAACTGATATGTTTAACATTGTAATTGCCGTCCTTGATTCCGTCCGCGCCGCCAACTGTTCGCTGTTCGGGTACGGCCGCCGCACCAACCCGGGTCTGGAAGAGCTTGCCCCCGAATTCGTCGTCTATAAAAACGCTTTCTCAACGACAATATCCACCGTTCCGGCCCATGCCTCGCTGTTCACGGGGACGCACGTTTCAACCCACGGCCTGTTCGTCGAGGGGCACAGGCTGACTCCGGGGCTGATCACCCTGGCGGAATTCCTCGCCGGCCTGGGATATGCCACTTTCGGCATCTGCTACCAGGACGATGTTTCTCCCGTAACCGGGCTGCACCGGGGATTCGGGGAGTTCCACATGGACGACGAGCCGTCATCGTTCAAAAAGCTGGTGCGGGAAATTTTATGGTCCCACAAGGGGCCTGTGCCGAAAGACGGCCAGGACCGGCCGGGCAATTGCGCCCCGCGCCACGGCCTCATGTCCCGGGTCCGCGAAACGAAATTTTTCAAGGAACTGTACTGGATGGCGACGCGCAATTCCGACCAGGGCGCGGCGTCCTCCCGGAAAAAAATCGACCGGTTCCTGTATAATTCCGGGTGGAGTTCCGGGTGCAGTGCCGCCCCTTGTCCCGGAAGGGCCGCCCGGCCGTTTTTCATGTACGTCCATTACGATGAGGCCCACCTGCCGTACAGGCCGCCCTCGCCTTTCCGGAGCAGCTTTCTTGCGGGCGCCGGAAACGGCAAAAGGCCGGCCGTGGTAAACCAGGACCGGACAAGGTTCTACCTTGACCCCCGGATCATGGACGAGGGTGACTTCAATGTCCTCAGATCGCTGTACGACGGCTCTATCCTGTACCTGGACAGCATGGTGTCCGGCCTGTACCGGTCGCTGAAGGGGATGGGGCTGATGGAGAACACTATGTTCATAGTGCTTTCCGATCACGGGGACCACCTGGGCGAGCACGGATTGATGTCGCACAAGTATGCGCTTTGCGACCACCTGACCAGGGTGCCCCTCATGATAAAGTACCCTGGTTCCTTCGGCATCCGCGGCAACCATGAGGGGATAGTCCAGATCACTGATATCTTCCCCACCATCGCGGACGCGCTCGGCGTGCCCCGGGAGCGCATCCCTGTCCAGCTCGAAGGCAACAGCCTGATTTCCGGCAGGATGATGAACAGGGCCGGGCAGTATGCCGTTTCGGAATTGATGAAGCCTTTCGGGAAGGAAATCGACCATTTCAAGCGGCAGCTCCGGCACTACCACAGGATCATGTACGCGGTCCGCGGCGCCAGGTACAAGTGCGTCCGCGATGCGAAAGGCCGGACCGAAATTTTCGACCTGATGAACGACCCCGAGGAGCTCAATGGAATGCAGTTAATTTTGTCCGGGGCGGACGGGGAAATCAAACGGGTAATGGAACAGGCCGATTCCCATCTGCCCAGGTTCAGGGAATGTAACCGGAAGTTTGCAGGATTAACGGGATAAAACCATGCAATCTGAATTCCCCCATTTCAGCAACAGCGGCGGGGACCGTCCCGGGGGCAAGCCCGCGCTTACGCCGCTGCATTTCCCCGGGAGCCGGGCGCTCAGGGCGGCAATGATCTCCTTCTACTACTATCCC
>JBDKTK010000150.1:0-10636 GCA_039680225.1 Syntrophaceae bacterium
CTCGAATGGCAGCGCAACGGCACCCCCACGGTCCTCGGCGTTGTAACAGGAGCGGTGGCCGGCCTGGTTGCCATTACCCCGGCCTGCGGGTTCGTGAGCATCCTTTCCGCCATTCCCATCGGCATAGTTGTAAGCGTGATCTGTTTCTTTGCCGTGACAATGCTGAAACAGAAACTCGGGTACGACGACGCCCTCGACGTTTTCGGCATCCACGGAGTTGGCGGGACCTGGGGGACAATAGCTACCGGCATATTCGCTTCCAAACTCGTGAACGAAGCCGGCGCTGACGGCCTCATCTTCGGAAATGTCAAACTGCTCATGGTCCAGGGAGTCTTTTTCCTGGTATGCGCGGCATATGCAGTTATTGCGACGTTCATCCTGTTCAAGGTCGTTGACGCGCTTATCGGCATCAGGGTAACCGCCCGGGAGGAGACAATCGGCCTGGACCTCACGCAGCACAGCGAAGCCGCTTACACGATTCTGGAATAGGAGGCGATACCAATGAAATACATAACTGCAATAATCCAGCCGCACATGCTCGATCAGGTGATGGCATCGCTGGAGAAAGTCGGGGTCAACCTGCTCACCGTTTCCAACGTCCTCGGGCGGGGAAGGCAGAAGGGAGTTACGGAAATCTATCGCGGTGCCAGGGAGTCCGGCAACCTCCTCAAAAAGGTCAAGATAGAAATAGGCGTCGGCGACGATTATGCGGAGCCCGCGATCGAGGCCCTCATAAAAGGGGCGCGGACCGGGGGAATCGGGGACGGCAAGATATTCATGTACGACCTGGATGAGGCCGTCAGGATCAGCACGGGCGAGCGCGGCGAGAAGGCGATCGGCTGATTAACGGAGGCGGGACGGACGGCCCCGGTCCTCTCCTCCCCCGGGGCCGCCAATCCCGGCTTGAACAATGAAAGACCTGCGCAACGAACATAACACGCTCAAATATCACCTGATGGTTTACGAACGGTTCCTGATAACCGACGCCTTGCGCAAGACCAACGGGAACTGTTCCCGGGCGGCCGAAGTCCTGGGCACCACTGAGAGGGTCATCGGCAGCAGGATCAGGAAATACGAAATTGATTACAGGCAGTTTCGAAAAAAGAAACCAAACAGATTGCACCAAACAAGATGCAATAGACATCTGAGATGAACACAAGGGCGCCGCTGGCGCCTGCAGATTTTCGGTTTAAAGGAGAACCACGATGAAAAAATTACTCTACACTTTTCTGATATTGTCGCTTCTGGCGGCGGCAGCCTTCCCGGCGCCTGCCGCGGAAGAGAAACCGCCGGCAGCGGCGGCCGCTCCCGCAGAGGACAAGCCTGCCCTGGATTTCACGACTTATTTCCTGAGCAAGTATGTCTGGCGCGGATATGAGAACACCAAGAACAGCCTGGTGGTCCAGCCGTCGCTGACAGCCGGCTACAAGGGCTTCAGCGCCTCCTTCTGGGGCAACCTGGACACGGACCCTTATTCCCCGGGCTCACAGACGTATTCGAGCACATGGACGGAAACCGACCTGACCCTCGCCTATGCCAGGACCTTCGGGATCGTCAATGCCGGCGCGGGATATATTTACTATAACCTGGGCGCGGCCTGCCCGGGCGGGACAAAGCCGCCGGATTCCCAGGAGGTGTATGTGACGCTCGGTTTGAACACTATTCTCACCCCGACATTGACCGTGTACAAAGAGGTGGACCATTACCATCAATGGTATTTCCTGCTGGGCGTCTCCCACGTATTTGAATTAAGCAAGGCGGTTTCCCTGAAACTGGCGGCATCCGGCAGCTATCTCAAGAGCGAATCCGCCGACCCCGCAGATCCCCTGAACATCGGGTACCCGAAGTTCAACGACAGCCATGCGGCGACTGCGGATAAATTCAATAATTTCCATGACGGACTGGTCACGGCTTCGCTGCCGATCGCCGTGGCGAAATTTGTGACCCTGACCCCGACCATTTCCTATTCGTTCCCGCTTTCCACCGACGCCAAAAACGAAATCAAGGGCCGGAGCAAAAACGGGAACGACGACAGCTTCCTCTTCGGCGGTCTGGGATTGACATTTGCATTTTAAATCAAACAGCCGGCCGGGCCGCTCCGCGGTGTTCCTTCCGGAGCAGCCCGGCCGCATTACAGCAAAGATTATGGACTCACTGGAACTGCAGCTTTTACTGGATATCGGCGCGCTGTTGAACGAGACGCCCAACCTGAAGGGCAACCTTTGCCGGGTCCTTGCAAGGCTTTCCGATTCAATGGAAATGAGCAGGGGCACGGTCACAATCCTCAACCCGGAGCGCACCAGAATCCGCATCGAAGCGGCGTACGGCCTCGCTCCCGAAGCGGTCATGCGCGGCCGCTACAATATGGGAGAGGGGATCACCGGCTCCGTCATCAAGACCGGCAGGTCCATGATAGTCCCGAAGATCAGCGCCGAACCTCTTTTCCTTAACCGCACGGCCGCCCGGAAACTGCCGGCCGCCCGCCGGGATTGCTCGTTCATATGCGTCCCCATCAAGGAATCCGGCAAGGTCATCGGCTCTTTGAGCGTGGACAGGGTATTTGATCGAAAATACGATTTGCAGCATGCGGAAAGTTTTCTCTCGATTATAGCCGCTATGCTGGCCCGCAATGTCCTCAACCTGGAGGAAATCAGCGCCGAACAGGAAAGGCTTCGAAAAAGCAACCGGGCCCTGCGCAAAAAAATCGCGAGGAAATACAGCATGAGGAAAATAATCGGCCAAAGCGAGCCGATGCGCGCCGTGTTCGAAATGCTGTACCGGGTGTCCCGCAGCAATGCGACGGTCCTGATCAGGGGCGAGAGCGGGACCGGCAAAGAGCTGATCGCCAGGACCATCCATTACGACAGCGAGCGCTCGCATTCTCCCCTGGTAATCGTCAACTGCGCCGCACTGCCCGGCTCCCTCATGGAAAGCGAACTCTTCGGGCATGAAAGAGGCGCTTTTACCGGCGCCGCCGCCTTCAGGACCGGCAAGTTTGAAAGGGCAGCCGGCGGGACCGTTTTCCTGGACGAGATAGGTTGCCTTGATCTCGATTCTCAGGCAAAACTGCTCAGGGTCCTCCAGGAAAAGGAATTTGAGCGCGTCGGCGGGACGGAGACGATAAAGCCGGACGTGAGAGTGGTCGCTGCGACCAACAAGGACCTCGAAAAAGCCGTTGCGGCCAGACAATTCCGGGAGGACCTGTACTACAGGTTGAACGTGTTCCCCATCGTCCTGCCGCCTTTGCGGGAGAGGAGAGAGGATATAATCCCGCTTGCGGAGCATTTGCTGGCCAAACATTTCCCCGGCAGGAAGTTTTCCGTTTCGGAAGGGGCTGTAAAAATGCTTCTGAATTATCACTGGCCCGGTAACGTCAGGGAGCTTGAAAACAGCATGGAAAGGGCCGGCCTGGTTTGCGAAAACTCCGAGATTGCCGCGATCCATCTGCCGGCCGCGGTGCGAAATGAAAAGCATACGGCAGGCGGGAAATCACTGGAAAAAATGCTGAACGATTTGAACAGGCAGAGGATACTGGAAGCCCTGGCGCGAACGTCCGGGAACGTCCTGAAAGCCGCCGGACTGCTGGGCATAAAGGCGCACAAGCTTTACTTCAGGATAAAAAAATTCCAGATTGATTTTTACTCTTTCCGCAGGCAGCTGCAATGATGCTCCCGGGAAGCCGGTCAGTTGCAGAGCCTGTCCGGGTCCCTGCCCTCCCGGCAATTTCTGACGAATGCTTCGACGACGTCGAGGCTGGCGCCCGTCCTGGCCGCTTCCGCCTTCAGCTTCTGCAGGACGGCCCCGGTCTCCTGTTTCTGTCCGGTCAGGGCGTATATCCGGACCGAGCGCTTCCAGTAATCAAGGGCGGCGTCCGGCTCACCCATTCTTGAGTAAGCGTCGCCGAGCCTCTGGAGGTCGTCGGCCATCCCGGCGTAAAACCCGGATGCCTGGTCCGCCTTCAGGGCGGCCTGGAAGTAACCGGCCGCTGTTTTGAACTGTCCCGTTTCCATCTTGAGCCTGCCCATGGCGTAATGGGCCGCGGCGGCATCCGGCGCGCCCGTTGTATCCGTTGGAGATTTCGCAACTGCCGCATCGAGGATTTTTTCCGCCGCCTGGAAATCGCCCCGGCGGGTGAGCAAAATGCCCCGGTCGATTATCAGGGGAAGGAACCCGGCGTTGTCCGGGAGGTCCACTTTCCCGGCCTCGGCGAGCGCTTTCTCCGCCAGGTCGAGGCTGCCCAGGTCCATCAGCGCGGCCGCCTTATTGGCAAGCACCTGGCGCAGTCCCTGCCTGTCCCCGGACCGGGCATAAAGCACGCCGGCCTCTCCAAAATATTTCAGGGCGTTTGCCGGCTCTCCCAGGGCGCGGTAGACATTGCCGAGATTGTTGAGGCTCATGGCAACGCCCGCAGGCTGATCGGATGCCGAGTAGAGCTCGTATGCGCGGTAGTAGGATCTCAACGCCGCGTTATGGCATCCCTGTTTATAGGCGGAGTTTCCCAGGGCTATCTGTTGGGTCCCCCCGGTCATGTGGGGCGGATCGGTCCTGACAGGGCCGCCGGCGCAGGAAAATAAAAAAACAACAGCAGCTGCCGCGACGGCGATTCTTATCTGCCCGGGTCTTATCTGCATGGGCGGCCTCACTTTCTCAATCCCGCGTCGGTGTTTTCCCCCCTGGGGGCGGGCGGTATGTTCGAACGGATTATCGGGGCTTTTTGCACGGACTGGATCACGGTGTCCAGGTTCTTGATCTCCTGGCGGGCCTCGTTGATCCCTTTCCTGGTCGAGCCCATCACCTCGGGTGTGTCCGCCTCTATGGCGGCGAGGATTTTTTTCAGGCTCTGCACGCTGGCCTTGACGTCGTCCATGACTCCCGGGGCCTGCCGCTCGATGCCGGCCAGGATATTGTCAAGGCGCTTGATCTCGGCCTGGATGTTTTTGGCGAGTTCATCCGACCTCAGGATATGGCCGACGGAACCCTTCCCGTCCCGGATATCCTTCGATACAACCTCGAGGTTGCCCATGAATCCCTGGGCGCTGCGCAGGGTCTGGTTGAGCGGGCCGCCCCTGTTGGTGAGTTGTTCCGTCAAATCCGAAAGGTTCTGGACGGCCTTGACGAATTTCTTCGCTGTTTCCTGGATCTGGAATTCCGCCATATAGTCGTCGAGGGACTTTTTCGGTTCGGAGGGGATTTCCGAGCCCGGCTTGCGCTGGGGGGTTTTGGGCGAGCCCGCCTTGATGGAGACGTATTCGGACCCGATGAGGGTAGGGCTCTCGACGGTGGCGATCGAATCCTCCCTGATCCGGTGGGAGTATTCCTTGAGGATCGCCAGTTCAACCCTGACCTTGTCCTCGGTCAGGCTGATGTCCCTGACCTTCCCGATATCGGCCTTGGAAAGCTTTACGGCGGCGTTGACATTGAGGTTATAGCTCTCGTTGAAGACCGTGTAGTATGTGACATAGGTCTTGAACCAGTCCTTCCCGCGCCCGACGAGGAAGACCGTGGCCAGCAGCAGGAGCGCGACCCCCACCATGAACAAACCGACTATCCTCTCCCGCCGTGTGAATTTCAGTTCCATTCCGACCTCCCGGAACATGCCGGCGCGCCGCCGGAAACAGTCCCGTCCCTGATAATGATTTCCCTGTTGCAGAATTCCTGCGAAAATTCCTCGTCGGACGACACCAGCACCATCGGGACCCGCGCGGCGAGGAACGTCTTGAGCAGGTCGAGGAACGTCCCGAACCTCTTGTACCCCAGGTGGTCGCGCGGCCTTTCGAGAATTATGAATTCCGCATCCTTGCAGAGCTCCCGGACTATTATGGCCAGCCGCACGTCTTCATTGTCCAGGTGGGCGGGACGCATGTCGAGCCTGGCCTCGATTTGAAAGAGATTGCACAACTCCAGCGCCCTGCCGTCGAGCTCGAGGCGGTCCTTGTTCTCGAAATAAAGCCTGCTGATCAGGAGGTTCTCCCGCAGGGTCCGGTTGCCGATCAGCACCGAATCGGGGGAGATAAAGGCGATTTTCCTCTTAAAGGGGAGCAGCTTCAGGTAGCTGGAAAAATCCAGTGTTTCCCCTTTGAAAGAGTATTCGCCGCCGGCAGGGCTCTCCAGCGTGGCTAAAGCGCGCACGAACAGGTGGGCGTCGTCGGCAAGCTCGCAGTTGACCGAACAGACATCCCCCTGCGCGAGCCGGAAATCGAAAGGGCGCAGGCCCAGTCCTTTCCCGATGGGCGCGAGCGAATAGCTTTTCAGTTCGACGATATCCATTTGCTCCTGTGGCCCGTCCTCAGTAAAAAGCAACAGACACCAGCATGCTGACTATCAGGCAGTAAAACAGGCACTCGATTGCCGCCTTGGAAGTCGAAATGGGCAGCTGCGTAATCTGTATCCTGGTCGAGAAACCGCGGTGCAGGCTGACGACCGTAATAACTACTCCGAAGAGCACTCCTTTGACTATGCCCTGGATGATGTCCGGGAATGTGAGGGCCTTGGCTATCTGGGCCATGAAATTTTCGAGCGGGAGCTGGGTGAGGCTCCAGGCCAGGGCGTATCCCCCGAGCAGCGCCACCAGGTCGAAGATTATGAAAAGGCACAGGACCGCGGTGGTTATCCCGAGCAGCCGGGGAAGGGCGATAACGTAAAGCGGGTCGATGCCCGCCATTTCGATCGAATCTATCTCGTGCAGCACGCTCATGTACCCCGTTTCGATCGTGACGGCAGTTGCGGAGCGCAGCGTGACTATCAGGGCCGTGATGATCGGGCCCAGCTCGCGGACGATGATCATGACGGAAATGTTCCCGAGATCGTACTGGGAGGAGATTTCCGCAAACTGAATGATGAGCATGGTGCCGAGCAGCAGGGCTATCGGGATTACGACCCGGAGCGCCTCGACGGCGGTGAAATAGATCTGGTCGACGATGACCGACCTTACCAGGACCCTGCCCTCCGGCGGCCTTTTGAACAGGAGGCGCAGGATGGAATGGGCGAACGCGCACAAATCCATGAATCTCTCGAAACGGAATATCGCGTCCCTTCCAATCCGCCCAGTTATATCCCCGGCAAAACTCATCGGCAGCCCATTGCACTTGTTTGATATCCCGTATAGCTGAAACCGGAAAACCTTTCAAATAAAAACAGCGGTTTGGCCTGTCTGGAGCCGCCGGCGCCCGCGGGCCGGACCGCTGTCCCATAATGGAAAAGGATTGAAAAACCCAATGCACACAGGTATATTCCCCCATCATTTTCTTTCATCACTTCTTGCGGGAGGGCAAAATGCGGAACTTGCTGATATCCCTGATTTTGGTGCTGTGCTTCTGCGGGACTGCCATGGGCGCCGGGCCTGACGACGTAATGGGGCGGTGGCTCAACCAGGAGCAGGACGCAATGATCGAAATTTCCAGGTGCGGAAATCTTTACTGCGGCAAGATCATCTGGCTCCGGGAACCGAATTATCCCTCCAGCGACGAAAAGGGCATGGCCGGCAAGACGAAAGTCGACCGGGAGAACCCCGCGAGCCCGCTGCGCGCGCGCCCCATCCTCGGCCTGGAGATCCTCAAAAATTTCCGGTATGCCGGGGACAACAAGTGGGAGGACGGCAGCATCTACGACCCCAAGAACGGAAAGACCTACAGCTGCAAGATGACCCTCGCGGGCGACAAGCTCCGGATCCGCGGATACATCGGGATCTCTCTGATAGGAAGGACCACCGTCTGGAGCCGCGCAAGGTAGGAGGGGCCTGATTCCTCAAAAATGAAATTGCGATTCAAGCCGGTAAGATTCCTCCTCATAGCGTTGGGTGTGGTCCTGTGCGCATTGGCGGCCAATGTCTGCCTGTATTTTTTTTATCCCGACGTCGGCAGGCTGAAAAAGGAGAACCCCCGCAAGACCTCGTTCATGGAATACCGCGAGCAGGAGTGGCTCGAGCAGGGAAAGAAGAAGAAAATCCAGCAGCGCTGGGTCCCCCTCTCCGGCATTTCCCCTTACCTCGTCAAGGCCGTCTTAATTTCGGAAGACGACAAGTTCTGGAACCACGAGGGGTTCGATTTCGAAGCGATGAAGGCGGCGCTCGAGAAAGACCTGAAGAAAAAGAAATTCAAGTACGGCGGTAGCACGATCAGCCAGCAGCTGGCGAAGAACCTTTACCTGACCCCGTCGCGCAACCCGGTGCGCAAGATAAAAGAGGCCGTCCTGACCTGGCGGCTGGAGAAGGCCCTTTCCAAGCGGCGGATAATCGAGCTTTACCTCAACGTCGCGGAATGGGGCGACGGCATCTTCGGCATCGGCGCGGCGGCCCGGCACTATTACGGGAAGAGCGCGGCGGCGCTCGATCCCATGGAATCGGCGAAGCTGGCGTCGGTCCTCCCCAATCCCAGAAAATACAAGGTGAACAGGAATTCGGGTTACGTGGAGAACAGGGCCGACAGGATATACTCGATTATGGTGAGGAGAGGAATCGTGATTCCGGAATATGAAGAGGTCATCAGCGCCGCAGACGAGGAAACGGCCCCGGTGATCGCCGCCGCCCCGGAAAAGGACAGTCCCGCGAAGCCGTAAAAACAATTGTAATACCAACAACTTGAAAACAATTATCACGGGAAACCCAGAATATACTTGTATTTGCCTGGATTTATGTGCTAAGTCTTGCCCCGCTTGATATTCACAAACCGATGTTTGGTAAGGAATTCAACCCTGTTAATCTGATTTATTCACGGCTGGTCCTCATCTTCGCAATCAATAGAAACTAAAAATTCACGGCCTCTCCAGTAATGCCCGGAACAGGCCGGCCGTTCGCAGTAATTGAACGCAAAACCATGGCCCCGGATTCCCCGCCCAAAGGGTCTCCGGAGCGGCAATCGCGGAATCAGCGCTGCGACGGGGCTTTGCCGGACTCCGGCCGGGCCTGAAGGAGACAACTTAAATGAGTATCGGAAAGAACCGGGGAGCGGCCTGGCTGCTGCCCGCGGCAGTTTTATTGACAATATTGTGCATGGTTTCGGCTCCGGCCCCGGCGCCTGCAAGGGATGTGCTCCTTGCCTGGGAAAAGCTGGACGGGGCTGCAGCCGGATACAAGGTGTACTGGGGGCAGTCGAGCAGAGCTTACGATTTCAGCGCGGATGCCGGGACCAGGACAGAGTTCATCATCAGGGGACTTCAGGACGGGATAACTTATTACTTTGCGACTACTGCCTACGACTCCAGCAATAACGAAAGCGAATTTTCCAGGGAAGCTGTTATAGCTCCCTCGACGGCCCCTTCCGGCATTTCAGGAGCGGGAGGGAACTGTTTCATAGCGACAGCTGCCTACGGGAGCAATCTTGCCCCGGAAGTCGAGGCGCTGCGCGGCTTCCGCGACGAGTACCTCATGACCAACCCGGCGGGCAGGCTCCTCGTGAACGCCTATTACAGCATATCGCCGCCCCTCGCGGATTTCATCAGGGACAGTAATTTTCTCAAGGCAATGACCCGGTGGATCCTCTCTCCGCTGGTTTATGCAATTAACCACCCCCTGACGGCGCTGCTGTTAATCGCCTTGACGGCCGCAGGCTCGCTCGCGTGCGGCAGGATGGCGGGCGCAGTATGCGGGCGCCGCGCCTCCGAAAGCGGGAATCCAGGGGACCCGCAGAAAGGATAAGACATGATTCTGAAAACAAAAAAATATTTGTGGATAAAAGCCCTCGTGATTGCGGCCGCCCTGCTTGCCGGGGCGTCCGTATGCGACGCGCGGGAATGGTTCGTGCGCGCTTCGGGCGGAAGCGGCGACGGCAGTTCCTACGCATCCGCATGGGCGGGCTTCGGCGCAATCAACTGGGGGAGCGTCGCCCCCGGCGACACGCTGTATATTTGCGGGACATTCAATTCCACCCTGAACGTCGGGGCTTCCGGCTCGGGTGAATCCTCCCGGGTGGCCGTGCGCGGCGACTATGCGCAGGAAGGCGGCGTCATCGATGTTTCGGGCGGCGAGGCAATCAGCGTCTACGGGCGCTCCTTCGTGACGCTGCAAGGCATAACTGTGGACCGCAGCGGGACGAACGGCGTCGGGGCGCAGAGCTCGTCGTACGTGAACATCAGCAACTGCAACTTCTACCGGGTCGGGCAAAGCGGCGGCACCGTGTTCGGCATCGACGGCAGGTATGCGCAGGGCATGAAGATAACAAACTGCCGCCTGACCAATGAGAAAGGGGCTTTCAATGCCACGGGCATCACGGTCAACCTCGGCATGAGTTCGCCGGCCCGCTCTTATGTTGACAAGTGCTATATCAACGGGATCGAAGTGGACGGGATCTGCCCGGGCAACAACGTGACGATCACCCGCAACACGATCGGCAACCTCATGAGCGCCGCCTCCCATGCGGACGGGATACCGGTCCAGGGGTCGAACGTGATCGTGTCGCAGAACACTATTTATAACTGCACGCAGAACATTTACGTCGATTCGTTTGATTACGGATCGGGGTCGCAGTGCATCTGCGACAACGTTGTGGTGGCCGATAACCTCGTGTACGGCACGTCCGCCATTTACGGCGTCGGGACGAACGGCATCAGCGTCGACGTGGAGACGGGCGGGGCGGCGTCCATCAGGAACCTGAAGATTTACAATAACACGGTGGCCAACCTGAATTACCGCGGTTTCGCAATC
>JBDKTK010000151.1:0-27733 GCA_039680225.1 Syntrophaceae bacterium
CCGGACCTCATTCCCGTCGCCCTTGCAAATGAGCTGTCCCGGCTCCAGGACAACGTGCCGCCGTTCCCCTTCGGCCAGGCAAAGGACCTGATCGAAGCGGAGCTTGACACCTCTATATCCGATATTTTCGCGGGCATCGAGGAGGCCCCGCTCGCCGCGGCCTCCATTGGCCAGGTGCACCGGGCCCGCCTCAATTCCGGGCCGGACGTCGTCGTCAAGGTCCGGCGGCCCGGCATTGAACGGACCGTTTCCATCGACCTGGAAATCCTGCTTCATCTGGCGGGCCTTGCCGAGCGCCACGTTCCGGAACTCGGCTTTTACAGGCCGACCAGGATCGTGGAGGAATTCGCGCGCGTTATCGAGCGGGAAATGGATTTTTCCGTGGAAGCCCGGTTCATGGAGCGGTTCGCAAAACAGTTTGCCGGAAATGAAGCCATCCATGTCCCGGTCCTTTTCGGGGAGTATTCCACGACGCGCATCCTGACCATGGAGTACATAGACGGCATCAAGGCGTCAAACATCGAAATGCTCGATGCTTCCGGATATGACCGCAAACTGATCGCCTCGCGCGGGGCGGAGCTTGTCCTGGACCAGGTATTCAAGTTCGGCCTGTTCCATGCCGATCCTCACCCCGGCAATATCTTCATCCTGCCCGGGAACGTTATCTGCTACGTGGATTTCGGGATGATGGGCACCGTCGACCGGAGGACCCGGGAGGACTTCGCCGATATCCTTACCGGCTATGTCCGCAGGAACGAGGTGAAGACCGCACAGGCCGTCCTGAAAGTGGTGGAATGGGAAGATGAACCCGACCGGCGCGCCCTTGAGAGGGACCTCCTGGAATTCATGGAGATATATCTGTACAGGCCTCTCAAGGAAATCCGGGTGGGCGACGTCCTCCAGGAATTCCTGGGCATTATCTCGAGGCACCGTCTCCTGATCCCGGCTGACCTGTACCTCATGATCAAGACACTGACGGAAATGGAAGGCCTGGGGCTCGCGCTCGACCCCGAATTTGACATGGTTGAGAAAGCCGCCCCTTACATAAAGCAGATACAAATGCAGAAATTCAGCCCCGGGCGGATTGCCTCCGAGTTCCTGGACTCCGGCGGCGACCTTGTCCAGCTTGCCAGGGCCATTCCGGGTGAACTGCGGGACATCCTGCTGCAGCTAAAGCAGGGGAGGTTAAGGATCGGCCTGGAACACAGGGGGATCGAAGAATTCATCGAGGAGCTGGACCGGTCGTCCAACCGGATCTCGTTCGCTCTGATAATTTCATCTCTCATCATCGGCTCCTCATTGATAATAGCGGCCGGGATCGGCCCTTATTTTCTCGGGCTCCCTTTCCTGGGAGTGCTTGGCTTCAGCATTGCGGGGGTATTCGGGATATGGCTTGTCTTAGCCATATTCCGTTCCGGAAAGTTATGATGGAGGTTTCATGAAGCGCCTTGTTTTTGTCCTGGCCGGACTGCTTATTCTGGCTGCGGCCGGCCCGGTCGGCGCGGAACGGAAAATATACACCCTGCAAGACCTGTACGTCATTGCGCTTGCCAACTCGGAGAGGATCATGATCTCCCGGGAGAATGTCCGGATAGCCGAGGCGAACAAGGGCAGGGCCGTTTCCGCTCTGCTCCCGCGGCTTACAGGCTTCAGCAGTTACACAAAGTACACCGAAAGCAAGACCACTTCCCAGACTGTTATCCAGCCCGGCGATTATGCTTCCTGGGGCGCGAGACTCGACCAGTCCATGTACATCAACGGCAGGGAGATAACCGGCGTACAGATAGCGGGGGAAAACATCGAGCGCACGCGTTACGACTACCGGGCCGCTCAGGAAGACTACCTGATGAGCAGCCAGTCCGGGTACCAGTCCGTGACGCTCGCCTTCTATGAAGTGCTCCGGGCCCGCAAGGGCATTGAGATTGCCGATTCCAACGTGGAGAGGCTCAAAAAATACCGCGATGCGGCAACCATCCGCCTCAAGGTCGGCGAGGTGACCAAGACGACCCTGCTGCGGGCGGAGGGGGAGTTGTCCGGGGCGCTTTCCGAGCAGATCAGGGCCCGCAATGTTTATGAACTGGCCAGGGCCCAGCTTGTCAGGGTTGCCGGCATTGGGCCGGATTTCGAACTCAGGGAGGTCCCCCCGCAGGACCCGGGCGACGTAAAACTTTCAGACCTGCAGAAGCAGGCGCTGGAAACGCGCTCCGAAATGAAGAGCCTGGAACTGCAGAAAGACATCGCCGAGAAGAATGTCAAATATGTGAAAGGCCTTTACTGGCCTAACCTGGCCCTGTCGGCCGTTTACACGGCCGCCGACCAGAACCCGACCAGCCCGACTTTCAACCAGGAGAGCATGTTCGGCGGGCTCACGCTGACATATCCGTTTTTCGAGGGGGGCCTGCGGCGCGCGGAAGTCAGCCAGGCCAGGTCGCAGCTGCGCCAGGCGGAACTGCTTGTGAAAGACACGGTGAAGACGGTCAACGTCGAAGTCGAGAACGCCTACCTGGAATTGATTACGCAGAGGGGCATCCTGAAATCTCTCCAGGACCAGCTGGCTTTTGCGACCGACAATTTCAATGCCGTCACGCGGCAGTTCGATTTCGGCCTGGCGAGCAGCCTTGATGTGATCGACGCCAACAACCTGCTGGTGACCGCCCAGAGACAGATGGCGAATGCCGATTACGGCTACCAGCTGGCCGTATTCAGGCTGAAGAGAGCAACAGGGATGATCCTGGCGGATGTGAAGAAATAGATTTCAGATTTCAAATTTGAGATTTCAGATTAAAAGAAGGACGGGGGACTGGATGGAATCGAGAGCTGACTTTATTTTTGCGAAATCACGACTTCTGAAGGCAGGGGCCATCCTCCTTGCATTTGCGTTCGCCTGCATCACGTTTTTCCCTGTGTCGGGATGCTCGAAAAACGAGGCCAAGGTTGCGGAAGAGAAGTCGGTGGTTGTCCGCACCCAGCCCGTAAAGACCCAGTCGATCAGGCCGAAGATCGAAAGCATCGGGACCCTTAACGCTTTCGAAGAAATCATAATCAGCAGCAGGATCGACGGGATACTGAACGCGTGCAACGTGAAAGAAGGAACACACGTGGCGCGCGGCACCGTCCTGGCCCTGGTCGACGATATCGATTACAGGCTGGAAGTCAGGAGGGACGAAGCGGCCTTGAAGCAGGCCGAGGCGACCCTTGCCAATACCCGGCAGGAATACCAGAGAAAAGAGGCCCTCCTGAAAGAGGAGCTTGTCACCCGCCAGCAGTTCGATGACGTCAGCACGCGGCGCGCCCTGGCGGACGCCGATGTGGACAGGGCAAAAGCGGCCCTCTCCCTGGCGCGCGAGAAGCTGGCCAGGACAAAAATAGTTTCCCCGCTCAATTCCTATGTCAAGGAAAAGAAAGTGTCGGCAGGAGATTACGTCCGCAACGGCACTCCCCTTTTCAGCCTCATCCAGATCGATCCCATAAAGCTCAATTTCACCGTATCGGAACGGGACATCGGCAAGCTGAAAAAGGAACAGCAGGTCCAGTTCACGCTCGATTCCCTGCCCGGGAAACCCTTCTCCGGTATAGTGAAAACCATTTACCCGAACCTGGAAGAAAAGACCCGCACCCTCCAGGTGGAGGCGATAGTCGGCAATAAGGACAAACTGCTGAAGCCCGGCTCGTTCGCCAAGGTTACTCTTTTTACCGGGGAAGCAAGGGATTCCGTGCTTATCCCGGTAACCTCGCTCCTGTACGACGACAGCAAGGTCAAGGTTTTCATTGTCGAAGGAGAGCGCGCCAGGGAGTTGTATGTCAAGACCGGCGCCAAGTACGGCGAGATGATGGAGATAACCGAGGGCCTCAAGGGCGGCGAAGTCCTCGTCGTCGCGGGGCAGCAGAACCTGGCGGAAGGAATAAAACTTAATGTGGCTCGCTGATACCTCGATCAAGCGGCCCGTCTTCGCGACCATGTTCATCATGGCCCTGGTCGTCATGGGGCTGGTCAGCTATCCCGAGATCGGGGTCGACCTCTTCCCGAAAATAGATTTCCCGATAGTCAACATCACCACGACCCTCAAGGGCGCCAGCCCCGAGATCATGGACATCGACATCTCCGACAAAATCGAGGAGGTCGTCAACACCATCAACGGCGTCAAGACCATCGCGTCCTCGAGCTATGAAGGGGCCGCGGTAACGACGGTCGAGTTCGTCCTGGAGCGGGACATCGACATGGCCGTCCAGGACGTCCGGGAAAAAATTTCCACGATCAGGTCGAAACTCCCGAACGACATAGACGAGCCGATAATAGAAAAAGTGGACCCGGACTCCACCCCGGTGTTGTGGCTCAATTTGAGGGGGCAAAAACCGATCCGCGATATTTCCACGTATGCGGACGAGGTCCTCAAGGAGCAGCTGCAAAAGATAACCGGCGTCGGCGCGATCAGGCTGGCCGGCCTGAGGCTCCGGGAGGTGAGGGTCTGGCTGGACAAGGACAAGCTGAGCGCCTTTCACATCGCCCCGAATGACGTCCTGCAGTACCTCAAGTCGGAAAACATGGAGCTGCCGGGCGGCCGCATCGAGAGCTCATCCAAGGAATATTCCGTAAAGATCAAAGGCGAGTTCCCCAAGGTGTCGGAATTCGAGGACCTCGTGGTGGCCTATTACAAGGGGGCCCCGGTGCGGCTCAAGGACATCGGCCGGGTCGAGGACGGGATGCAGGAAAAGCGCTCCATTGCCCGCTACAACGGAGTGCCGGCAATCGGGATCGGAATCCAGAAACAGTCCGGGACCAATACCGTCGAAGTCGTGGACCGGGTCAAAGACGAGGTCAAAAAGCTCGAGAAAACGCTGCCCCCCGGCCTGGCCATCGGTTATGCCTTCGACCAGTCGACCTTCATCAAGCGTTCCATCAACGAGGTGCAGACTCACCTGATCATCGGAGGGCTGCTGGCCATCCTGGCGGTCTTTATTTTCCTGAGGGAATGGCGCATTACTTTGATCAGCGCCTGCGCCCTGCCGGTTTCCGTAATTTCGACTTTCGCCCTGATCAGGTTCTTCGGGTTCACGTTCAACAATATGACAATGCTGGCCCTCACATTATCCATCGGGCTGCTGATCGATGACGCCATCATTGTCATCGAGAATATCCACAGGCACGTCGAGGAGGGGATGCACCCCCGCGAGGCGTCGAGCTTCGCGACTTCGGAAATCGGCCTCGCCGTCATGGCGACCACTTTTGCGGTGGTTGTCATCTTCCTGCCGGTCGCTTTCATGAAAGGGATCATCGGTCGTTTTTTCCTCCAGTTCGCCCTGACAGTTGTCTTCTCCGTGCTTGTTTCGCTGATCGTCTCCTTTACCCTGACCCCGATGATGTCATCGCTTTTCCTCAAGCCGGTCGACAAAAATGTAAACAGCCCGCAGAGACGGCGGAACTTCTTTATGCGGTATGTGCACGCAGCCGGTGGTGCGTTTGAGACCGTATACAGGAAATTGGAAACTTTTTACCGGGGGCTTCTCTCCGCATGCCTGGACCACAGGAAGCTGGTGCTGGGCCTGGCCCTTGCTGTATTCATTTTCAGCCTGTTCATAACACGCTTCCTGGGAAAGGAGCTTGTGCCCGCTGAGGACCAGAGCCAGTTTATCGTGAGGCTCGAGGCGCCGATCGATTATTCGGTGGATAAATGCGACGAGCTGTTCCGCCAGGCGGAACAGGAGGTGGCCTCCTTCCCGGAAGTGAAGAGCCTTTACTACGCCATGGGGTGGGGGAGGACGGCGCAGATAAACCGGGCCTTCATGTTCGTCACGCTCACCGACAAGGGGGGGAGGAAGAGGAGCCAGGACCGGATAATGGCAGACATTCGCTCCAGACTAAGGCTCATCCCGGGCCTCAAGGGCACAGCCGAGAACGTTTCCCTGATAGGCGGCGGCCAGAGGAACGTCCCCAT
This sequence comes from Syntrophaceae bacterium, assembly GCA_039680225.1. Classification (GTDB taxonomy): domain Bacteria; phylum Desulfobacterota; class Syntrophia; order Syntrophales; family UBA4778; genus JBDKTK01. The sequence goes on from JBDKTK010000151.1 coordinate 5,934, forward strand.
CCAGTACAGCATCAGGGGGGGCGACCTGAATTCGCTTACTGCCTATTCGAAACAGATAGTTTCGGAATTCTCCCGGCTGCCCGGGATAGTCGATGTAGACACGACCCTGGAAGCGGGAACACCGGAGATCAGGGTTTATATAAACCGGGACAAGGCAGCGGACCTGGGCGTGAGCGTCTCTTCCATAGCGGAGGCGGTCAACGTCCTGATCAGCGGCGAACTCGATATCACAAAGTACAAGGAGACCGCCAAGGGCAGGCGCTACGAGGTGCGCGTCAGGCTCAACCCGACGGACAGGATGAGCCCGGAAGACCTTAACCGGCTTTACGTGAAGGCGAAAGACGGCCGGCTGATCGAGCTCTCCAGCGTGGTCAGCATCGACGAGGGAGGCGGCCCGAGCGTCATCAACCGGGTTGACCGCCAGAGGGCGATCACGGTTTTCGCAAATCTCGAAAAGAAACCCCTGGGCGAAGCAGTGAGCGATCTGAACGCCATATCGGCAAAAGTGCTCCCTGCCGATTATATCCCCCGGTACAAGGGGGCAGCCGATACGATGAGGGAATCCTTCCAGTTCCTGCTTTTTGCCCTGATGCTCGGGATCATCATGGCATACATGGTGCTGGCCTCGCAGTTTGAGAGTTTCATCCACCCGTTCACGGTCCTGCTCGCGATGCCGCTCTCATTTATCGGGGCCTTCGGCGCGTTGCTGCTCACGGGCAAGACCCTCAGCATCTTCAGCTTCATCGGGCTGATCCTTCTTATGGGGCTCGTCAAGAAAAACGCGATCCTTCTCGTGGATTACACAAACACCCTGAGGGAGCGCGGCATGCCCCGGAGAGAGGCGATCGTTCATGCGGGACCGGTGAGATTGAGGCCCATCCTGATGACCACGTTTGCAATGGTCTTCGGCATGCTGCCCGTCGCCCTCGGATTCGGGGAAGGCGCCGAGACGCGCGCTCCCATGGGCATTGCGGTCATCGGCGGCCTGCTGACATCGCTGTTCCTGACCCTGGTCGTGGTGCCTGCCGCTTATGACCAGTTTGACGACTGGAAGGAATACGTTGTGAACTGGAGGCGCAGCAGAAAAGCTGCCCAGGTGCAGGACGAAGCCGAAAACGGGCAACTGGCTGAAGTCCGGACACAAACTTCGAGCGAGGGATCAAAATGAGAATGTGCCTGTTGATTTACTGCGAAGTGGCGGATGAGGCGGTTATCGGCTCCCTCAGGAAGGCCGGGATAAAAGGTTATACAAAGCTGGAGGAGGCGCAGGGCGAGGGCACCGAGACGGAACCCAAGCTGGGCACCCATTGCTGGCCCGGGAAGAACAATGTGCTGCTGATGGCGCTCGATGAAGGCCAGGTCCGGGGCGTGGGAGACCTGATCAGGAAATTAAAACACGACCACCCCAGGGCCGGCCTCAGAGGTTTCCTTCTGCCCCTGGAAGAGTGTATCTGATCGGATCAGCTCGTCCTTTCAGATTTTCGGTCAGCTTTTCCGGGAAGTCACGGTCTGGAAAGTGGATATGACCTGCCGCGTTTTTTTCTTTTTGCATTTGGGGCAGGCGACTTTACCCTTGGCATGCTCGGCCATTGTCTGGATAAGCGCGAATTCGTGCTTGCAAGCCGTGCACTGGTACTCGTAAGTCGGCATAAATACCTCCTTTGCAAAAGTTAAAACAAAAATATTAGCGCCGTTTGCTCTTGTCAAGAAATTTGGTATTTACTGTTCAGCTATGAGCCTTGATGCGGCCGCGAGCTTTTCCTGGACCTCCTTTGCCTCGGCATCGCCGGCGTATTTCTGCCGCGGCCAGAAAAAGCCCCTCAACCCGTCTTTGAAATGCCTGGGGATGATATGGACGTGAAGATGGGGGACCCTCTGGCTGACCTTGTTGTTGATGCCGATAAATGCGCCGTCCGCGCCGAGCCCCGTTTCAACGGCCCGGGCAATTACGCTTACGGCGGAAAAAACCGGGCCGAGCAGGTCGGGGGGAAGATCGGCCATGGTTGCGTAATGGGTTTTGGGGATCAGCAGGGTGTGTCCGGGGAACACGGGGCGCTCATCGAGGAAGCCCAGGCAGAACTCGTCCTCGTAAACCTTGTAAGCTTTCAGATCGCCGGAGACGATCCGGCAAAAGGCGCAATCTTCCATGAAATGGCCGCGGCAGTTTAATAGTTCAACTTTTTTTGCAGGGGCGTATGGCCCATGCGCCCTGCAAATTATTTTTTATCATAATGGAAAAGAGGCAGGTTTTCAGTAAAAAGGTATGACTCCATGGAAAAAAATGCCCGCGATCAGATTGCCGCAAAAATTGAAGAAATAAACGGGCTGGCCGGCCTGCAGCCGTGCTCGCCCGCATTCAACTTGTGGCGCAAGTCAACCGGGGACCTGATACTGCAGATTTTCGGCGAAGGCAGGGAACTGGAATCATTCAACGCGATTTTCTATACGCCGCTTTTTTTGAGCTGCAGGATGAACGACTCGGCTTTTACGGAGGCGTACCGCAAAGGGCTTGAAGAGGCCCGGGCGCTGCTCGCGGGTTTTTGCCTCACCTTGGCCGTCCAGGCAACTTGAGTCCCTTGGGAGTGTCCGCCTGGTCCCGGTATTCCTGCATATCGCCGGTGATTTCCCAGCTGTTCCCCGGTTCCGGCATTGCCGCTTCAGCCTTTTCGGACGCTCGGGTGTACCAGCGCAGGCGGTCCAGGGCCGGGTACAGATTTTCAGCCCAAAAATATCTTAGGCCCAGCATGAACATTACGGGAATGCCTAATTCAACGATCTCTTCCGCGTTTTCAGCCCATTCCCTCCAGGTATTGTCAAGGACAAAGCCTATTCTCATCAATTTCCCTCCCAGTCCGTCAAGGGTGAGGGACGCAAGCAAAAAGGCCAGCCCGGTCGCTGTGAAAACGGCGTAAGGCTCAAACTTCTTCAGGGAAACACGAAAACTCCGCCAGTTCCGGACCAGCAGATGGACCAGGCAATATAGACTGAGCAGCGCGCAAGACGCCGCAATGAATTTCTGGGAAAAGGGTATGTCCGGGCTCAGATAAAATTTTATCTTTGCCACGCCCATTGCCGTAAAGCGGCTGTTGAAATCCAGCTCGCGCAGCCCGAAAGCAATCAGGATAACGGCAATTTGCCAGTGCCCGGCCGCCTTCTTCCCCAAATATACGAAAAGGAGAACAGCGCAAATAAAGTACCCGGCCGCCGAGGCGGATTCGACAGGGCCGTCTTCAATGAGTATCGCTCTGCGCAGTTCCGGGGCGGCAAAACAAATCCCTATAATCGAGCCGAGCAGCAAAGCCAGGGCAAAGCCGTAGACGTAAAGAAAACTGCTGCTCCCTGTTTTTCCCGGTTTATCCATAAATCAATCTCCGGACTGGAAAATCATTTCTTTACAGCGTCCCAGCATATCTCCAGGAGCGTATTCCTCAGGGTGCTGTCGATTTCGATCACGCCGTACACGTGGTCCCTGACAACGCTGATAATCGAACCGAACACTGCAGATAAATGGATGGACAGCGGCATGTCCTTTAAAACGCCTTCCGCCATCCCTTCCCTGAACAGGGCCTTTATTATGTCCTGCGAATCGCGCCTCCTCATTCTCTCCTTGCGCATGGCGGCCCCGTACGGCGAATTGTGAAATTGCTGAATGCAGCGGAACTAATTAACCGATGCGCATGCCGTTGTAAAGATTTTTCCCGGATTATTTCATTTGCTGGAAATCGCTGTACTTAAGGTAAAGGAAGCGGACGATGTAGTATTCGAAGGGGTATCCGCTCTCAAAGTAACGGAAAGCGATTTTATGCCGCGCATCCACGGCTTCCACTGCATTGACTCCGTATGTAATCCAGGTCCCGTTTGCCGCGTTGTTCTCCACGGGCGCGGAGATCAGTGCATAGCGAATGCCGGCGTCGAAGGCGAATCCCCCGGTGCTGCGCACCGTGTTGGGGCCGAGCACGGGCACGACCAGGTACGGACCGGGACCGAGCCCCCAGAAGCCCAGGGTCTGGCCGAAGTCCTCATTTTGCTTTTTGAGGCCCAGAGAAGTTGCCGGGTCGAACAGGCCGCCGATTCCAATCGTCGTATTGGTAACGAAGCGCCCCAGGGTCATGGCCGACTTTTTCCCGTTCAGCTGGAAGATGCTGTTGTAAAGGTTGCGGACTTCCCCGACATTTTCGAAAAAATTGGTGATGCTCTTCTGGACGGCAACGGGCGTGATGAACTCGTAGCCGGACACAACGGGGAGGTAGATGTATTTGTCGAAATTGTAATTGAACCTGTACATCTCCAGGTTGAATTCCTCCCAGGGGTCGTTGACCCCGATGATCCTTTCGTCGTCTTCGAACTCCGAGGCGATATGCATGGGCCGCTCATCTGTTATATGTGCGGGCGGCTGTGCGGGGCGGATTTCGGTCCGGGCGGCCGTGCACCCGGCGAAAACAAGGGCAAGCAGCAGGATCGAAGCGGCGCGGCGGATTGTCATGAAACAGGATTCTCTCATCGCTTGAAAAAGTTTATGAACTCAACCATGTTGTCCCGGTATTCAAGATTCCCGAGATGCCCGCCCCGCGGGTAGATAACGGCCCTGTCCCCGAAGAGCCTGCGCAAGTAATCGATCTCGCCCCGGTCGAGGATGAAATCATTTTCATTGGTGACCACCCCGATCTTGGGCGACGACCTGAGGTACCCCTCGATGCTTGGCAGCCCGAGCGACTCAATAAGGGCTTCCCGGGACATCCCGGGGCGCTTCTTCCGCATGTATGGATAGAAATATTCGTCGAAGTAATCCAGGAAGCTCAAGTGGAAGCAGACCAGGAAATAGTCCCCGAGCGGGTCGGAGCCGGTCAACTCCCGGTTCTTCGGCACGACGTAGCCTCCCCGTGTCATGACATCGGAGGCAAAGATCAGCCCGGCGAGACTGATCCGGAAGGAAACGCCGATAAGACCCCCGCTTTCATCTTCCGTGAAAAGCCCCGCTTTATAAGCCGTATAAAGGAACTCGGTGTTGATTTCGGTGAAGTCGCCCGTGCGGTAATAATCCGTCAGCCTGGCCATCATCAGATTCAGCCAGGCGCCGATCTTTCTGCGCCCGCCGGGTATCCTGTCCAGCAGGTCCTCTAATTTCACGATCGAGTTATAAAGGTTTACCGCCGGGTTGAGCATCAGGACCTTGCGGAAGTTAAAGACCCGGCGCTCCTCGTCGAGCTTCGCGACAAAGGCGGCATGGGTCCCGCCCAGGCTGTAGCCGCTCAGGTGAAATTCCGATACGTCCACATCCTTCCTCACCTTTTTCCAGGCGATTTCCATCACCCGGTACAAATCAACCGCTTCCTCGGCGAGGTCGCCCGGTACATGGCTCCGGGATGCGGATATTATGAAATTCGGGTGACTGGGCGAGGGGAGGGTTATGACATGAAACCCGGATTTATAGAGCGCGCGCATCATCGCGATCACCTTGTTGGACCTGTCATTGGCGCCGGTGCCGGCAATCAGGAACACCAGGGGGGCCTTTCCTTTCTGCCTGGCAAACATGCAATGCAGCCCCTCGTCGTAGTAAAAGACGTCCGGCCTTTTCAGTCCCGGTAAAATGTCGAGCACAAGCGGCCGGACATCGATTCTTTCAGGCCCCGGGAGTTTCAGGTCTTCCGGCGTTCCCAGGATTGTAGCGTCGTACGAGCCCGCAATCCGATAGCCGTAACCGCTTGCGGGGACATTGCAGGCATGCGCGGCTGCAATCGGGAGAGTAAAACAGAACAGAAAACAGAGGACAACTTTTATGAATCTGCTGCGCATTATGAGTCTTTCGAATCCGTTCGCATATTCAGCGGAAGAGAAAACACCCCGGCCTGGACAGCCGTATGCAGGGATGTATGGCTGCCCGGTATTTGATTTTAAACCTGGATCAGCCTTCCTTTTCCACCCAGGCATACGCGCTGTGGTAATGGATGCTCTCGATGTTCTCGGCTTCCACGCTGTACCAGGTGAAATTGAGGTCTTTGTTGAGCTTCTCGGCCACGCTGCGGACCACGTCCTCGACGAACATGGGGTTTTCGAAGGCCTTCTCGGTGACGTACTTTTCGTCGACCCTCTTGAGAAGGGAATAGATGTCGGCGCTTGCCGATTCCTCCACCAGCTTGATGACGTCTTCGATCCAGAAGAACCTTTTAAAGCGCAGGTTCACTTTCACGATGCTGCGCTGGTTGTGCGCCCCCAGGTCGCTTATTTCCTTCGAACAGGGGCACACCGTGGTCACCGGGACCATCACCCCGACCAGGAAGTCGGTTTCTTTTCCGTCATTGCGGCCCGAGAACCAGCAGGTGTACTCCATCAGGCTTTTCGCGCCCGAAACGGGGGCCGTCTTTTCGATAAAGTAAGGGAACTCGATTTCCATGTGGGCCGATTCCGCATTGAGCTTGTCCCTGATCTCTTCAAGGATTGCCTTGTATGTCTTGATATTGATCCGGCCCCGGAATTCATTGAGGACTTCGATGAAGCGGCTCATGTGCGTGCCCTTGAAGTGGTGGGGAAGGTTCACGTACATGTTGATCGTGGCGTTGACGTGCTGGATGCCGTTGGCCCGGTCGAGCACGATTACCGGGTACTTGATGCCCTTGACGCCGACTTTCTTTATATTGATGTTTCTTTCGTCTTTCTGGTTCTGGACGTCTACCATCTGCTACCTGCTCCCGGGCTCCGGCCCGGTATATGAAACCCGCGCGTCCCCGGATTCCCACACTGTAACCCTGGCGAGGGTCAGCCCGGCCGGCAGCATTGCTCTGAGCCGGTCGAAGATGAAACGCGCTATGTTTTCCGAAGAGGGGTTTATGCCCGAAAAAAAAGGGAGTTCGTTGAGGCAGTTGTGGTCAAGCTCCCCGAGGATCGCGGCAAGCCACCCTTTCACGTCCCGGAAATCGACCATGATGCCTTCGCCGTTCAATTCCGGCGCTGCGACAGCCGCTTCGACCGTGAAATTATGGCCGTGCAGCTCTTCGCACTTGCCCCCGATCTCTTTGATCATGTGGGCCGCGGAAAAATCCCTTTTGATTATGACCTCATACATGGGGGTGTTTATATACAAGAAATATGGATATTGCAAATAATAGGAGGGCGGGGGCGGCAGGGCCGCCCCTTGAACGGATATTGAGGACCTCTTTCCTTTGCGCGGGACATCCGTCCGGAATTCAGATCCCGCTCCTTTCCGGTGAAATCCTGATGGATTCTCAGCTTGGGTGCGCCCTGGAAAGGAGATTGTGCGCATCCTCGACGGCGAGTCTGAGGTCCTGTTCGGCGACTTCGGCTTGCATCCGGAAATATGCCCAATTGTCCTTGGCCGAATCCAATTCGTTTATTTTCTGCCGGGCTATCTCCCTTTTCTGAAGAAGGTTCTCCACTTCCATTTCAAACTGCATCCGGTCGGACTCCTCTATCGATTCGAAAGCCGCCCTGATCCTGTCGATCCGGGAGCTCAGTTGCCGAAACTCGTTATCCACATCTTTTTTGAATGCCTCTTTGTCCATAGGTCACCTCCTGGTTGTTTCCAGTATGATTCTCCGGGAAAAAGCAAATACGCGCTATTCGGGAGTTTCCTGATTTTATCCGCCCCAAATTCTGATTTGTCCGGAAAACTTCCCTTAAATTAAAGCCCCTCCGCCCCAAAAGGCCTATAATACGCTTGAATTTTGGAAGTTAAACGTATACACAACAAGGTAAGTTGAATATCGGGGACCTCCTTGAAAATGTCGGAACCGGCAGGAAAAAAAAGGACAATTTTTTTCATATCCGACAGCACGGCTATCACGGCCGAAACCCTGGGCCAGAGCCTCCTGACCCAGTTCGATCCGCTTGAATTCGACCAGATCACGCTGCCTTTCGTCGACACGTTCAGCAAGGCGAGCCAGGCGATCATGCAGATCAACATGGATGCGAACGCCAAGGGCATCCGCCCCATCGTCTTCAGCACCCTGATCAATCCCGAGTTCCGCAGGCTGTTCAAAAACAGCTCCTGCGTGTTCTTTGACTTTTTCGACACTTTCATCAGCCGCCTGGAAGGCGAACTGAGCATGCAGTCGTCGCACACGATCGGGCGCTATCACGGCCTCGTCAACGATTCCGTTTATAACGTGCGGATCGAGGCCATGAACTACGCCATCGACACCGACGACGGCGTATCGACCAAAGAATACGACCGGGCGGAGATCGTCCTGCTGGGCGTCTCCCGTTCAGGCAAGACCCCCACCTGCCTGTACCTCGGCCTGCAGTTCGGTATTTATGCCGCCAATTACCCCCTCACGGAAGAAAACCTGCTAAAGAGACATACTTCTCTGCCCGAAACGCTTGTCCCTTTCCGGAAAAAGCTCTTCGGGCTCACTATTTCGCCGGAGCGGCTCCAGAAAATCCGTTCCGGGCGCATGCCGAATACCCGTTACGCCTCCCTGAGCCAGTGCCAGTTCGAGGTTGCCATGACCGAAACCCTGTTCGCCTACGAAGACATACCGTCGGTGAATGTGACATCGATGTCGATAGAGGAAATCGCGGCCATTGTTGTGCACGAAGGCAAGCTTCAAAGGCGTTTTTTCTGATATTTTTATCACGTTGAAAAAAATTCAGGCAGTTACTATGATTAATGGGAAATGGCCTGATTTCATCCATAAATAATCATTTCAAAAAAAGGGAGGGGAAAATGAACAGAACGGATTTGGTCAATGAGGTGGCGAAGGTGCTTGGGACAAGGAAACAGGCTGAGGCAGCGGTTGATTGCGTCCTGGACACGATAACCGATGCTTTAAAGAAACAGGAGAAAGTGACTCTTGCGGGGTTCGGCGCATTCAGCATATCCAAACGCGCGGCGCGCAAAGGCCGCAACCCGCAGACGGGAATGGAAATCGATATTGCGGCGAAAAACGTGCCGAAGTTCACTCCGGGCAAGGCCCTTCAGGATGCAGTGAAATAGAATTTCCGATCAGCCGGAAACAACGAAAAAAGCCATGGATGCAGGTGTCCATGGCTTTTTTCTCAAAAATGGAATGTCAACCCCGCCAGGACTGAATAACCCGGAGCCGTGCTGTTCAAGCCGAATTTCATGCCGAAACCGAACTCCAGGTCTTTCCTCAGGGAATAAATGAATCCTCCCAGAATGTAGGCCGGGTCTATCCCGGAATACGGGTCGGGGTTGCGGTCGATGCCCAGGTCCGCTGCCGGGCTGAACCTTTCGGAGAGCTTCCAGATGCCGGCGTCGGAGAAATGCCATAAATCGGTCCGCGACCCGGCTTTATTTTCATTCCTGTAATAGTTGGCATTGGCATGGAGCACGAATTTTTCGAATTCCGCCGTGGTAATGAAAATCGCTCCTCCTCCAGCGCGGCCGTTCCCCAGGCCCTTGTCGATATTGCCCGAAGGGAAAGTGACAAAGGGTTCCAGGGCAAAGCTCACGGGCTTCTTTTCTGAAAACCGCCATTTCAGGAGGGCCGTGATATCCTGAAACCCGTTTGTGTTGATTTTCTCGCCGCCGGTCTTCCGCATGTTCCAGCCGTAAGGGACATTCACAGTGAGGTCGATGAAGCCGCCGATGCCCACATCGATGTTCGCGGCCATGAAACTCGTGCGCAGGCCGGATACCCGGGGATTCCCCGCCCCGTCTGCCACGGATACATCCCTGCTGGAATCGTATTCGCCGCTGAGCTGGAGCTGGACCTTTCCGTCTCCCTGGGTCCCCGTGTCATCCGTGATCAGGGGGTAGATTGCCAGGGCATTTCCCGCCGCCGCGAATAGGGCGGGAAAAAAGAACAGGACAAAAATGAGCTCGAAGCGCTTTTTCATCGAATTGCCCGAACCGGGTTCGCCGGACTCACTCATTTTAAAGGTATGTTTCGATCTTTGTTCCGGGACTGGATGTTGTCAAGGAATTGCTTCCCCAAATCGATTCAGCCGGGTATAATTCCGCCCCGGGTTAACAAATAATGATAACGGATTTTTTCAGCCTGTTCGGGCTTTACCTTCAGCGCCGCATCCTGGGAAGGCGGGCGCCCCTGCTGGCGAGCGTGAAACTGACATACAAATGCAACCTTGCCTGCTGTATGTGCCCTTTTCATTTGAGGTCGGCGGAAGATAATTCGAGCATCCGCTGGGAGACCGCGGTCAATGTTCTCGATGAGCTGAAATCAATGGGCGCAAGGATCGCGGTCCTTGAAGGCGGCGAGCCGCTCCTGTGGAGAGACGGCCCGCGGGATATCGCCGATCTTGTCCGCTATGCGAAGGGCCGCTTCCTGAGGGTGGCTGCGACCACGAACGGCACCCTGCCCCTGGACCTTCCCGTCGACCTGCTGTGGGTGAGCCTTGACGGGCCCAGGGAGGACCACGACAGGTTCCGCAGCGGCTCTTTCGACCGGGTCTGGGCCAATCTCGCCAAATCCCGCCACCCCAATTTGTACGTCCATTTCACGATGCACCGGGAAAACTGGAAGGGCCTGGAGGGGTTGGCGGTCAAGCTGCGGAAAATACCCGCCGTGAAAGGAATCACCGTCCAGCTCTTTTACCCTTACGGGCAGGGCGAAGGGGACCTCGCGCTTGCGGGGGAAGAGCGGAGGGCCGCCCTGGAAAATGTTCTGGCCCTGAAGCGAAAAGGGGTCCCTGTCCTCAACTCGTCGAGCCGCCTCCGGGCCATGATACAGAATACCTGGACCTGCCATGAAGATCTGCTGGTCAATGTCGATCCGGACGGCGCCATAACCCGCGGCTGCTATGCGCGGAACCGCGGAAATGTGAACTGCGGGGATTGCGGCTTCACGCCCGTGGCGGAGGCGTCCGGGGCCCTGGACCTTGTCCCGGGATCATTGCTGGCCGGGTACAGGATTTTTCTGAGGGGATAATTTCTTCGCAGGGGCGTATTGCATACGCCCCTGCAGGACAAGTTCGAATAAAACAGCGCCTCCGTTCAGTGCAGGACGCGCTCATCGCTCAGGGTGATCAGGTCTATGACGAGGACCAGGTTCAGATGGTCCAGGACTTCGGGCTGAAGCAGCTTGATAATTTCTGAAATGAGTTCGCTGTACTCGCGGAAAAAGGCCGCGATGGGCTCATTCTGGATCTTTATGCCTTCCCGCGATCCCGGGGGGAAAGCATAAAGGGTGGGCATGGAACCGACATCGTTCATGATAAAGGCCTCGGATGCCTCGGGGCTTCCCAGGCCGTGCCTTTGCAGTTCGGAAACGGCGGCCCGCCTGAAGACGCCGCACTGGATCCGCAGTTCCTTTATCTTGCTTCGCGCCCCGGGGATCATTTCTGTAATATCGTTGTCCCGGAAAATGATCTTCCCGTTCTCGATGGTGAAATGGTCGTGGAGAATGCATTCGGGATAATCCTGGCCGTCAAAGGATATCGACGGCAGTTCGCAATCGGGATGGATGCATTTGCCTCTCATGAGATCCTCTCCTTTCCCCATTTTCCCCTTTGGCCCCGGTGGGGCCGGGGGCAAATTTCGGATCGGAAACCTGCAGACCCGTCAGACAAGCGTTCGTTTTAAATCTAACAGGATCGGAACGGCTAATAATATAAAGATATGCCTGAATTAGTTTATCTCAAATTCTGAAAACAGAATCAGGATAGGGAAGGACGGGACGATATCGAAAAAAATATCGGGAGCTGAAAAAAATGATTGCCTTTTTTTCCTTTTTTTCCCAAGATGTCGTCAGTCAAGTTCCTAAGTTTCCGCCGAAAAGGGACTAAAGTCACAAAACAGCCATATAATATTTGACAAGCCCGGTCATATTTATTATCTAAACCCCCTGTTTACCCTGAATGACGAGAAGGAGGGACGCCATGAGGGGGCGTTTAATATCGGTTCTGTCGTTGGCGGTACTCTTAATATTCGGTTTTTCCACATCAGTCATTGCCGATCAGAAATATAGGGTTAAAGCCGGAGACAACCTCGCTAAAATTTCCAAAAAGTTCAAAGTCAGCGTTGCCGACCTGAAGTCCGCCAACGGCCTGCAGGGCAATGGCCTGAAACTGAAGCAGGTCCTTGTCATCCCATCCAAGAAATCGAAGCAGGCGTCCAAATCATCAAAAAAGGACATAGCGAAAAATTCAACTGCCAGTCCCCGGCAGGAAGCCGCATCCGAAACTGAAACATACGTTGTGAAAAAAGGCGACACGGCCCGCAGCATTGCCGCGGAAAACGGCATCACGCTTGCCGAATTCAAAAAGTTGAACCACCTGAAGGGGAAGGCCTCTTTGAAAAAAGGCCGGAGGGTATCGGTGCCGAAGAAGCAGGAGGCCGAGGAGGACCTTGCCGGGAACGATCCCTCCGACGATGTCCCCGAAACCATATCGCCCGATACGCCCAATGCCGCTCTCGGAAAATGGAAAGACCCCGATGAAAGGAGCCTTTTTATCAAGGTCGTCAAATCCTTCCTGGGCGTGCCTTACAAGCTGGGCGGGAATACCGTCAGGGGCATCGACTGCTCGGCTTTCGTCAAGAAAGTCTATGAAATTTTTGATGTGAGCCTCCCCAGGACGGCGCGGGAGCAGTCATTGATAGGGAAGAAGATCGACCGGAACAGCCTCCAGGAAGGGGACCTTGTTTTCTTCAAGACCCGCCGCGACCACGTGGGCATTTATGTCGGCAACAATCAATTCGTCCACCTGTCGTACAGCAGCCGCCAGGCGAAAGTGGACAATCTGGACAGCCAGTATTTTTCCAACAGGTTTCTCAGGGGAGTGAGGGTGAAGGAGCTTGTGGGAATGTCTATCAACCAGGCCAAAAATGACGCATTGCATGCTGTTGAAAAACGCTGACGCGGTACGACATTATAAATAAAAAGGGCGGCCGGCCGGCCGCCCCTCCAAGTTAAAATCATATCTGAAATTTTCACACCCCGTTCATTTCCCGAAAAGCCTGTCCAGCTTTATCTTTTCCTTTACGGTCCTCTCCAGCAAATTTATTTTTTCCGTATCTTCCTTTGTTATCAGGGGCTGCAGGGCGTCTACCTGCTTGGCGACCTGGTAGGTGTCCGCAGCGACCAGCAGCAGGGGCACATTTTCCCTTTCCGCTTTCGAGATGAGCACGGAGGTGGGGAGGATATTATTGGTGAGCACGACGGCGGCCGTGTTCGTTTCCAGGGCGGCGGAAATCATGTCGCTGCGGTCCCCGCTGGTGATGACAACTTTTCCGGCGGTCTTGAACTGGGGGAGGTCCATGACGGCATCGGCCCTCATCGCCCCGATAAAAATCTTTTTAACATCCCTGGCCATTCCAGACCCTCCGACGATCACCTTCGCGAACAGCCGTTCCGAAAGGTATGCGACCGTATAGCAGGTCAACTCCTTCAGGTACGGGATCATGCCGAGCACTTCAGTCCCGGCGGATTGGATCATGGGCAGGTAATGGTCCTCGAAGTCCTGGATGTTATTTATTTTGTTTAAAATAACACCCTTGAAGTCTATGCCCTTCATGCTGAGATGTTTTTTTATGAAAACAACGTCGTCGAGGATGGAATTTTCATCGCCCGCCAGGACAAAGACAAGCTTCCCCCCGCTGTAGCGCGCCGCGGAAAGGACGTCGATATTCACTGAAACGCCGTTGCGCGGGCCCCGGCCCCCTTCTATGAAGACCAGGTCCCTGTCTTTCCCCACGTCTGCGCAGTCCTGGAGGAATTTGGTCTTGATCGTCTTTTCGTTGTACATGAACCTCAGCTTGGAGTGGTCGAACCCGATTGTCATGTCGTCCGGCAGCATTTCCAGGCCGAATATATTGGTAATCGCGGCCGAGTCGGTGTCCCAGAGGCGTTTTTTCCTGTAAAGCATCCTGTCCCCGAACGGTTTCATGTAGCCGATCTTTTTCCCGAGAGCCTTTCCAAGCCCGATTATAATGCTGGTCTTTCCCGCATTCTCGTGCATTGAGCCTATTACTAATCTCTCCATCAGCTCACCTGTCCTTTCTCCAGTAAAATCCGGGCGTCCACTGCCTTGGCTCCCCGGCCCTGTTCGTAAACCATCAGGGGATTTATTTCTATGTCGGATATTTCCTCGCAGTTTGTGATCACGTACCCAAGCCGGATGATTGTATCGATCAGGGCGTCTATGTCGCGCGCCTCCTCTCCCCTGACGCCGAGCAGGAGGGAATAGGACCTGATTTCCTTGATCATGTTCATTATTTCCTGCCTCTCCAGCGGGAACGACCGGAACGACACGTCCTTGAGGACTTCGACATAGATCCCGCCCAGGCCGACCATGATGATCGGGCCGAACGTGCGGTCCCTCCTGGCCCCGATGATCATCTCTGTGCCTTCCCCGATCATCTCGGCTATTTCGACGCCTTCCAGGACAGCATGCGGGGCGTTGGCCCGGCAGTTGTTGATAATCGCCTGGTACGCATCGACCACCTCGTTGCAGTTCTCAAGGTCAAGGGCCACTCCCCCCACATCGCTTTTGTGGATGATGTCCGGCGACACTATCTTCATTACGACGGGATAGCCGATCGTTTCCGCCAGGGACGCCGCCTCCTCGATGTTGCGGGCCGTTGCGCTCCTGGGCATGCCGATGCCGGCTATCGTCATCAGGTCGTGCGCCTCCTGGGCCAGCAGGAAATTGCGGTCATCCGCATGGACCTTGTTTATTATGGAATGAATTTCTTTCAAAGCCTTGATGCCCATGTTGTTGGCCGGCAGTTCGCCGTCATGTTCGGTTATATGGCGGTAATAGCTGTACATGGCGCCGAGCGAGGCAACGGATTCATAGACGTCGCCGTAAGCCGGGACTCCCTGCCTGGCAAGGGAAGCAAGCGCCTCTTCCGTTTTCTCCCCTCCGAAGAGCGAGAACACGATCGGTTTGCGGCTCTCCAGGAAGTTTTCATACGTGTCTATCACCAGTTTCGAGAGGTTCCCCGCATCGAAAACAGCGGTCTCGCAGTACAGGCCGATTACTGCATTGATGTGCGGGTCGTAGAGGGCCGCGTTGAAAGCCGAATCGTAATCCCTGGACGTGGCCTGGCCCGTGATGTCAACGGGGTTGCGGGTCGAGCCGAAATCGGGTGTGGCAATCGAGAATGTCTCGCGCAGGCGCTTATTGTCGTCGAACAGCTTGATCCCGTATTTTTCGCAGGCGTCAGCGGCGAGCACGCCTATGCCGCCGCCGTTTGTTATTATCACGGTCTCCTCCCCGCCGGGCACGGGGTTGTGGGCCAGGTACTTGCACCAGTTGAAGCCTTCTTCGATGCTCTCCGCCCGCAACACCCCGCATTGTTTCATCAGGTCGTCAAAAACCTTGTCGGAGCCGGCGAGCGAGCCGGTGTGGGAAGCAGCGGCGATCGCCCCCCTTTCGGAGCGGCCGGATTTAATAACGACAACGGGCTTCTTTTTGGTCGTCTCTTTCAGGATCCTGGCCAGGCGCTCGCCCTTTTTCACCCCTTCCATGTACATCATGATGATCTGCGTCCGGGTTTGCGGGACGAGGTATTCCAGGATGTCCGTCTCGTCGAGGTCGGCCTTGTTCCCGATTGACACTATCGCCGACAGGCCGATATTCTCCACGGCCGTCTTTCCGATCATGGCGAGGCCGAGAGCGCCGCTCTGGGTAACTATTGCCACCTGTCCCGGCGTTATATCGGCGGGGCCGAAAGTCGCGTTCAGGGACGATTCGGCGGAATAAATACCGAATATGTTGGGGCCGAGCACCCGCACTCCTTTTTCGGTCGCGTATTTGGCAATTTCGCGCTCCTCGGTGGTGTTGCCTATTTCGGAAAAGCCGGATGTAATGATCGTCACGAATTTCACGCCCTTTGCGGCGCAGCTTTTGACGGCATCGAATACAAGGCCGGCAGGGACCACTATGGAAGCGACATCGATTTCCCCCGGGAACTCCTCGATACTCCGGAAAGCCTTTATCCCCAGTATCTCCCCTCCCCGGGGATTTACCGGGACAACCTTTCCCTTGTAGCCTCCGGACACTATGTTCCTCAGGACGCTGAAGCCGATTTTCTTTTCATCGCCGGAGGCCCCGATAACGGCAATCGAGCGCGGTTCGAAGAGGTACTTGATATCCTGCGACGGTTTATCGGTCATTTTGTCTCCGTTTCCCTGAAAGCCATCTTCAACTCGTAAACGCCCTCGCTTATGGTCCTCTCTATATCAAAACCGCCTTTTTCAAAAACGCTGAGCATGGGTTTGTTCTCCACCAGGACTTCCGCCGTGAACCCTAAAAGGCCCTGCCTTTTTGCAAGATATGTAAGGTAGGCCAGCAACTCGGTGCCGATCCCCTGGTCCTGGAATTTGTCCAGGACGGCGAAAGCTATTTCGGCCGTGTGCGAGCCGGTATTGATGCCGTACTGGCCCAATGCCACCACTGTTTCATTGTCCTCCGGCCCCATGACCGCCAGGATGACCGTCTCCTGGGTGTAATCTATTATGACGAATTCCTGGAGCCGCTCGTGGGGCATGTCTTTCCTGTATGAGATGAACCGCCGGTACATGCTGTTGTCGGAGAGGTCGTAGAAAAAGTCCTTCAGCAGCGGTTCGTCGGAAATCCTCACCGGCCTGAAAAGGACGGGCTCGCCCTTCTTTGTCGTCCGCCACGTTTCCAGGTGCTCCGGGTACTCCCCGCGCTTGCCGGGGATGAAGGCCTGGTCGCTGTAAATAAAGCCGGCCTTCTTGGCCTCGTCGATCAGCCAGGGCCGGAACTTGGGATGGGCAATGGATATGAGTTCCATGGCGCGCTCCCGGATGTTCTTCCCCTGGAGGTAAGCTATCCCGTACTCGGTTACGACATACTGGACATCCCCCCGGATCAGGGTGGCTCCCGCGCCTTCCTTGAGCGTGGGCACGATCCGGGATGTCGTGTCGCTCAGGGCCGTGGAGCCGATCGTGAGGATAGTCTTGCCGCCCGCGAGGGTGGCGCCCCTCATGAAATCGGCCTGGCCGCCGATGCCGCTGTAAAACTGCTTGCCGATGGACTCGGCCGTGACCTGTCCGGTAAGGTCTATCTCCAGGGCGCTGTTCATCGCGACCATGTTGTCGAACTGGGCGATGATGAGAGGGTCATTGGTGTAATCGATGGTCTTGAACTCGATCACGGGATTGTCGTTTATATAGTCGTAAGTTGATTTTTTCCCCATGCAGAATGTTGCGACGGTTTTCCCGCGGTCGATCTTCTTCCGGGAATTGTCGATCACCCCTTTTTTCATCAGGTCCACTATGCCGTCGCTGAGCAGCTCGGTGTGGATGCCGAGGTGCTTCTTTTCCGAGAGGTGGGCCAGTATGGCATTGGGAATGCTCCCGTAACCGACCTGGATGGTGTCCCCGTCCTCGATGAGCCGCGCAACATATGTCCCGATGCGCTGGGCGATTTCCGTGTCCGCGCCGGGGCTGTATTCAAGGATGGGTTCGTCATAAGGCAGGAGGTAATCTATATCATCGATGTGAATGAAGGCGTCGCCATGGACCCGCGGCATGTTTGAATTGACCTGGGCTATTACGATGCGGGCGACTTCCGCGGCCGCCTTGACGATGTCCACGCTCACCCCCAGGCTCATGTAGCCGTGGATGTCCGGCCGGCAAGTCTGGATGAGGGCGATGTCGACCCGGGCGAGGCCCCGATGGAAGAGGTCGGGCACCTGGGAAAGGAAAACAGGGGTGTAATCGGCCGCGCCCCTGTTGACGGCGGTGCGGGTGCTGTCCCCGATAAAAAAGGAATTGAGCCGGAAATTCTGCCGGAATTTTTCGCTGGTATAAGGCGCCACTCCCAGGGAGCGGATGTGAAGGAGTTCGGCGTCGAAGAAGGCTTTCGGGTGGGCCTGGACGTACTTGATAAGCCAGTGCACCAGGTGCTGCGGTTCGGCGCAGGCGGACCCGATAAAAATGGTATCGCCCCGGTGGACGTTGTTGAATACCTCGCTCTCCGGGGAGAATTTCTCCGGGTATCTCTCTCTCCAGTAATCAAGAGCCATATAGTTCCTGTCTTGCAGAAATGGACTAAAAAAGAACACAAAATTCAAGATATTTACATTCTAAATGAGAAGGCGGGTCCGGGCAAACAAAAAAATGTCTGGCTTTTCTCAATTTTCAGGCCTAATTATTTATTAGGGCTCCGGGAAATGTATAGCATTTGCGGGTTTCATTTTACAACCTTTTAACTGATGGAGGTAATATGGAAAAGGCCCAGTCGCAGCCGCCGCGTTCGCTCGATAAAATGATAGAGGAGCAGATCAAAAGGTGGCAAATCGATCAAAAGAAAAAATATAAAAAACCTATCCGGCCCGTTATCACCATTTCCAGGCTGCCGGGCGCCGGGGCGAAGCAGATTGCGGAGCTGCTGTCCAAAGATCTCCAGATAGACTTTTTCGACGAGGGGATTGTCGAAGAGATCTCGGTCAGCGCCAGCGTCAACAAAAGGGTGGTGGAATCGCTTGACGAGCAGGACCGCTCCGTCCTCAATGACTGGCTTTCCGCTTTGGGCCACGACTATATGTCGTCATATGAGTACCTGGAGCACCTCACAAAGGTGGTCGGCGCGATCGGGACACACGGTTACGCGCTCATCCTGGGGAGAGGGGCGAGCTTCATTCTCCCGCAGGAAGTCAGCCTTCGCGTCCTCATTACGGCCCCCAGGGAAAAAAGAGTAAATAACGTTTCCAAAAGGTTCAAAGTCAGCGAAGCGGCAGCGCGCCGGGAAGTGATGAAGACCGAATCGGACCGGCAGGCCTTCATCAGGAAGTACTTCCATACCGATTTGCTCGATCCGAACAACTACGATCTCGTCATCAATACGGTAAATTTTGAAACGGATACGGCTGTCAAGATTATCAAGGAGGCGTTCAATTCCCGGCACTGGTACAACTATTCGGTGCCGAAATGAAACACTGGGTCCAGGAATAAACTGGATTCCAGCCTGCGCGGAATGACTCATCAAAATTTACGAACCGATATCCCCTTTTTATTGAAACAGTCATTCCCGGAACATCATCCGCAGCTGGGCCAGCCCCGCGATGTTGCGCCTGTCCATCTCGAAACCGCCCTTTTCAAAAACGTGCAGCATGGGCGTGTTGTCCATCAGCACGTCGGCCGTGAACCCCAGAAGCCCCTGTCTCTTTGCAAGGTACGTAAGGTACGACAGCAGCTCGGAGCCGAGGCCCCGGTTCTGGTAATCGTCCCTCACCGCAAACGCCACTTCCGCGGTATGGGTCTCCGGGTCCATGTTGTACCTGCCCACCGCCACGACTTTTTCATTGTCCTCCTGGCCCATCACCGCCAGGATCGCGGTTTCCGTAAAATGGTCGATTATGACGAGCTCCTGGACGCGTTCGTGGGGCATGTCCATCCGGGGCGAAATGAACCTCCGGTACGTGCTCTTCTCCGAAAGGGAATACAGGAACTCCTGCAGCAGCGGCTCGTCGGAAATCCTCACCGGCCTGAACAGGACGGGCTCGCCCTTCTTTGTCGTCCGCCACGTCTCAAGTTCCTCGGGGTAGCGGCCGCGCTGCCCGGGTATGAAGGCCTGGTCCTGGTAGATGTACCCGGACTTTTTTGCCTCTTCGATAAGCCAGGGCTGGAACTTGGGGTGCGCGATCGCAATGAGCTCCATCGCGCGCTCCCGGATATTTTTCCCCTGGAGATAGGCGATCCCGTACTCGGTCACCACGTACTGGACGTCGCCCCGGATCAGGGTGGCGCCTGCCCCCCGCTTGAGGGCGGGCACTATCCTCGAGACCACGTCGCAGGCCGCTGTTGAAGGGATGGTCAGGATTGTCTTGCCGCCCGCCAGCGCGGCCCCGCGCATGAAATCGGCCTGGCCCCCGATCCCGCTGTACATTTTTGTCCCTATGGATTCGGCAGTGGCCTGCCCGGTAAGGTCGATTTCCAGCGCGCTGTTGATTGCGACCATGTTGTCGATTTTGGCGATGATCAGGGGGTTGTTGGTATAATCAATCGTCTTGAATTCAAATAAGGGGTTGTCGTTGATATATTCGTAAGTCGACTTGCTCCCCATGCAGAAGCTGGCGACCGTTTTTCCCCGGTCGATTTTCTTGCGGGTGTTGTCGATTACCCCTTTCTTCATAAGCTCCACGACGCCGTCGCTGAGGAGCTCGGTATGGACGCCGAGATTTTTTTTCCTGGTCAGGTTGGCCAGCACCGCATTGGGAATGCTGCCGTAGCCCGCCTGGATGGTGTCGCCGTCCTGGATGAGGTGCGCCACGTAAGTGCCGATCCTCCCGGCTATTTCCGAG
This sequence comes from Syntrophaceae bacterium, assembly GCA_039680225.1. GTDB lineage: Bacteria > Desulfobacterota > Syntrophia > Syntrophales > UBA4778 > JBDKTK01. The sequence continues at coordinate 26,146 of JBDKTK010000151.1, forward strand.
TCCGCCCCGGGGCTGTATTCGAGGATGGGTTCGTTGTATTCGACGATGTAATCCACCTCGTGGATCCTGATGAAAGCATCCCCGTGGACCCTGGGCATGAAGGAGTTGACCTGGGCGACAACGAGCGAAGCCGCCTCGATCGCCGCTTTGACTATATCGACGCTGACGCCGAGGCTCATGTACCCGTGCTCGTCGGGCGGCGATGTCTGGATAAGCGCCACATCGATGCGCGCCAGCCCCCGGCGGAACAGGTCCGGCACCTGGGAAAGGAAGACCGGCGTGTAGTCGCCGCTGCCCCGGTTGACCGCGCTCCTTGTGCTGTCACCGATAAAGAAGGAATTGAGCCGGAAATTCTGCCGGAACTTGTCGCTGGTATACGGGGCCACCCCCAGCGACATTATGTGGAGCACTTCCGCGTCAAAGAATGATTTGGGGTTGCTTTGCACGTACTTGATCAGGGCGTGGACAAGCTCCTGGGGTTCGGCGCAGGCGGACCCGATAAAGATCCTGTCCCCCCGGTGAATTTTCTTGAAGATCTCGCTTACCGGCGCGAACTTTTCAGAGTATATTTTTCTCCAGCGCTCTAATCCCATTTAAAAATATCCTGAACACTCTGAAATACTAATCTGGAAAATACTAAACCTGCGGTGGGGCCGTGTCAAGGCGGCTTTCCGGAGCGGGGCTTTGATTTTAATGTTGTTGAAAAGGGATCAAATATATGCCATGAAAGCTCCGTATGAAGAAAACATTCGCACCCGCAATTTTTCTCTTTGCCGTTGCGCTCGCCGTTGCGACCATGCCGGCCCTTACCGCGACGGCGGAGGACCCGGAAGAGCCATCCATTTTCAGCGGGATTGTCATTGAAGCTGTGCCGGCCGCGCCGACTGACCTGACGGTGGCATCCGTCTCGGACAACCAGATTACGATCAATTGGACGGACAACTCCGCCGACGAAACCAAATTCAAGATATGGCGGGCGGTGTTCAGCGGCGGGCTCTATCTCCTGACGGAGGTCGGCCCCAATGTAACAACGTACGCCGATGCGGGACTCGAGTCGGGAACGACCTACTCGTACCTGGTACAAGCCTGCAACGGCGACGGCTGCTCCGATTCAAACCAGGTATCGGCGACCACTTCCGGGGACAGCGACGACCATGTCTACATAAACTGCTTTATCGCAACGGCCGTATACAGGGACGCCTTCCACCCGGACGTGCAGTCCTTGAGGAAATTCCGGGACGAATACCTGATGACGAACCGGGCGGGGCGGGCCTTTGTGCGCCTTTACTACCGCTACTCGCCGCCGGTCGCGGGCTTTGTCGCATCCCACGAGCTGTTGAGGGTCCCGTTGCGGGCGGCATTTGTTCCCGTTGCCGCTTCGGCACGGCATCCCCTTGCCGCGATGTTTGTATTTTCCGGGGTTATCGCCTGCGGGGCGGTAATAATAAAGCGTCGCAAGAAAAAGTAGGGGCGGCCGGCGGCCGCCCTTTTTTATAAGACAGAGATTCTGTATGCCTCAGATGTACTCAAGGATGCGGACGGCGCTCTCAATCACCAGGTCGGCGCCGGCTTCCTCCAGGCCCTCCCT
>JBDKTK010000152.1:0-1547 GCA_039680225.1 Syntrophaceae bacterium
CCGCTGCTCACCGACGAAGTCCAGGACGTGCTGGTGCGGAAATGCAGGGAGCCCGGCGTGACGGGGGAGGTGCTCACGGCGCGCGAGAGAGAAGTCCTGAAGCTTGTGGCCGAAGGGAAATCAAGCAAGGAAGTGGCCCAACTGCTGCACATCAGCGTGATGACCGTTCACAATCATCGTGCCAATATCCGAAGAAAGCTGGATATCAAGAAAAACGTCGATCTGATCAAGTATGCCCTGGATCAGGGATACATCTGATCTTTCCAATCCTCCGATTTTTTCCGTACTTCGCATTCCCGCCCTGACGCTGCTTTTGCCGGGTCTGATAGCTAATAATAACTAGATAATATGAATAGTCAGGTCTATTTACTTTCCCTGTAAATCCGGCAGTATCGCAATCATGAAACTATGACTCTTCGTTGCTCCGGTCTGATTTCCGGATGTCCGGATGCAAAAGAATTTATCGCTCAGGTCCGTAAAGGAGAAGGAGGCGCATATGGCCAGGTCAAAATACGTTGCCGATTACCTGTCCTTGAGTGAGATCAAGATGAAGATGCAGATGACGGCCGGTTTTCTGAAGATGCAGAAATGGCTCGTCATTTACAATGCCCTTGCGGATCCCCGATCCATTTCGGAAATCGCCATGCACACCGGATTGTCCGAGGGAAGCGTGCACCGGATCATCGAGGAATACAACCGCCTGGGGCCGGAGGCTCTGGAAAGCAGCCGGTTCATGACGGACGTTCCTCTGGAATGCCTGGCCGGGAACAGGGGAGCGAGACACGCTGGAATGGACTAGGGCGTGTACGCAAACCACGACTGCTCATATCATTGGGCGTCACCACGGCGGAAGACGGAGTCCGGAAAGCCTGACAGAGCCAGGATTTCGGCTTTCACCGGAATGAAGGAGTGTCTATCTCCTGATGGAACTCCAAGCTTTGCGTACACAGCCTAGGTCGAACGGCAGGGAAGGGCCGTGCCCGGTGGAGAAGCGCCTCCGGGCACGGCCCCTTCCCCCATTCGCTTCCGGAATAGACGTGACTGTCCCCAGGCATCCCGGAGATTTTCTCAACCATGGCCAAGCGGGAAGATGCAAAGTGCGGTCGGAAGGCGCCGCGGACAGGGTGCGAAAGCATTCTCGCGGGGAGCGGGGCGAGGCTGCCCGGGGGTGGGTGTCTTTCGAGGCCATGTCGGCCCGAGGATACGGCCTCCGTGCTGCTGGGATGCTGCAAATACCTGATCGGGGCCGATTCCGGCTATGTCTCGCTGGTGGAGCGAAGAGGAACGGCCGTCCGGTTGCTGTTCGTCGATCCCGGCGAATGGTTTCGCACGGCGGATTCCAGTCTTCCATCGATCCTTGAGGGAATGGCCGAAGTTGCCCACCGCAGGGGGACCCCGGTTTTTACGAACGATTTTCTCCACAGCGAGTTTGCCGGATTTGTACCGGAATGTCCCATTCCGCTCGGCAATGTCTTGTTCTCTCCCTTCCCGGTCACCGAAGACACGATGGGGCTCCTGGCGCTTGCCAACAAAGCCGGGGGGTTTAC
>JBDKTK010000153.1:0-10656 GCA_039680225.1 Syntrophaceae bacterium
ACTTCGACAGGCTCAGTGACCGATATATATTTACCCCACTTCCTCCCGGGTCACGGCCATGTTGTCGCGGTGGATCACTTCATCGTAATATTTGTAGCCGAGCACCTGTTCGATCTTTGATGTCTTCAGCCCCTGGATCTTCCTGATCTCGTTCGCGCTGTAGTTGACCAAGCCCTTGGCCAGCAGCTTTCCCTCCAGATCAAAGCAGATCACGGGGTCGCCGATCTTGAACTCGCCCTCGACTTTGACGATTCCCGAAGGCAGCAGGCTGCAGCCCTTCTTTATTATCGCGCTCTTTGCGCCGTCATCGAGGTAGAGCTTGCCCCTGGAGCGCAACGTGAAAGCTATCCAGTATTCGCGGCTACTCAGGCTGTTCTCGATGGGCAGGAAAAGCGTGCCGGTCTCCTTGCCCGCCATGATCTCCCCGAGGACGCCCTTCCTCTTCCCCGATGCGATTATATAGGGGATGCCGCAGGCGGTGATCTTCTTGGCGGCGAGCACCTTGCTCTTCATCCCGCCCATGCCGACGGGGTCGGCCTCCGCGGTGGCGGCGTTTTCGATTTCCGGGGTAATATGCTCGACGAGTTTCAGGAGCTTCGCCCTTTTCCCGAGCGAGGGGTTGCGGTCGTAAAGGCCCTCGGTGTTGGTCAGGTTGATGACAAGGTCGGTTTCCATGATGTTCGCCATCATGGCGGCGAGCTGGTCGTTGTCGCCGAACTTGATCTCGTCGACGGCGACGGTGTCGTTCTCGTTGACTATCGGGATTATGCCCCACTCCAGCAGCTTGGAAAGGGTGTTGCGCACGTTGATGAAACGCCGGCGGTCGATGAGGTCGCTCATTGTCAGGAGTATCTGGGCGACATACAGCTTATGTTTTCCGAAAAGGTTCGAATAGACGCGCATGAGCCTGCCCTGCCCGATGGCAGCCGCGGCCTGCTTTTCCGGCATGCTCTTGAGTTTTCCGAGGCCCAGCCTGTGCCGCCCGGAGGCGATGGCCCCCGATGTGACCATCACGACCTGGTAACCGTCGCTGCGCAGCTGCGCTATCTCCTCGACAAGCAGTTCGATGATGGCCATGTCGAGGCCGTCCTTCCTGGTAAGGACTCCCGAGCCCACTTTGATCAGGATCTTCTTTATGCAGGAAAGCGCTTCCTTGCGCGTGTCAGTCATTACTCTTTTCAGCCTTTCTGACGCTCAGCAGCCGGATAATTTCGTCCAGCAGCGGCGGTATTCCCTCCCCGGTTGCCGCGGAGACAGGAAAAATTTTTATTCCCTTTCTCTTGAACATGTCAACCGCTTTTTTCAGCCTTGCCTTCGCCTCCGGCAGATCGATCTTGTTGAGTGCCGCGAGCTGCGGCTTTTCCAGGAGGGCGGGGCTGAAACTCGCGAGTTCCTTGTTGATGGCCTGATAGTCCTTCCAGGGGCTTTTCTTATCAGAATCATGGCCCGAGATATCTATCAGGTGCACCAGCAGGTATGTGCGTTCTATGTGCTTGAGGAACCTGGTGCCGAGCCCGAGCCCTTCGTGGGCGCCCTCTATCAGGCCCGGGATGTCGGCAATCACGAAATCATTGTCCTTGTGCGAAACCACGCCGAGGACGGGAGAGAGAGTGGTGAACGGGTAATCGGCGATCTTGGGGCGCGCCGCCGAGACGCGCGAGATGAAGGTCGATTTGCCCGCATTGGGAAAGCCGACGAGCCCGACGTCTGCAATCAGTTTCACCTCCAGCTTTACCCATCTCTCTTCACCCGGCATCCCTTCCTGGGCGAAGCGCGGGGTCCGGTGCGTCGAGGTCGCGAAGTGCGCGTTGCCCTTCCCGCCTATCCCGCCCTTCGCTATGACGCAGGACTGCTCCGCTTCCGAAAGGTCGCAAAGGGTTTCGCAGGTGTCGATATCGGTTATGACCGTCCCGACCGGGACCAGGATTTCTATGCCTTTCCCGTTTTTGCCCGTCCGGTTGTTGCCTCCGCCCCCGCCTCCGCGCTCCGCGATGTGGTGCTGGTTGTAGCTCAGGTCAAGCAGCGTGTGGTGGTTAAGCGAGGCCCGCACAATGACGTCCCCGCCCTTGCCGCCGTTGCCGCCGTCCGGGCCGCCGCGCGGGACAAACTTCTCCCTGCGGAAGCTGACCATGCCCTTCCCGCCATCGCCGGCCTTGATGTAAATTTTTGCCTCGTCTACGAATTTCATTTTATACCCGGCGGTCACTGAGCCTGTTGAAGCGACCATACCTTTCGTAAGCTCGTTTCGACAGGCTCAACTAGCGATTGAGCGCTTACAGCTCAAAAAGGGCGGGTTTGAAACCCGCCCCGATTATCGGTCAAGCTCAACGAGCGATGTGTTTTATCTTTGCGGCTCTATGACAACTTTAATCGATTCGCCCGCCCCGGCTACCAGTTTGAAGCCCAGGCCCGTTTCAGCCAGCGGCAGGCGGTGCGTGATCATGTCTTCGACGGGGATGCGGCGCGTCCGCAGCATCTCTATCGCGATCATCGCATCGAGCGGGCTGTTGCCGTATGAGGGCAGCAGCGTTATCTCGTTGCGCCAGAACTCGTTGAGAGGCACGGGAAGTTCCACGTCGGGTTCGGTGGTCGCAAAACACAGGACGGTCCCGCCGCGGTCGACGCACTTGAGCGCCTGCCGGAAAGCGGAGAGCGCCCCCGTGCAGACGATGACGAGGTCGGCCGGCCGCCCGCCGTTCACTTTGCGGACCAGCCCGGGGATGTCCTCCATTGCATTGAATACATGGCCGGCTCCGGACTTTTCCGCCGCCTTCATCCTGAATTCGTTCACGTCAGTGGCAATAATCCTCCCCGCGCCCAGCGCCCGGGCCGTACGGATGTGGAGCAGTCCGGATATCCCGCTCCCCAGCACCAGCACGGAGTGGCCCGGCTGCAGGCGGGCGATCCTCTGCCCGCGGATAACGCAGGCCAGCGGTTCCACAAAAACGCCATGGTCGAATGACACTTCCGGGGGCAGGATGAACACGCCGCGGTCGACATTGAGGCGCGGCACCCGGATGAACTCGGCGAACCCGCCCGGGTCATAGTTCGTGGTATGCAGGGTCTCGCAGGCGGTGTGGTTGCCCTTCAGGCAGTAAAGGCAGGTATTGCAGGGGATGTGATGGGAGACAAACACCCTGTCGCCGGGAAGGCAGTTGACGACGCCCTCCCCCACGGCCTCGATCTCCCCGGCTATCTCGTGCCCTAAAACGATCGGCGCCTTCCTGATCCGGTACCACTCCATGACGTCGCTGCCGCAAATGCCGCTGGCCAGCACTTTCACGAGTATCTCGCCCGGGCCGATTCCGGGCCGGGGCATTTCCTCGAGACGAACGTCATTGTTGCTGTAATACCTGGCTACCCTCATCGAGTTTACCGTTTCGCCTTTTTAGCGGGTTTCGCCTTCCGGCCGCCTTTTTCCTGCTTGAAAATCTCAAAGGCTTCTTTCGGATTACCCTTGCCGTGAATGACATGGTTGAGGCCTTTGGCCATCCCGACGGGGCACTCGTTCTGCCAGACATTGCGGCCGAGGTTCACTCCGACAGCGCCGTTCCGGATGCCGTCGTACACGAACTCAAATACCTCCAGCTCCGTCTCGCATTTCGGGCCGCCGGCCATGACCACGGGCACGGGGCAGCCGCCCACGACCTTGTCGAAGTTCTTGCACCAGTATGTCTTGACCACCCGCGCGCCGAGCTCCGCGGCGATCCGGGACGCCAGCGCCAGGTAGCGGGCCTCCTGTTTTTCCGCCATCTGCTTGCCGACCGCCGTTACCGCCATGACCGGGATCCCGTAATCTTCGCAGAGGTTCACCATGTCGGAGAGGTTCATAAGGCTCTGCCGCTCGTAATCCGTCCCGACGAAAATGGAAACGCCCACGGCCGCCGCATTGAGCCTGATGATCTCTTCAATAGAGGTCGTGATCTCCTCGTTGGCGAGATCGCCGCCGATTATGCTCGCGCCCCCGGACACCCTGAGTATCACGGGCTTGCTCCCTATCGGGTCGACAGCGGCGCGCAGCACCCCCCTGGTCACAAAGAGGGCGTCGCAATAAGGCAGAAGAGGATCTATTGTCCTGCCGGGCTGCTCGAGGCAGCGGGTCGGCCCCTGGAAATAGCCGTGGTCTATCGGGAGAAAGAAACACCGGCCGTCCTCCTTTATCAATTGCGACATCCTGTTTTTCATTCCCCAGTCCATATGAAAACCTCCATAATTATTAAGTTAAAACAACAGGGAGAATTTTTATCACAGGAGAACCGGCAAAAACAACCCTTCTTATTGCAACTAACAATTCCGGCGGCGGTGAAAGTATGATAATTTCTGACCTGGATATGATTGGAATGAAAATCAGGGGCAGAAAGGCAAAAATCTTGGGCGCCATAATACTTGTGATAGCCGTTATCGCGGCTATAGTGCTTTATCCGCTGGTCAGGACGAAATACCAGGCTTCCGAATCGCACGTGCTTGCCCCGGGGGAATTGCCGGAAAGTGCCCGCAGCCTTTACCGGCACGTGGAGGCCCTTTCCGTCAACATCGGGCCGCGGAGCTTCAAAGACTGCGAGGCGCTTGCCAGGACACAGGAGTACATAGTGAAAAATCTGCGGGAATGGGGGTACAGCCCCGTCCTGCATCCATTCAATTACAAGGGCCGGGAGTATTTCAATATCGAGGCGTCGATTGCGGGCGGCAGAGCGCCGGATGAAGTGATCGTAATCGGCGCCCACTACGACACCGTGGAACGCACGCCCGGCGCCGACGACAACGCCAGCGCCGTCGCCGTCCTCCTCGAGATGTGCCGCCTGATGAAGGATTTTTCCCCCGCGAGGACGATCAAGTTCATGTTCTTCTCCCTGGAAGAACGCCCCGCTTTCGCCACCCGCTCCATGGGCAGCGAGGTATACGCCAAAAAGCAGAAAGAGGCCGGGGCGGACATCAGGGGCATGATCTGCCTGGAGATGGTAGGTTATTTCAGCGACAAGGCGGGAGGCCAGACAATACCTATTCCGCTCATGGGAAAAGGGATTTCCACGACGCCTGATTTCATCGGGGTCATCGGCAATAACGATTCCAAAGACCTGGCAGCGAAAGTGAGGGGCTCCATCGAGGCGGGCTCCCGGGTGCCGGTCGAATCGCTTGTCGCATCGGGCATGATCCCCGGCGTGGACTTCTCGGACCACCGTTCGTTCTGGAGGACGGGCTACAAGGCGGTCATGGTCACGGACACGGCGTTCTACCGCAACCCCAATTACCACACGTATAAAGACACAATAGAGACGCTTGATTTTGAGAAGATGGCCGATTTGCTGGGCGGGCTGATCAGGGCGGCCCGGGACCTTGCAAACTGAATTCGAGGCGCCGGAGAGGTGACAGAGGAGGTGGCGACATGAAAATCGGAGTCCCGCGCGAGGTGAAGGACCGTGAGTTCCGGGTGGCGATAACGCCCGGAGGGGTCGCACAGCTTACAACCGAAGGCCATACAGTCATTGTCGAGGCATCCGCCGGCGAGGGCAGCGGCTTCAGCGATTCGGATTACGTGAAGGCCGGCGCGGTCATCGCGCCCCGGGCAGCCGAATGCTGGGCGGCCGGCATGGTCGTGAAAATCAAGGAGCCGCAGGCGTCCGAATACGGGTACCTGCGACGGGACCTGGTCCTCTTCACGTTTCTGCACCTCGCGGCCGAGCGCACCCTTACGCTCGAGATGATGAAGAGCGGCGCGACCGGCATTGCGTATGAAACTGTCGAGCTGCCGGGCGGGGAGCTGCCGCTTCTAAAGCCCATGAGCGAGGTGGCCGGACGCCTTGCCGTCCAGATCGGCGCGCACTACCTGGAAAAGACATACGGCGGGAAGGGAAAGCTGATGGGAGGCGTCCCCGGTGTCCTGCCCGCGCATGTGGTCATCCTCGGAGGGGGCGCGGTGGGGAGCAACGCCGCGAAGGTCGCGCTGGGAATGGGGGCGCAGGTCACGGTCCTCGACCTCAACATCGACCGGCTATATTATCTGGAGGAAATCCTCCACGACCGCTTCTCGACGCTGAGCGCCAATACGTTCAATATTGCCGAAATGGTAAAGACCGCCGACCTGCTGATCGGCGGCGTCCTCCTGAAGGGCGCAAAGGCCCCGCGCCTCGTGACGCGCGAGATGGTCGCGGCGATGCAGCCCGGCAGCGTGATCGTGGACGTCTCGGTGGACCAGGGCGCCTGCATAGAGACCATCCACCCGACCACGCATTCCAACCCCGTTTACCTCGTCGACGGCGTGATCCATTACGGCGTCACCAACATACCCGGCGCCGTCCCGCAGACCAGCACCTTCGCCCTGACGAACATGACGCTGCCGTACGTCTCAAAGCTCGCGAGATACGGGCTGGAAGCGGTGAAGAGCGATCCGCCGCTCGCAAAAGGCGTTAACACGTTCGACGGGAAAATCACATACGAAGCGGTAGCGGAGACGTTCGGGCTGGAGTACACGCCTTTGGACAAATGTTCGCCTTGACATTTCCAGGCCCTATAGTAAATTTGAACCACTATTGAATTGAATCCATAGCAGCAGGCCCAAATTCTCTCCAGGTACGGGTCCATCTCTCGTGCGCGCTCCCGCGCTCCCTCTCATTCCCGGTTGTATAAAAATCCAAGCCAGTTCTGCTTAAGCAGATTTATAAAATGACCGGAAAGGAGGCTTTACATGGCAAAACAGCTTAAAGGAGCTTCGTTAGTCTGCTGCGTTATTGGCCTTGTGTTTGCAATTTTCATTATAGCGGGCCCCGGCATCGCGGGGGCGCAGATGAAGGCGCCGCCCAAATCCGTGGACCTGAACAGCGCCACCGCCAAGGAACTTGAATCGCTCCCGGGGGTGGGTGCCGCGACGTCGAAGAAGATAATCGCAAACCGTCCTTACAAGAGTGTCGACGAACTTTCCAAAGCCGGGCTCTCAAGCAGGGCGGTGGAGAAGTTGAGGCCGATGGTTACCGTGGGCGGGGCCGCACCTGCCGCTCAGCCGCCGGCTGCAACAAAAGGCCAGGCCCTGCCTGCCGCGAAAACGCCGGCTGCATCGGGTAAGCCTTCCGCTCTCAAACCCGGCGAGAAAGTGAACATCAACACCGCACCCAAAGAGCAGTTGGAGGCATTGCCCGGCATCGGGCCCGCCAAGGCCCAGGCTGTCATTGAAGGGCGCCCTTACAAAGCGCCTGAAGACATCATGAAGGTAAAAGGCATCAAGCAGGGTGTTTATAACAAGATCAAAGACAACATAACCGTCAGATAACGGGGCTTCACCAGGAGGGAAAGATGGGATTGTTGGATAATGTGACCAGGGGCATCGGCCGGTTCCTGGGCGGTGCAGAGCAACAGGGCAAGCTCATGGACATGGCAACGGACCTGATCGCCGATCGCGAGTCGGGCGGGCTGGAGGGCCTTGCCCGCCTTTTTAAAAATCAGGGACTGGGGGAGGCCATCTCCTCGTGGATAGGCACGGGGCAAAACCAGCCCGTTACAGCGGACCAGGTGGAAAACGCCATCGGGAGCGAGAAGATACGGCAATACGCCGAAAAACTGGGATTCTCAAGCGAGGATGTGTCCCGCGGGCTCGCTGCGGTGCTGCCCCGGATAATCGATATGCTGACCCCGGAGGGTAAGGTGCCGGACCAGGCCGGTCTTGAACAGGGAATTGCGGGACTTAAAGGCAAGCTGCATAACGGCTGAGCGGGGCAGCGAAGAAACAGGCGGAAAGCAGGGAGCTTTTGAACTCCGGCAGGGCCGGGCACGGCCCTGCTTTTTTGATGGAGCGCAGAATAAATTTTATCAATCAGATTTCCTTATTTCGAAATTACTGGTATAAACCTTTCGCATTTCCGTTCTCTTGACAGAAATTTCTTTATCTGTCCGCCGGTTCAAAATAAAACCGCACAGAGGGTCGCCAGTGGCGGCCAGTCAATGGCACATCAGTGCCACTTGTGGAGGAAAGGTGTGAAAACCACAGCCTGATTAATTAAAACTGAAGCACATCGTCACTATCACTATTCGAATGACACAATCTCTTGCTGGAGCGAAGACGATGGAAATAAAGGAACTCAGGGAATCACAATCGGATTTAAACCGGCTTGAAAGACTTCTGATGCCCCGGAAGAAATTTGAAGAGGCAGACGAAGAGCTCAGGCGCGTCTTAAAAATCGCATACCAAATCGGCTTTGTCGCCTGCATTGTGTTACTCGTCCAGGGATCGGCCGCTCTCATCAGGCATGAAACAGTCCTCGGGTGGGCCAATATCGCCTTCGCCCTGCTCCTTGCAGGCTTTTTGGAGTATTACCGCAGGTGGAACATTGATTTTGATTCCCTGATGCCCTGGTGCATGACGGCCACGGGGGCCTTTATGCTCGTTATCGCCTTTTTCGGCGGTGTCACGAGACCCATCATCCTCTGGTCTTACTTATACCCGCTGGCTGTCTTTGCCTTTCTCGGGAAGCGCCGCGGCACGGCAGCCGTTATAATTTTTTTCACCTCGGTCATTCTCGCTTTCCTGATCGACCCGCTTGTCCCCGCCATGACCCATTATGAGAACGGCATGAAGTATGTTTTTTCCGTTTCCTTCCTCCTTGTGACCGCAATGGCGTACTTCTACGAGGACCAGAGGGAGAGATACCAGGTTAAACTGGACTTCGCCAATTCCGGGCTGCGCAGGTACAACGAGGAAATGGAGCGCCGCATCTATGAGCGGACAGCCGAACTGGCGCGCAGCGAAGAGAAATACCGCGCCATCATCGAAAACATGGAGGAAGGGTACATTGAACTGGACCTGGCCGGGCGGGCCAGATTTTTCAATGAATCGGCAAGGAAGTTTCTGGGCTACAGCCCGGAAGAAAGCATAGGCCTGCACTATAAAAAATACATGGATGAAGAGAATTCAGGCAAGGTCTTCAATCTATACAATGAAGTCTATACAACGCGGGTCCCCAAAATGGATTTTGACTGGGAAGTAATCAGAAAGGACGGGACCAGGAGGACCGTCGAGGGTTCCGCCTCTTTGATATCGGACCCGGAGGGGCGGCCCATCGGCTTCAGGGGGCTGTTCCGGGACACGACGGAACGCAAGCGGGTGCATGAGGCGCTGCGCGAAAGCGAACGGCGGCTGGCCAACATCATTGAATCTCTGCCGGACGCCACGGGTGTCATTGACACCAAAGGCTGCGTGATCGCCTGGAACAAGGCAATGGAAAAGATGTCCGGAATAAGCAAAAAAGATATGATCGGCAAGGGCAATTATGAATACGCCATCCCCTTTTACGGGGAAAGGAGGCCGGCCCTTGTCGACCTTGCCCTCAGGCAGGATTCGGGGATGGAAGAAAAATACATGGGAGTGCATCGGGAGGGCGATATACTTTACGGGGAATCGTTTGTCCCGAACCTGCCGCCCGGAAAGGTCCACCTCGCGGCAACCGCAACGGCCCTGCGCGACGAAAAGGGTGAGGTCATTGCGGCGATAGAGTGCATCCGCGACGATACGCAGCGCAAAATTTTAGAGGAGCGCCTGAACCGGGCCGAGAAAATGGAAGTGCTGGGAAGGCTCGCCGGCGGAGTCGCTCATGACCTTAATAACGTCCTCGGGGTGCTGGTCGGTTATTCCGAGCTTCTCAGGGAAGCCCTGCCCGAGAACAGCGTCTCAAAAAATTATGCCGATAAGATACTGAATTCCGGCGTTAAAGGCGCCGCAATCATTCAGGACCTCCTGACCCTGGCCAGGAGAGGCGTGGCCGTCTCGCAGGTCGTAAACCTGAACGGCCTGGCTTTTGATTTCCTCAGTTCACCGGAATTTGAAAAAATGAAAACCCATCATCCGGGCGTGACAGTCAGGACTGATTTGGAAGACAGTATCCTGAACGTGAAAGGCTCGCCCGTCCACTTGGGCAAGACTATCATGAACCTGGTCTCCAACGCCATGGAGGCAATATCCGGACGGGGCGAGGTAATCTTGAGAACTGAGAACCGGTACCTGGACAAACCCATAAGGGGATATGATGAAATAAAGGAAGGGGATTACGCTGTCCTCAGCGTTTCGGATACGGGCGTCGGCATGACAGCCAATGACATGGGCAAAATATTCGAACCGTTTTATACAAAGAAAGTCATGGGCAGAAGCGGCACAGGCCTGGGACTCGCTGTCGTCTGGGGCACGGTCAAGGACCACAATGGATATATCGACGTCCATAGCGAGGAGGACAAGGGGAGCACTTTTACGATCTATTTCCCTGTGACAAGAGAGCAGGAAGTCCCGGTCAAATCCGAAGCTCTTTCGAGCTATATGAGCAGGGGCGAATCCATACTGGTCGTAGATGATGTAAGCGATCAGCGGGACCTGGCCTTGAGCATGCTGGGGAGGCTTGGCTATAAGGTCAAGGCGGTTTCCAGCGGTGAACAAGCCGTTGAATACCTGAAGCAAAATAAAGCCGATATTGTTGTGCTCGATATGATCATGGACCCCGGAATAGACGGGATGGAGACCTATAAAAGGATTCTCGAGATCAACCCCTCGCAGAAGGCAATTATCGTCAGCGGCTATTCGGAAACCGACCGGGTCAGGAGGGCCCAGGAAATGGGGGCCGGCTCTTTTGTGAAAAAACCTTACGTACTGGAGAAAATCGGCCTTGCCGTCAGAAAAGAACTGGA
>JBDKTK010000154.1:0-1851 GCA_039680225.1 Syntrophaceae bacterium
TCTCGACGAGATCAACACGGCATTGAATTTCCTGCAGGGCCAGATGAAAAAAGAAAAGGCCGATTCCGAGGCCCGGATGATAAACAACGTGAAAGAGCTCGTGTTCCCTTACATTGAGAAGCTCAAGATAACAAAGCTGGACGACCAGCAAAGGGAATACGTTTCAGTCATCGAAAACAACCTTGAGAATATAATGTCCCCCTTCCTCGGTAACCTGCCGTCGGCCTATTCCCGCCTCACGCCGATGGAGATGCAGATAGCCAACCTGATCAAGGACGGCAAGACCAGCAAGGAAATATCCTCTCTTCTGAATCTCTCGACCACCACGATCGATTTTCACCGGAACAATATCCGTTCCAAGCTCAATCTCAAGAACAAGGACGTAGGCCTGAGGGCCCACCTGCTGACGCTTTCCAAACCTGAATAATCACGGCCTTAAATTTTGCTTTCCCCTCACCGGATGAGGCTGGGGGGAAGGCTTCCCCGATTTGCCCCTGACCGGCTCATATTGCCAAATTGCGCGGAGCGCTCATATCCTTTTAGCCAAAAGGACCGGTCCACTGGTTCGCGAAAGGAGGAAATTAAAAATGCTGTACAAGGAGAACAAACCCGAAAAATACGGCGGCAGGGACCTGGATGAAAATAGCGGCGCGACCGCAAAAAACAGGAGGCTCCCTTTTTTCAACGAAAGGGATTTCCGGATATTCGCCGCCGTCAACGGGATAACGGGTTGAAAAAAACGGGAGGAGGTTATTGCCATGAATGGATTAAACAGCAACGGCAACGGAGGGAAGAACATTTACGAATCCCCCTGTATGAAATGGGACAGGGTGCCGACCCACATCCCCCATGTTTTCATCGAGCATATCAAGCTGAACGACCGCTCCGTCCTGATCCTGAATGACGAACTTGCGGGGTTCGACATGGACACTTACAGCGATAACATCCGCTACAAAATAATCGAACAGGTCTTCCCGATGGTCAGGCAAAGGGGTAACAGGTCAGGCGGATCAATAGAGATCGACGAGGGGGAACTCAACAGGGTCAATCTATGATCTGTCGGCTGAGGCCGCCGCCGTGATGATCCCGGTTGCGGCCTCTCCATCCTGAACAGGGGGGTTCTGGAAACCTTTCTTTTCCCGGTAACGCTTCAGCAGGTCATCCTCTTTCAATTGCATACTTCCGTCGCGCTCTTCATAGAACTCGCCCTCAATTTCCTTTACCATTTCCATGTAGCCGGAAGCCGCGATCCCCTTCGCAAGTATTTTCTCCGCAATAATGTTCAAAGCCCTTTGCTTCACCGAAGCCGCATTGCGCTTGTAAAGCATAAGTTTTACAAGGCCGGCGAAGCCCGAGGCCGAGAGATTGAACTCCATTATTTTCTCCTGCAACGTTGAGGGCCTGATGTTCTTCGGATAGAACACGACGAATTCGCCGTTGCAGTAATCGGCAACATCCCGGCCGAAGGGAGCGAACTCGTCCCAGAGAAAATACCGGTGGGCCGGCATGAACTGGTTTTCCGATTCCGGCATCTGGGTCAAAGGCGAGACTCTCCATTTCTCGATCCCGGTCTCCCTGATGAAAGATCCCATTTTCTCAAAACAATCGGGCTCGTCCGTGTCGTAACCGGCAATAAAAAGGCCGGTTATGGTAAACCCGCACTCGTGGAAGATATCGATCGCCCTGCGGTTCATGTCAAAAGAAACTTTCTTCCGGAAATCTCCCAGGGTCTTGTCGTTCAGCGATTCTATGCCCACGCTGAGATTGGTCACGCCTGCGGCCCTCATGAGTTTGAGGAGCTCGACATCCCTGCAGAGGTCGGCCCTGACCAGCAGCGTCGCTTTCAGCCCG
>JBDKTK010000155.1:0-15175 GCA_039680225.1 Syntrophaceae bacterium
GTGAAGGTCGCCTTTCCCCCCGAGGACGTGGTCTGCGACACTCTTTTTGAGGCGCTGTCCCGCGGCGGGCTCAGGGTGGCGAAGGTTACCGAAGCGGAAAAGGCCGTCCACGTCAGCTATTTCCTCAACGGCAAGAGGCAGGAGCCTTTCCCGGGCGAGCAAAGGGTTGTCGTCCCGACCAGGAAGGATGTGGCCCTCTTCGACGAGGCTCCCGAGATGTCGATCGACGGCATCCGCGCTGCGATAAGCGAAAAAATCCGCGACAGGGATTTCGATTTCGTCCTGGCCAACTACCCCAATGTGGACGTGGTCGGCCATATCGAGAACGAGCCGGCGGTCATCCGCGCCGTGGAAGCCGTGGACAGGAACGCCGGCCTGTCGGTGCAAGAGGCCATCGAGAACGGCATGACCGTGGTGATCACCGCCGACCACGGAACGGTCGAAAAGTGGCTCTACCCGGACGGCGCCGTGGACACGGGCCACACGACGAGCCCCGTCCCGTTCATAATAATCGATCCGGCAGGGGATGTCCCGCTCAGGCCCGAAGGCGAGCTTTCCGATATCGCCCCGACCGTGCTGGAAATGCTGGGGATGGAGAAACCGGGGTGCATGACGGGGCGGAGCCTTTTCGATAAGCCGCCCGAAAGGCGGCAAAGGCGGATTCTTTTCCTGATCCTCGACGGCTGGGGCTACAATACCGAGGTGAAAGGGAACCTCATAGCCGGGGCGAATACCCCCAACATGGACCGCTTTTTAAAAGAACGCCCGCACTCGATCCTCGTGGCCGCAGGCTAGGCAGTGGGGCTGCCCGCGGGGACGGTCGGAAATTCCGAGGTGGGCCACCTGCACATCGGGTCGGGCAGAAGGGTCTATTCGGACCGGGCACGGATCGACCAGGCGATCGCCGACGGTTCGTTCTTCAAAAACGAAGCCTTCCTAGGGCCGATGCGGCGCTCGCGCGATACTAATGCCGCCCTGCACCTGATGGGGATCGTGTCTTTCTTCAGCTCGCACGGTTCCGTCAACCACCTGCTGGCCCTGATGGACATGGCGGCAAGGGAAGGGGTAAAGGAAGTCTATATCCATGCGATGCTGGGCAGGCGGGGAGAAATGCCGGAGAGCGGCGCCAATTATATTCAGATGGTCGAGAAGAAAGCGCAGGAACTGGGAATGGGAAGAGTCGTTTCGGTAATCGGGCGCTAAAGGTCCATGGACCGCGAGGAAAACTGGGACAGGATTGAAAAGACGTACAGGATGTTGTTATATGGTGAAGGCAGGCCCGTAAAGGAGGTTTGACAGCCATGGAGAAAAAGATAAACGATTCAGTTCTGGCCATTGTCGAAGGCGATATTACCAGGGAGCAGACCGATGCGATAGTAAACGCCGCCAACTGGCGGCTCGCTGGCGGCGGGGGCGTGGACGGCGCCATCCACCGGGCCGGCGGCCCCTCGATTATGGAGGAGAGCAGGAAATATGACGGCTGTCCCACCGGCAAGGCAGTCATCACCGGAGGCGGGGACCTCATGGCGAAATACGTTATCCATGCTGTCGGCCCCGTTTATCGCGACGGCAAAAGAGGGGAGCCGGAACTCCTGCGCAGCGCCTACCTGGAAAGCCTGCGGCTTGCCTCGGACAATGGGATTAAAAGTATATCGTTTCCTGCCCTCAGCGCCGGGGCTTATGGGTATCCCATGGATGAAGCCGCCCGCATCGCCCTCACCACGGCCGCTGAATACATCAAGGGCCATCCCGAAATCAAGCTTGTGCGCTTCGTGCTGTTCGGGAAACCGGCTTATGATGCCTTTGAAAGAGCACTGAAGGCCTTTGACGCTTAGGAAAATATGGTCTGCGATTATTTCTAATATTCCTACCAGGAAAGCCTTAATCTCAAGCCAACAAATGTAAAAAGCTCTCCAGTGTATATGTCCGCAAGCCATAGTAAAATATCTAGAGATTGAAATCACGAATATTAATTTAATTAATAGCTTACCATCGTGATCCTATCGATGCATTCTCAATGTATCTTCTTGAAATAAGAAAAATCCTGACAAACAAATGTTTGCAAGTGCCTAATTAGTTTGTTATAGCAGTCGGCACTTTTTGGGGAAGATTAACTCTGGCAAATAGTAAGGAGGTTAGAATTGAACTCGCTCGGTTTATGCATAGGTGCTTCAACAATTTCGGCGGTTGGGATAGATCTTGGAAATGGCAGTTACGATGTTCTGGAGACGATAAGCCGGTCCCACGATGGGAATCCAAGAGACGCCTTTTTACAGATCATCAAATCAATAGACCTGGAGCGCTACAGCTCCATTGCGGTGACGGGAAGGAAATTCCGCAATCTCACAAATCTCACCTCAATATCGGAACCGGAGGCGGTCGAAGTCGCTCTGTCTTATTTATACAAAGGCGTGCCTCTCAACGCTGTCATAAGCGTAGGAGGGGAGAACTTCATCATATATGTAATGGGAAAAAACGGCATGATTTCATCGGTGCAGACCGGGAATAAATGTGCTTCGGGCACCGGAGAATTTTTTCTTCAGCAGCTGAGGCGACTGAACACCTCGTTGGAAGAAGCAATGCTCCATGCCGAGCATGAGAAGCCCTTCAAGGTCTCGGGCCGCTGCAGCGTATTTTGTAAAAGCGACTGTACCCATGCCACAAATAAGGGGGTCCCCCGCCAGAGAGTAGTCGCGGGCCTTTGCCGGATGATGGCAGGAAAAATTATTGAAATACTCAAACAAATCCCTCGAAAAAATCTGATGCTGATCGGCGGCGTTGCCCGCAACAGGGTAATGGTCGATTACCTGCGCGAAGAGATCGAAAATCTCATCGTTCCGGAAGAGGCGCCATACTTCGAAGCCCTAGGCTGCGCAATTTGGGCGGCATGCCATAAAACTCTGCCGGTCCACCTCAATGATGTCCTGAGGAAGGAAAATGGGACATTCTTCAGTCTACCCGCACTTTCCGGCGAAGAAAAGAATGTAGAGTTTAAATCCGTGCCTGTATCGCTTGCAGAGCCGGGGGACGAATGCGTCCTCGGTCTCGATGTCGGCTCTACAACAACCAAAGCCGTCCTGGTCAGAATGCGGGATGACGCGATTTTGGCTTCTGTATACCTGCGGACCAATGGGGCCCCTATCGATGCAGCGCGGCAGTGCTATGCGGAGATCCTGAAAAAAGTGGGAGATGAAGAACAATTTAAAGTGAAGGGCATTGGTGTTACCGGCTCCGGACGTCAGATTGCGGGCCTGCATGCCATGACCGACGGGATCATTAACGAGATCATAGCCCATGCTACGGGCGCCGCATTTTTCAATCCGCGAGTTGATACAATTTTCGAGATCGGCGGTCAGGACGCAAAATACACGTATCTGACCGAAGGCGTGCCTTCCGATTACGCCATGAATGACGCTTGCAGCGCCGGGACGGGCTCATTTCTGGAGGAGGCCGCCAGGGAAAGCCTCGGCATTGACATGCAGGATATCGGAGATATCGCCCTGAGGGGGAAACGGCCTCCGAATTTCAACGACCAGTGCGCGGCCTTTATCGGCAGCGACATAAAAAACGCCTTCCACGAGGGGATCGAAAAGGAGGACGTCGTAGCGGGGCTGGTATATTCAATCTGCATGAACTACCTCAACCGGGTGAAGGGCAATCGACCGATGGGCAACACCATCTTCATGCAGGGCGGGGTCTGTTATAACCGGGCTGTGCCGATGGCGATGGCTTCACTTACAGGTAAGCGCATCATTGTGCCTCCCGACCCGGGCCTCATCGGCGCCTTCGGGG
Source organism: Syntrophaceae bacterium (assembly GCA_039680225.1). Taxonomy (GTDB): domain Bacteria; phylum Desulfobacterota; class Syntrophia; order Syntrophales; family UBA4778; genus JBDKTK01. The sequence goes on from JBDKTK010000155.1 coordinate 3,793, forward strand.
TGGCCCTGGAGATTAAAAACCGGATCGGCTCGGGTCTACTTGCGGCGCAGGACTTTTCCCTGAGGGCCCTGCGGGACAGGGAGCTTTCTTACAAAGACCCCTTTATTTGCAACGGCGGCAAAGAGAAGTGTGACCGTAAATGCGAAATCGCCCGCATCGTTATCGAGGGCAGGATATATCCCTTCGGCGGGGCGTGCAATAAATGGTACAATATCCGGGCTGAGCACGAGATCGACTCGGAAAAGCTCAATTACGTGGCGCGCCATGAGCAGATGGTGTTCAACGGAAAGGGAAACGCGATAGCGGGCCGACCCACAATCGGCATGAACAAATCATTTTTCGTCAATAGTTATTTTCCTTTTTACAACGAGTTCTTCTCCGGTCTGGGCTACAATGTTGTACTGCCCACCCGGGCATCCCAGGAAGGCATGGACCGCAGGGGCGCCCCGTTCTGTTATCCGGCGGAGATTGCCCATGGATTTTTTCATGACCTGATGGAAAAAAAACCCGACGTGCTGTTTCTTCCGCAGGTCAAAAGCGTCCGGGTCAAAGGATGCTCGCAACAAACAACAACCTGTCCCGTTGCCCAGGCAGAGCCTTATTACCTTCAGGCAGCGTTCAAGGACAATGCTCATTTCGCGCGACTCAAGGAAGACGGCAAGATATTTTTCCCGGTACTTGATTTTTGTCTGGGTCTGGAGAAACCGGGTAAAAAGCTAATCGAGACAGCCCGGAAGCTTGGTCATTCCCGGAGGGATGCCCGGAAATGTTTCGAGCGGGCCCGTGACTCTCAGGAAAAATTCTTCTTCGCGGCTGACAATCTGGGATCTGAATACCTGGAACAAATAAGCCGTGACTTCGGGGTCGTGATCCTGGGCAGGCCGTACAACTCATCCGTACCGGAAGCCCATATGGGCATACCGCAGAAATTCGCATCACGAGGCATACCGGTTATTCCCGGAGATTATCTGCCCATCGGGAACACAGACGAGGAAGGGCATATGTTCTGGTCTGCGGGCAGGACTATCCTCAAGGGAGCGGATTTCGTCAGCGCCCATCCCAGGCTGTTCGCATGTTACATCAGCAATTTTTCCTGCGGCCCGGATTCGTTCACGATAGGTCAGGCGCGGGATCGCATGAAAGGCAAGCCCATGCTGGTTTTGGAACTCGACAGTCATGTGGCGGACGCCGGTTTGGAGACTAGAATAGAAGCCTTTATTGATGTAATCAGAAACTACCTGCGCCTGCAGGCACAGGGACTGAATAAACCGGAAGAAAAGCCCTTCAGGAAGACATACTACGATGTCAAGACAGAGGTCGTGGTAGATTCGTCCGGCAAGTCGTATCCTCTTCGCGATCCGAGGGTGCACGTCATTTTCCCTTCCATGGGCGATTATCTCACTGAAGGCGTTTCTGCGATCTTCAGGAACATCGGCGTAAAGGCGACGGCTCTGCCGCCCCCTGATGAGGAAATACTTAAACTGGGCCGGGCGAATACAAGCTGCAAGGAATGCCTGCCGCTGCTCCTCACTACCGGCAGTTTGCTCAAGTATTTAAAGGAGCGGGAGGACCCGGATGAACTGCTCATGTATTTCATGGCAACAGCCAGCGGACCGTGCCGTTTCGGCCAATATTCTGTCTTTATGAGAGACATGATTGAAAAAATGAGAATAAAAGACACCACCCTCCTGTCGCTGAGTTCCGATGACAGCTATGGCGGGTTTAAAGTCAGAGATATCCTGAAGATCTGGACAGGAATAGTTCTGAGCGACGTCATGCAGGATACCCGCGCATTTCTGCTGGCAAGCGCAGCTCAACCGGATCAGGCCGTCCGGGAATTGAGGAACCAGTGGCAGAGAATAACGGCGACACTGGAGAATGATATCGACAATCTCGATCCAGTGCTTGAGAGTGTAGTGGCCGAATTGAAAACAATCGAGTTGAGGAAAAAAGTGCACGAGACGCCCTGGGTTTTGCTTACCGGAGAGATTTACGTGCGCAACGATGGCCTGTCGCGGCAGTATATTGTCGAAAAATTAGCCAGGGAAGGGATCGCCACCAAGACATCCGGAGTATCTGAATGGATTTATTACTCGGACTGGTGCGTCGAGCAAAAGCTCAAAAACGGTCAACCTGATTTCAAGCAAAGGATGGGGCTTTTGTTCAGATCATATTTCCTCCGGAAATATGAAAAAAGAATAAAGAACATCTGGAAGGATTCCGGACTCGCGCACGTAAAGATGGAAAATATTAATCATCTGCTCGATCATGTAAGCCACGTCATAAACCCTCGACTGGAGGGGGGCGAAGCAGTCCTGACGGTGGGCGCCGCAATAACAGAAATACTGGATCCCTTCTGCGGGATAATAGCAATCGGTCCGTTCGGCTGCATGCCCAACAGGGTATCCGAGGCAATCCTTTCGCGGGAAATGAACAGGGAGGGGAAATTGGCCTCCGGTTCGGCCAAAGAGCACATGAAAAATATCCTTGATAAACATGAAGATCTGCCGTTTCTCAGTATCGAAAGCGACGGCAGTCCATTCCCCCAGGTGATAACGGCAAAACTGGAAGCATTCACTCTGCAGGCGTGGAGATTTCATCAGGACATTGCCAAAGAAAGAGGCAAATCCCCTCAATATTATTTACAGGCAGCGTCTTTAATTTAGTAACAAATCGGCTCCGGTCACTGGGCCTGTCGAAGTGACCGCAATACTAGAGCCCTTAATTTCCCTGAATCAGGTTGAGGGAGTTTACGAATTTTGAGACTTCGGGGCGGGCAAAAGACGCGGACCTGGCGGGATAAGATATCCTGTATTTTATAAACCAGCCTTTATGGGAGGAGAGGTACAGTTCCGACTCTGAAATTTCCCCCATTAATTCGACCTTGAAAACGGCCATCCTGCCCGTCATCCCCTTCAGGCTTGTCTTGTCTTCCGACACAAGGGCGCCCTTGTAAGCGTTAAGTATCTCCGCCTTAAGCCCTTCGAAGTGTTCGTTGAGAATCTCGCCCCCGTTCCGGCCGGGAGCGGCAGGCATTGCATAAACATAAACTGTTGCGGCAACGTAATCATTTCCCCGGATGAGATTATAGGGGACGGACACATCGTTCCCCGAAGGATCGTATGCCCTCACATCATTGCCGGCCGTGAAACCGCCGGCCGTGTATGGGAAGACAAGACCGGAATTGACGTGCTTCAGGGTATTGCCCTGGCTGTCCGCGATGAAAATATCGTTTGCGCCGGCGGGCGCGCACAGAAAGCCGCAGGCAAAAATAAAGACCAGAATGAAAATAAATGCCTTCGAAAGATTCATTCCCGCCGCAGTCATTTGGTTACGTTATTCCTCCTGTTTGATAAGGAACTTATTTAATCAGGCCCTGATTGTCAACAATGCAAATTTATAAATATGATAAATAGAATGCCTTTGCCCGGCGCCTGCGGCATGGTTGCATTGAGACATGAAAACAACACAATTCTGCTTTTAAATGTGGTACATGTTATCAGGGGCTGGTCGGAATCATTATGCGGAAATGGTGTTGACGATTATCCGGCCCGCATTTATTTGTTAATAAAAAAGACGGTTCCGGTGATTTGAAATACTTTTCATATTTCCCCAATGGCTTAGGTTGCGATTTTAAATCTGAATATTTCACCAGGGGCTTTGTATGAATTTGCACCGTCTGCTTGCCGCCATGCAGAACGGGGGGACCTTGAGCAAAGAACAGTTCAAGGTCCTCTCGGACCTCCACCTGAAAAAGGTCTTTCCCCTGTACCTGGAACTGCGGGTGGCTTTCTACGCCGGGATCCTGTTCCTTGCCGCCGGGCTGGGGATGACCTTGAAGAGATACGCATCAGAGATCGCCGCGGACATTATCATCATAACCGCCCTCACGGCCGTCCTGACAGCCTCCCTGGCTTACTGTTTCGTTAAAGGCAAAGAATACACAAAGGGCGAATCGCCGGCCCCCGGGATGTTCTTCGATTATATCCTTTATCTGGCGTGCATAATCTATTCCCTGGAAATCGCTTACATAGAAACCCGCTTTGCCGTGTTCGGCGATTTCTGGCGCCTGCATCTTCTGATCTCGTCCTTTCTGTTCTTCTTCCTTGCCTACCGCTTTGACAATCGCCTGGTGCTGTCATTCGCACTGTCGACACTGGCGGGATGGTTGGGATTTGAACTCCATTCCGCAAACTGGGTATGGGAGAGCATGCGTTTCACGGCAATCGGTTACGGCCTGGCGTGCCTCGCCGCAGGGGCGGCGCTTTATTCATACGGGATTAAGAGGCATTTCCTGGACATCTATCTGAACTTCGCCGCGCATTTTGTTTTGATCGCCCTTGTCTCCGGGGTCTTTGGCGAGGAATGGCGCATCTTGTATTTCATTGCCCTTTGCGCGGCCTGCGCTGCTGCGATCGTTTACGCGCAGAAAAACAGGAACTTTCTGTATCTTGTCTACGCGGTTATTTACGGGTACATCGGGCTGAGCAGCATTTTATTGAGAAACGTTACGGAAGCCTCATTCATATACATGTATGTGATCGCATCTTCAGCAGCCATAATCTGGTGGCTGTTTTCCATGTCAAAGAAATACCAGGAGCGGGCATGAGCCTGTACACCGAGGACCAGCAGGAAGCCGTTTATATCAGGGAGCAGGCAAAGCTCTGGCTGCGATCGGGACTGATCTCGGCGGAACAGGCGGAACATATTTTCCGGAATGCCGATCCCCGGTTGAAGCAGACAAACATGTTTTTTCGGCTGATCTTTTTCCTCTTCACATACCTGGGCGTCGCAGCAGTCATGGGCTTGCTTTTTCTTGTGTTTGGGACTCTCAATCAAACAGGGTTGGGTATTGCTTTGATTTGTTTGGCTGTGCTCGCCTACGGCCTGGCCGAAAATTGTGTCAAAAGACATTCTCTCTACAGATACGGAATAGAGGAAGCCCTCAGCCTGATAGCCATGGCCATGTTCTGCTCCGGGACTGCCATGGTTTTTTCCCAATCCGGGACAGCAGGCAAGCAAATGATTGTTTCTCTTACGGCAGCCGCATGCTCTTTCGCAGTGTATTACCGCCTCGGATTTCCGTATGCGGCGATTATAGGCACAGGCGCGCTCTGCTTTTTCGTTGTTGCCGCCCTGCCTTCTTTGACCCCCGATATGCTGAGGCTTGTCATGGCGCTGGTGCTTTCATCTTGCCTCGTCTTTTGTTTCCTGGCGGAGAAGATACTGGAAAAAGATTTTCAAAGGGACAGGAATGAAATAATCCAGGCCATTATCTGGGCTGCCGTGTATTTCACGATCAATCTGCAGACCGGCGATGTCTTTGAATATGCCATGTCCGGCAGTAGCGCAGCGGCGCACGACATAAATTACGGCCGGACCCTCCCTTTTGTGTACTGGGCTTCCTATGCGCTCACATATCTTATTCCCGCCGCCATGCTTTACCTGGGAATAAAGCAGCGCAAGAGGTTCATACTGGACACCGCTCTCATCCTGTTCGTCGTCACCTTGATGACCAATAAAAGCTACCTGGGAATGGAACGTTATGTGTGGGACCCGGCCCTGTTGGGGATTGCAATGATCGGCGTTTCATATTTCACGTCCCGGTGGCTGTCGAAGGGCAGGGACGGGATGCGTTCCGGGTTCACGAACCGCAACATCCTGAAGCCGGAGACGTACGGGATAGACCTTGCCTCTCTGGGGGCGGCAATAATACCCGCGACGATCGATGCCGCTCCCGCAAAGAGCGAGGATGAGCCGTTTGCCGGAGGATCATCCGGCGGCGGAGGCGCCGACGCGGCTTTCTGATCCAATCCTTCATGTAAGATAAAAAAGACAACTCCATAAGCCGGCCTGAAAAGCTGAACAGCACCCATCAAAAAACAGTCAGCAAAAATCTTCTGATAATACTAAATAATATTTGACACAAAGGATAACTTCATTTAAAAGATTACGCCATAATAGCTATCAGTCCTACAATATATAGTTTTAATAGCGTAGGGCAATTGTGGTCTGCCCAGTTCTGAATAACGGGGTTAAAGGAGCATCTTATGATTAGGAAAACACATTGGTTGAAACGGAATTTTGGTAGCCGCAAGCACATAATCTCCGTCACCGTCCGGTTCATCTAGGGAGGGGCATACATGGGATTTATACTTGAAGAGGCGCTAAGCAAGATCGGCACTGAAGGGTATACCGGCGTTGAAGGCCTGACGCGGCTTGTCCAGGAGACATCCGCCATCCCCACCGGCGCGACCGCTAACGCCCAGTCACTGTTTTATTCAGGCTCGGTTGACGGCGTGCAGCAACGGCATATTTTGTGAGTGAGACGTAAAAGGAGGTGAAAATGGGGCAGTCTGAAAAAATAAATATAAATCGAATTCGAAAATGGCAGAAAAGGATAATGGTGATCTTAGGGATTATTATTGTTGGAATCAGTATCATTCATTTCAGCGATTCGAGAACAAAGGTTGAGAGGGACTTTGAGAAAGCCTTGGAGAAATTCGTCGAGTCAGGGGAAAAAAGAATCTTATTGAGATTCCTAACAGATTTTAAATGGGATAGGGTCTATGTCTTTGGACCTTATGGAGATGACGGTTCCTGGAAAGGAGAGCATCCCCTCACAGATGAGGGCCATTGGGGTCTGCAATTCATTGATATGAACAATAACTACATACCTATTCGCATCAGGAGAGGCCTATTGGATGAACCACGTCAGTGTGGTTGTTTTCTAAAAGATGTGCAACTCGTTTATCACGGGGAAAGAGATCCGTATTCAGCGAATTCTAAAACAAAACCAGAATTTCTTGGTACTCGATGTAATGACTAATTATGTAATGACTAACTAAAGAGGGAAGAAGGGAATGTTGTACTCATCCGCAATAAATTATTTGAAAGTTCTTCAAAATGAATCGAAAGCTCTTTGTGATGGCTTTGGCATTCCTGTAACAGGAAATCCTTTTGGCCACAACGACGCACGGGACGCCTTCCGGCACGCCTACAGCAGCGCAGTTGTTGCTTATGAAAACAGTGCCTTAATCTCGCAAATTTTAGGCGATTTAAATGAACTAAAAGGTGAGATGGCTTTAAAGAAAAAGGATAGGCAATCCAATGAAGAACTAAACATGGATTTATGGAACAACCGCATCGGCAGAGAAATCGGTCAGAATGCCACGAGCAGAGAAGAAATCGCGCAAAAGGTATATGAAGCTCTGCAGAATGGTTCGCTTATCACTAGCCTTTCTGATACCCGAGACTGGGGAGGCTTGACCTATGGAGCACCACTTAACTCATTGACTCCGATAGGAACCGCGGAAGCTGCCTTTGCCGCTGCTGCTGTCGCTCAGCGTCGCGATCCTCTCGTAGTAGACCTAGATGGGGACGCATGGACCTGATGACGAAGTTCAACGCCATGCACGATAATGCCCAGTACTGGACCGAACTGGCTTCGCACTGGAAACAGGCATAAATCAACAATAACAGTCCAGGGGAGAATCAAAGCTCCCCTGGATAAATCCCCACCTTATTTTGGCAAAACATTAATTTTGAAAAACCCAACCTTTACTCCCTTTGACTGGGGTAATCCCAAATGGATTGATCATTTACCTTAGAATGCATTCCTTCAAGACCCCCTCTTAGGCGACAAATTACGCAGAGATCAATTCCGCTTACAGATGCTAAAAATAATGACAAAAGCCGACACTGATCCAAGTGTGGGAAAGTGAAAATATATACAATAAATATAGTTATATGCGATTAATCATCGATTAAGAATTAATGATTTAAAAGTCATTGTTCTGTAGGTTAAATGCGAAAATGTATGATTTATAGTTTGACAAGGCATCTCAAATAAAATATGAAGTGCCCAACTCTAAAATTCTTACAATTAATGTAAGAATATACCGATATTATAAAAATATGGGTCGGGTTGCTGTTTCAGTCCAGCGAATCGGTCAATTGGTTTTCGGACCACGAAAATAGAAAGGTCAAAAGTGATAAGGTTTATTTTAATTATATTCTTGTTTGTCTTTCATTGCGCATCTGCATTTGCCGACAGCATTACCTACGAAACCGCGGTTAAGGATGCCCTGAAGAATTCCGCCAAGGTAAAAATGAAGGCGGAAGAGATCGGCATCGCCCACGCCTACTTCAAGGAAAACCAGGGCGGGCTTTATCCCCAGATATCCGCGAACACCCGGATGGAAAAATATCAGAACCTTTACAATACCGAAAACATAACAATCTCCGGTGAGGTGGTCGCCGGGGAACAGACCGCCTGGCGCAACTCGGCTTATCTGTCCGGACAATACTATTTGTCCAACTGGTACAAAAAGAGACTGGAAGTGAATTATTATGAAAAGCTTCGGGATGTCCGGACCTACGATTGCATCTCCGAGGAAAAGAAACTCATCCAGGAATTGACGGATATCTACAATTCTCTTGCCCAGGAAAACTTAAAGCTGAAATACGGATTGGAGATCCTGGCCAGACTCAAAGACATCCATTTCCTGAAACAGAAAGGGTTTGAGGGCGGCATCTTCCCTTATGAGGATGTGCTCAAGGCCGAAGCGGAATGGGTCGGCATGGACAGGGAACTGGCGGGCGTTGAGAAGGCATTCAGGGAAAACCTGGAGAAGCTCAAGGCATATACCGGCGTCGCGTACGATTCCCGGGCGGATGTGAAAACCATAATCGCCGACGGGAATTTGGTTATCTCAGAAAAGTCCCCAATTGAAAAGACACCCGAATACATTGCCAGGTTCAAGGAACTCGACGCCCTGAAATCAAAACAGAAGGCCGCTGCCAACAATTATCTGCCCGATATCCAGCTGTACGGACGCTACGAGCTGTTCGGCCAGGATGCGGACCATTTCGACAGGGCGGTAAAGGACGTCCGGCAAACGGACTATGTCGCGGGCATTTTTCTGACGCTTCCTCTCTTTGACGGAGGCACAAAAAAATGGGAACGCGCCAGGAGCAGGCTGGAACTAAAGAGGCAGGAAGAAAATCTCAAGGCGGTCGCGCAGGATAAAGGCAAAGACATCGCCGCCCTGAATACGGGTTATGCGGAACTCAAAAAAGCGCTGACGCATTACCGGAAATTGCAGGAGCAGAGCGCCAGGATGCTCGAGATAACGAAGAAGGCTCATACGCTGGGGGACCGCAGCCTCATTGATATAGCTACGATGGAGAAAGAGGCTTTGGGGATCGACCGCGACCTGAAACTGGCCGAATTGTCGACCGCCATTTACGAAAAACGGATCTTGCTGGAAACCGATTACGAAAATTTCATGAAGGATTATAATGGAAACCGGACTTGTAAGTATTGAGGTTGTAGCGAAGCTTCACGGCATAAATATCGATATCGAGGCAGTCAAAAGAAGGTATTTCGCCCAGGAGGAGCTCAAGCCCGAGGAAGTGCTCCGCATCTTCAAGGACAACGGGATCAGGTCAAGACTGAAAAAGCTCGACACCCTGGAAGAGCTTTTTAAATACCCGACTCCCTGCCTGTTCATATTAAAGGACAACATTTATGGCGTCCTCATCGGGCGAAAGGACGGGAAGGTAATCGTCTTTGACTGCGGCGAAAAGAAAGTTGTCGCGAAAACAGAGGAAGAGTTCGGGGATTCGTGGGGGGGAGAGGCAATCGCGGTATATCCGCGTTTCATGAAGACCGAACTCTTCCTTAATTTTCGCTGGCTGTTCAAGGAATTTTTCAAGCATCGCGAGGTCTTTTCGGCGGTCGTTATCTCGTCTTTTTTCATTCAGCTCTTCGGGCTGGTTACGCCGCTATTCATCCAGGTCATAATCGACAAGGTCCTGGCGCATCACGCCCTGACTACGCTGGAAGTTGTCGCGGGGGCCTTCATTGTGGTCCTGGTGTTCGACCTGGTCCTCAACCTCATGCGCAATTACCTTCTCTATCACACAGCCAATAAAATCGACGCCAGCCTCGGGGCCAGCGTCTACCGGCATTTGCTGTCGCTGCCATTTCAATACTTCGAGGTCCGCAAGGTCGGCAACATTATCGCCCGGGTCAGGGAGTTGGAGAACCTGCGGCAGTTCCTCACCAATATTTCTCTGACAGTTCTGCTGGACACGGTCTTCTCCGTCGTGTTCGTGGTCATCATGGCCGTATACAGCCCCAGGCTGACTTTTATAGTTTTGGGCTTCGTTGCGGCTATCGCCCTCATTTCTGTCCTGGCGACCCCGGCCATCAAGGCCCGTCTGGACGAGAAATTTAATAAAGGCGCCGCCGCCCAATCTTTCCTGGTGGAATCGGTCACCGGGATCCAGACCATCAAGTCCCTGGCAATTGAAGGCAAGATGATGAAGAGCTGGGAAAACAGCCTGGGGGACTATATCCTTTCGGCCTTCCGCCTGTCGAATCTTGCCAATGTCGCGGTCACATCCTCCCAGACGCTGCAAAAGATCATGAGCCTTGCCGTGATCTATTTCGGCGTGAGCCTGGTCTTTTCGCGGGATTTAAGCGTCGGCCAGCTCATCGCCTTTCAGATGTTCGCCTCGCAGTTGAGCGGGCCGATCCTGCGGCTGGTGAAAATGTGGCAGGACTTCCAGCAGGCCAAACTCTCTCTCAACCGGCTGGGTGATATCATCAATACGCCGCCGGAAATGGTGGGCGGGGCTATTTCCGTCAAGCAGCTTAAGGGAGAGATCATCGCCAAAGATTTGAGTTTCAAATACTCCATCGACGGCCCGCTTGTCCTCAACAAGGTCGGGTTTCACATAAAGCCGGGGATGATGGTAGGCATTGTCGGACGCAGCGGTTCCGGGAAAAGCACCATCGCCAAGTTGATCCAGAGGCTCTATCTGCCCAATGAAGGCAGCCTGCTGATTGATAGAGTCGACAGCCGTCATTTCGATCCCCTGTTCCTGCGCAACCGCACCGGGGTCGTCCTGCAGGACTGTTTTCTCTTCAGCGGGACAATAAAGGAAAACATCACAATGGGCGCTCCCGACGCCGTCATGGAGCGGGTGATCCAGGCGGCGCAGCTGGCAGGTGCGCACGAGTTTGTATCCGAAATGGCGCAGGGCTACGATTCATATGTGGAGGAGAGGGGGATGTCGCTCTCCGGAGGTCAGCGCCAGCGGTTATCCATTGCCCGGGCGCTGATCAGCAATCCCCCCATCCTCATTTTTGACGAGTCGACAAGCGCCCTCGATTACGAATCGGAAAGGGCCATCTATAAAAATCTCAATCTCATCAAGAAAGGGCGCACGGTGATCATGATCTCACACCGGCTCTCGGTCATGCGGGATTGCGATATGGTCCTAGTGATCGACAAGGGAAAAATAGTCGAGGCCGGGACGCATGCGGCGCTCATGGATCATAACGGTCTGTATGCTTACCTTTACAGACAGC
>JBDKTK010000156.1:0-13399 GCA_039680225.1 Syntrophaceae bacterium
CGCGAACATCGCGAGGAGCACCAGGTAGTCCCGCCACAAATAATCGAGGCCGATTCCCCTGAGGTATATGCCATTGAGGATGTCTATATAGTAAGTTGCCGGAATGATCATTGTGACTGCCTGCAGCGCCGCCGGCATATTCTCGCTCGGGAAGACGAAATCCGAAAGGAGCAGCGACGGCAGATAGGTTATGACGATCGCGACCTGGTTGGCGACGAGCTGCGACTTTGTCAGAATCGAGATCAGCAGGCCGAGCGTAAGGGCGACAAGCACGTACAGCGAGGTGGCGAGGATCATCAGCCAGAAACTCGACCTCATGACTATCCCGAACAGGGCCTGCCCCATGAGGATGGCCACGAGGACATCAATCATGGCAATAATAAAGTACGGCACGGCCTTCCCGACCAGGAATTCCCCGGCCCTGACCGGCAGCGAGAGGATTGTCTCCATGGTGCCGTTCTCGTATTCCCGGGCGATGACGAGCGAGGTCAGCATTGCCGCGACTATCATGATGATCACCGCGATTATCCCCGGCACGACGAAATTGCGGCTGTCCAGCTCCTCGTTGAACCAGACCCGCACCCGCGCGTCGACCGCGGCTTTCCTTTTTCCGAGGCCCTGCCGTTCAAGATAATCCGAGAACTGCGCGCGGTTGTAGCTGTCGATGAAGCCGATCATGTAGCCGCGCGAGATGCTGGCAAAGTTGGGGTCGCTCCCGTCAAATATCACCTGAATTTGAGCGTCCCTGTCCGCCTGGAGGCCGGCCGTCCACTTCGGCGGGATTATGACCGCCATGGTCGTCCAGCCGTTGTCGAGGTACCTGTTCGCTTCACCGGTGTTCGGCAGGCGGGCGAACACCTCGAAATAGGGAGAGGCGTCGAGGCGGTTGAAGAAATCGCGGCTTACGGCGGTGTTGTCGTAATCGACCGCGACCGCCCGGATGTTGTTCACATCGAGGCTCAGCGCGTAACCGAAGAGCAGGATCAGGAACAGCGGCAGGATGAACGCCAGGTAGAGGCTCCGAAAATCCCGGATGAGATGGAAGAACTCCTTGCGGACAATCGCCTTGATGTTGACAAGTTTCACGGCTCTCTCCGCGACATGAGCTTGATGAATACGTCGTTAAGGTCCGCATCCGGGTTGTCGGGGAAAGTCTCACGGGTAATATCCGCGGGACTTCCAATCGACACGATCCTGCCCTGGTTGATCATTACGATCCTGCCGCAGTTGCGCGCCTCTTCCATGTAATGCGTGGTGACGAACACCGTCATGCCGCCCCCGGCAAGGCGCTTGATAAAGTCCCAGAAATGCCTGCGCGTGATGGGGTCGACCCCGGATGTGGGCTCGTCCAGGAACAGGATCTCCGGCCGGTGCAGCAGCGCGCACCCGAGGGCCAGGCGCTGGCGCCAGCCCTGCGGCAGCTCGCGGGTGGCCCGGTCGCGAACGTCCCCGAGCCGCGTCATTTCGAGCACCCAGGAAATCCGCTCCGGCCATTTCTCCTCATCCACTGCATAAATGCCGAGATAGAAACGGATGTTCTCGTACGGGGTCAGGTCCTCGTAAAGCGAGAACTTCTGCGACATGTAGCCGATCGAGAGTTTGATCTCCTCGCTCTGGGTGAAGATATCGTGCCCGGCGACGCTGCCCTCGCCGGAAGTGGGCGTGATGATCCCGCAAAGCATCCTGATGGTCGTGGACTTGCCCGCGCCGTTGGGCCCTAGAAAGCCGAAGATCTCCCCCTTTTTTACAGAGAAGGTGATTTTATCCACCGCGGCAAAATTGCCGAATTTTTTCTCCAGGTCCTTGACGGAGACTATGTCGGGGGTGTTGGGCATAATTAATTTTTCATGTTTGATCCCAAGGCCAAGGGGCGGGTTTAAAACCCTGCAACTGTGAATTTAAACTCACCTTAATACTCAAACCTCTCATCAACCAGCGCGGCGTCCACCTCCCTGATGCGCTCTATGAGCGCTTCCTCCAGGCCGGGGTTCCCGGCGCGGACCTCCGCGGGCGTGCCGGCGACGAGGATCCGGGAATTGTGCATCAACGCCAGCCGGTCACATTTCTCGCCCTCGTCCAGGTAGGCGGTCGATATCAGGATAGTCATCCCGCCCTCCCGCATCTGCAGGAGGATGTCCCAGAATTCCTGGCGCGATACGGGATCGACCCCGTTGGTCGGCTCGTCCAGGATGAGCAGGCGCGGCTCGTGCACGAGCACGCAGGCGAGGCCGAGCTTCTGCTTCATTCCCCCGGAGAGGTCGCCGGCAAGCCTCTCCTCGAACGGCAGGAGGTTGGAGAAGCCGAGATAGCGCCCGCGCCTTCTTTCCCTCTCTTTTCCGGTTATGCCGAAAATGTCCATGAAGAAGTCCAGGTTCTCCCGGACAGTGAGGTCTTTATATAAACCGAAGCGCTGGGGCATGTACCCGATCAGTTCCTTTATCCGGTTCTTTTGCGAAACCACGTCCAGCCCGTTCAAGAGGATCCCTCCCGAATCCGGGGGGATCATTGTCGCGATCATCCTGAGAAGAGTAGATTTGCCTGCCCCGTCGGAGCCTACCAGTCCGAAAATAATTCCGGCGGGAATGTCTAAAGAAACGCCGCTGACGGCGACAATGGAGTTGAATTTTTTGGAGACGTTATCAAGAGCAACGAAGTGTTCGGAAGCGACCGGTGCCATCGCGTTTATCGCAGCCAGGCGTCCGCCGGCATCCCCGTCTTGAGCTCCAGGTCCGGATTGGGAATTGAGACTTTGACCAGGTAAACTATTTTCACGCGCTCTTTCTGGGTCTGGATGACCTTGGGCGTGAACTCGCCTTCGGGCGAAATGAAAGTGACGTGGCCCTTGAAGGTCCTGTCGGGGAAAGTATCGACTTTGACGTCGACGGGCCCGCCGGGCTTTACCTTGCCGATCTCGGTTTCGGCGACGAATATTTTCAGGTCGACCGAGGAGAGGTCCGCCATCGTGATTGCCTGCCGTCCCGGGGAGACCACTTCTCCCGGCTCGATGTTCCGGCTGAGGATGACGCCGGCATAGGGCGCCTTGAGCTCGGTGTACGCGAGCTGCAGTTCGGCCTGATCGACCGCCGACTGCAGGGACTTGATCTGGGCTGCCGCCGCGTCCACTTCCTTGCGCAGACTTTCCTCTTTTTTCAGGTTGCTGCGGGCCTGGCTGAGCGCTGCCCGGGCCTCATCATAACGGGCCCTGGCCGTTTCGTATTCAAGCCGCACGGAATCGTATTCCCGGGCCGAAACCACCTGTCTTTCATAAAGCTGGTCGTATCGCTTTTTATTCCGCTCGGTCTTGTCCAGGGTATCCCTGGCGCCCTGCAGCGAGGCCCCGGCGCGGGTAACGTCGGCAGGGAGCGTCTTGCGGGAAATGGAAAGGTTGGATTCGGCAAGCGACCGGTTCTGCACGGCCCTCTCCAGGTTTGCCCTGGCCTGCTCGAGCCTGGCCTTGTATTCCGAAGGGTCAAGAGCTGCGAGCACCTGGTCTTTCCGGACCCGGTCCCCCTCCCTGACATTGACGGCGGTTACCCTGCCTGACACCTGGAACGCCAGTTCGGACTGCACTGCCTCGATAGTCCCGGAATAATAAATCTCCCTGCTTTTCGACTTCATCTGGCCGAACCAGACCAGGGCCCCGACTCCCAAAACCAGCAGGACGATGACGAGCAGGACGATTTTTTTCCGGTTCAGGTTCAACTTTTTCATTATTCGGTCTGCGCTTCCGGTTCGGTCAATAACAGGACCTTATATTCTTCCCGGCCCAGGCAATCAATTCAGAGATGGTTGTACCCAGCGTGAAAAATTCGGCGACCCCCATTTCCCTGACCCGCGGCATGTCTTCTTCATTAATGAAGCCGCCGGCCGTGATCTGGATCTCCGGCAGTCCCTCTTCGTCGAGCTGTCTCCTTATCTTGCCCAGGTTTGACAGGTCAGCTCCCGGAAAAGTCGAAACCCCGATATGGTCGACCGCTTCCTGGATGGCCGAGGCGACTATGGCTTCCGGCTTTTGCGTATCGGTGAAAATAACTTCAAAACCCGCGTCCCTGAAGGCCTTGGAGAGCTTCAGGATCGATTCGCCCCCGCCCTCGCCCATCTTCGCCATCAAGATCCTGATCATCCGTTGCTTCATTTTTCCTCCGGCTTGTTTTCGATTACGTCTTCGATCCAGCTCAAAGCGGCGGCGGCGTTCGGGAACCCGATGGTGCTCGTGAGCAGAATAATCGTGTGGTAGATCTCATCCGGAGCGGCTCCCGCGTCCAGGGCCCTGCGGGTATGGCTATGCACCGCCCCTTCCGACCGGATGGCGGCCGAAGCCGCAAGCTGCACAAGGTGGGCTGTGCGTTCATCGAGCGGCCCTTCCTGTCTCGCGGTTCTTCCCAGTTCATCGAGCGCCTCAAAAAACTTCCGATACCTGGCGCGGATATGGACAAAATGTCCCGGCAAACCGGATTTTACCGTCATGGCCTCCTCCTTTCCGAAGTCATAGAATTTGATATCACAGCACAGGTATACGGGCAAGATATTTGCCGGTTTGAGCGTTGCCGCATGACCCTCCGGACCCGCAACCCGGTTCCGGACAAAAACAATCTGTAGGAATTTACACCACAAGATAAATTCATGTCAGGCTTATAATTTTCTGGACAGACGTGCAAGTTTGCGATAGGCATTTGCATGTTCCCGCAATTCCATCGGAGGTGTTCATGATGCGAAGATTCGCCCTGAGTCTTATTGTGGTTATATGTCTGTTTGCCGTCTGCGCGTTTGCCGTGGAAACGCCCAGGGTTGAGATGTTCTCGCCCCAGGGCGGCGTCAAGGACGTCAGGCAGGCGGTTGCCCGCTTTTCGGAGCAGATGGTCGGCTTCGGCGACCCCCGCCTGGAAGACCCTTTTGTTGTCCAGTGCGGAATCAGCGGAATCAAAGGAACAGGGCGATGGATCGACGGCCGGACGTGGACCTATGACTTCGATAAAGACCTGCCCGCCGGCATCGTTTGCGAATTCACGCTTAAACAGGGGACCAAGACCCTCAAGGGCGAGCCGGTCGGCGGCCCCGCGAAATTCTCCTTCCACACGGGCGGCCCGTCGGTCAGGGGGACAATACCCCGCCAGGAGTACGTCGGCATTGACGAGGACCAGATATTTTTATTCCTGCTGGACGCCGAAGCTGATGAAGGCTCGGTCCTCAAGAGCGTCTACTGCTCAATAGAGGGGATAAAGGAAAAAGTCGGGATCAATATCGTCAAGGGCGGGCAAAAAGACGATCTCATGAAAGTTCTCCAGGCCCACTATGGCCGCTATGATAAGATCGGCAGGCAAAACATAATGTTCCAATGCCGGCAATCGTTCCCGCCTTCCGCCGAAGTAAAGATAATCTGGGGCGCGGGGGTAAGGGCTGCAACCGGCATCCCCACCGAAAAGGACCAGGAATTCACCTTCAAGTCGCGGATGCCCTTCCAGGCGCATTTCGAGTGCATGCGGGAAAAGGCAGGCGCGGGGTGCATACCCCTTTCTTCAATGTTTATTTCGTTCTCGTCAAATATATCCCGGAACGATGCCCGGAAGATATTCCTGAAAAGCTCCCGGGGCAGAACCTGGTCGCCGGAGATCAGCGGCGATGATCAGGACCTGACCCACTATGTCAATTTCCCGGGACCGTTCCCCGAGAAAACTGATTTCCAGGTGATTGTCCCCAAAGACCTGAAAGACGAATCGGGCAGAAGCCTCGCCAATATCGGCCAATTCCCCCTCGCTGTCCGCACGGACGGCAACCCGGCCCTGGCGAAATTCACATCCTCCTTCGGTTTGATAGAATTCGACAAACAGGCGGTCCTGCCGCTTACGGTCCGCAATATCGAAGCCTCCATAAAAATCTGGGAGAAGCGCATCGACCAGCAAAATGAGAAGGGAAAGTTAAAGCACAGGGCGCTGGAAAAAATGCTCAAGGCGGAAGGTCTCCTCAAGCATGTCGTGCGTGATG
The DNA here is from genome assembly GCA_039680225.1 of Syntrophaceae bacterium. Classification (GTDB taxonomy): domain Bacteria; phylum Desulfobacterota; class Syntrophia; order Syntrophales; family UBA4778; genus JBDKTK01. The sequence goes on from JBDKTK010000156.1 coordinate 5,983, forward strand.
AATATCTGAACAACATGAAGGCGAAACTCAGGAGCGTGCAGGTATCCGACGAACAGGCCATCATCGCAAGGCTCCGGGAGATCGATTCCGCCGACAGGGAAAAGCCCCTGCTCGGGAAAAGTTCAGGGGCCCGGGAGATTACGATCCAGCCGAGGCTCTCCCCCGAAGAATTGCAGGTGATCGGCGTCCCGTTCAAGGAGCCGGGGTTCTATGCATTGGAACTGGAGAGCCGCATCCTCGGCAGCAAGCTGCTCGGCGCGAAGCTCGGACAATCCAGGCCGATGTACGTTGCGGCCGGGGCGCTCGTCACCAACATGGCCGTTCATTTCAAACACGGACGGTCGTCGTCCCTGGCATGGGTGACGACCCTGGACAAAGGCGAGCCGGTCAGCGGCGCCGCCGTTTCAATCCTCGACTGCTCGGGAAAGAAACTCTGGCAGGGCAAAACGGACAATTCCGGAGTCGCCCGGATCAGCAGGAAGCTGCCTGAAAGCGGTTATTGCCGCGGCGACAGGGAGAGTCCCATGTACCACGAGTACAACCCTGCCCTTTCCGGAATCAGGAGCGGCTACTTCGTCTTCGCAAGAAAAGACAAGGACCTGTCGTTCACGCATTCGAGCTGGCACATGGGGATAGAATCCTGGCGGTTCCAGGTCCCCACTGACAGGAGTGTTTCCGACCCGTTGATCACGCATACGGTGTTCGACAGGACCCTCCTGCGGGCGGGACAGGAAGTCCACATGAAGCACTTCATCCGGAAACGCACGATGAAGGATTTCTTCGTGCCGCCGGAAAGAGACAGCCTGAGCGAAATAATAATCGAACATGCGGGCAGCGAGCAGCAGTACTCCGTCCCGGTGAAATGGAAAGAGAACGGGACCGCCCTGTCCGCATGGAAGGTCCCCAGGGACGCCAAGCTCGGCACATACAACGTATATTTTGCAGGCAAGGACAAAAAAGGAATACGGGCCCGCAACGAGGGCGGGTCTTTCCGGGTTGAGGAATTCCGCGTGCCGCTGATGACCGGCTTCATAAAAGGGCCCCGGGAAACCGCGGTGAACGCCGCAGCCATCGATGTTGACCTCTCCCTGAAATACCTCGCCGGCGGCGGCGCCTCGCTGCAGACGGTCAAGTTGAGGACCGAGGCCCGGCAGAAAAATTTGTATTTTCCTGATTACTCCGAATACATTTTCAGCGCCGGCCCCGTAAAAACGGGCATCTTCAAGAAAGAGCCGCCGTCCCGCGACTTTGACGGCGAGGAGGAAGAGGCCGCGAGCGAGACCCCCAATCAAAATATCCGGACACGGGAAATAACGCTGGACACGTTCGGTTCGGCCCGCGCCAGGATTGAAACGCCCAGGTCCGATACCGTCCGGGAAATAAAAGCGGAGATGGAGTTCAGGGACCCCAATGGAGAGGTCCAGACAATCTCGTCTTCGATACCCTGTTACCCCTCGGAATATCTCGTCGGGATCAGCTCCGAAGACGAGCCGCAGGGCAATTTCCAATACCACGTGGCGGTGCTTGACCTGGCGGGGAATCCCGTTGCCGGCGCCAGGGTGAAGGTCGACCTGTTCGAGAGCAAAACGTATTCGCACCGGAAAAGGCTGCACGGGGGTTTTTATTCCTTTGAATCGGCGACGGAAGTCAGGAAAATCGGCTCTCATTGCGAAGGGGCCACCAACCGGTCCGGAATTCTGCTGTGCCGCAGCAAGCTGCCGGTGGCCGGCGTTTTCGTCCTCCAGGCTGAAGCAGCGGATGCAAAGGGCAACATTGCCGTGACGAGCAGGGAAATGCGGGTCTATGGAACCGGGGATGAAGACAACTGGTCTGCGCCGAGGAACGACGACCGGATAGACCTGACGCCGGGGAAAAAGAAATATGAGCCCGGCCAGAAGATCCGGCTCAAGGCGGCCTACCCCTTTAAAGAGGGCACGGCCCTTGTGACTGTCGAGCGGGAAGGCGTCATGGATTTTTATGTAAAGAAGATCACCCGCAAATCTCCCTTTATCGAAGTGCCCGTGAAGAGGAATTACGTCCCCAACATATTTGTTTCGGCCTTGATAGTAAAGGGAAGGACGCCCAATTCAAAACCGGCCGCGACATTCGACCCCGGCAAGCCGTCCTTTAAACTCGGGTTGAAGGAGATTGCGATCGGCTGGAGAAACCACGAACTGAAAGTGGATGTCGAAACCGACAAAAAAGTGTACGCGACGCGGGAGAAGGTCCGGACGAAAGTCAGGGTCAGGACCGCGGACGGGAAACTGCCGCCCAGGCGCAGCGAACTGGCCCTCGCGGTAATCGACGAAGGGCTTCTCGAGCTTGCCTCCAATAACAGCTGGAACCTTTTGCCGGCAATGATGCAGAGAAAAGGCTGCGAAGTGCAGACTTCAACCGCGCAAATGATGGTCACGGGGAAAAGGCATTTCGGCCGCAAAGCTCTTGCGCAGGGCGGAGGCGGAGGCAGGCAGATCACCAGGGAGCTGTTCGATACGCTGGTCTACTGGAACGGCGCCGTGCGGGTGAATGAAAAAGGAGAGGCCATTGTTGAATTCCCGCTGAATGATTCCCTCACCTCTTTCCGGATCGTGGCAATTGCCGGCGGGGGAAAGGGGCTCTTCGGGACCGGCCAGACGAGCATCAGGGCCTCCAAGGACCTGATGGTCCTCCCCGGAATACCCCAGGTCGTCCGCGAAGGCGACAGGTACAACGCCGGCTTCACGGTTCGCAACCTCTCTCAGAAGGACATGAACGTTGAAGCGAAACTCACGCTTGCGGAAAAGAAAAACACTCAGCAATTCGATCCCCTTAAAATCGCGCTCAAGCCGGGCGAATCCAGGGAAATAGGATGGGATGTCAAAATCCCCCTGGGAGCGAAAGAACTGGAATACAATGCCGCAGTTACAGCCATGGGCAACGAGACGGGGCCCGGCCTGCGCGATTCCGTGAAAGTTTCCCAGAAGGTCGCAACGTTTGTCCCGGTACGGACTTACCAGGCGACCATGGCCCGGCTATCACAGCCCCTGAACATGCAGGCCGCAATTCCCGCCGGCGCCGTGCCCGGAAGGGGCGGGGTCAGGGTCGAGGTCATGTCAAAAATAGCGAACGGGCTGCCGGGCATAACCGAATACATGAGGCTCTATCCATATTCCTGCCTGGAGCAGAAAGCCTCCAGGGCGGTAGCCCTCATGGACGAAGCCGCCTGGGCAAATATAATGGCAGAGCTGCCTTCCTATCTTGACGCGGACGGGCTGGCAAAATATTTCCCCACAATGGAGCACGGCTCCGACGTCCTCACTTCATACCTCCTGGCGATCGGCAATGAGGCGGGGTATGTAATCCCCCGGAAAGATCACATGATCGCGGGATTGAAAAAGTTTGTCGAGGGCAAGATCCGCAGGTATTCCGTCTTTAACAGGCCCGATCTCTCCATCCGGAAACTTTCGGCGATTGAAGCCCTCTCCCGCTACGGCGGGGCGAATGTCGCGATGCTGGACTCGATCACGGTCAACCCGGCGATCTGGCCCACTTCCGCGGTGCTCGACTGGATCAATATCCTGGTCCGGGTGAAGAATATCCCGGACAGGGACAGGAAGCTCAAGGAAGCGGAGAACACCCTGCGGACGCACGTGTACTACCAGGGCACGACCATGAACTTTTCGACGGAGCTTTCGGATTATTTGTGGTGGCTAATGGTCACGCCGGACGTCAATGCCGCCAGGACATTGCTCACTATCCTGGAGCTGCCGGACTGGAAGCAGGAGGGCCCGCTCGTGATGAGGGGCATTATCGGCAGGCTCAGGAAAGGGCACTGGGACACGACCACCGCCAATGCCTGGGGAGTGCTGGCCGCCGGCAAGTTTTCCGATAAGTACGAGTCCGTCCCCGTCACCGGAATTACGAAGGCAATCCTGGATAAAAAAACGGCCGGCTTTAACTGGACCTCGCACCCCAAAGGCGAAAGCGCCTTGCTGCCCTGGCCTTCCGGAACCGGGAACGCGGGCGGCACATTGACCATAAAGCACTCCGGGACCGGCAGCCCGTGGGCGACCGTCCAGAGCCTGGCGGCCATCCCCTTGCGCAAGCCCCTGTTCAGCGGGTTCAGCTTCAAGAAAACCATGATCCCCGTTGAGCAAAAGACAAAAGGCAAGTGGACCAGGGGCGACGTCGCCCGGATCAAGCTGGAGATCAGCTCGCAGACCGATACGTCCTGGGTGGTCGTCGACGACCCGATACCGGCGGGCTCCGTCATCCTCGGAAGCGGGCTGGGCAGGGACTCCCGGATGATGACGTCCGGCGAATCGAAATCGAACAGGTATTTCTGGCAGGAGACATTCCGGGAGCGCTCATTTGAAGCCATGCGGATCTATTACGAATACATGCCCAAGGGCGCCTGGGAGGTCGAGTACACGATCAGGCTCAACAACGACGGGGCATTCAACCTTCCCCGGACGCGGGTTGAAGCGCTGTACTCTCCCGAGATGTTCGGGGAGATCCCCAACGACAAAATGGAGATTGCCAGGTAGGTGCTGAATTTAAGGCCGCGCTTGAATTCATTTCTCCCGTTCCGGCCGGGTTTTTTCCTGGCGTGCGGCCTGGTGTTTCTGTTTGCGGTTATTGCATATACCGGGATGACCGGGACAGTCCGGCCTGTCCCGGTTTTCGAGGATATCAGGGACTCCTGTAAAAAATCAGATGCGTTCCTGCTGGACCGCAACGGCATTGTCATCCATGAGTTGCGGGTGAACGATAACGGGCGCCGGCTCGATTGGATCAGCCTGCCGGACATCTCTCCCGCCATGGTCAAGGCGGTCTGCCGGGTGGAGGACAGGCGTTTTTACCGGCACCACGGAGTCGACTGGTATGCCGTCCTGGCGGCCGCGGTCAAAAACCCGTTCGCCGCCAAAAGGCGCGGGGCCAGCACAATTACAATGCAGCTCGCGGCCCTTGCCGACAAGGGCCTCAAACCCAGGGCCTCCCGCAGGGACCTCGGCCAGAAACGGGACCAGATGCTGGCCGCCCTGAATCTCGAAAAGACTTGGTCGAAAGACCTGATCCTGGAAGCATACCTGAACCTGATTACGTACAGGGGCGAGTTGCAGGGCATTGCCGCCGCTTCCCGGGGGCTGTTCAACAAGGACCCGAACGGTTTGAACGACGCGGAATCCTATATCCTGGCTTCCCTGATCACGTCCCCGGGATCTTCGATAGAAGAAACTGTCACCCGGGCATGCCGCGCCGCCGGATCAGGTAACGCGGCCGCGCCGGACATTTGTGAAGACATAAGGGCAACGGCGCGCGAGCGGCTCGGCGCCCATTACGCGATCAGTCCCGTGGTTGCCGATGCTCCCCATGTGGCGCGCAAGCTGCTGAAGGGCGGACGGACGGAAGCGAGGTCCACCCTGTACGGCAGGCTGCAGAGGTTCGCGGCCGGGGCCCTGAGCCAGCAGTTATCCAGCCTCCGGGATGACTATGTCTTTGACGGGGCGGTGATAGTCGCGGAAAACAGGACCGGCGAAATACTTGCATACGTCGGCAACAGCGGCTCGTCCGCAAGCGCCCCGTTCGTGGACGGCGTCGCGGCGCTGCGCCAGGCCGGTTCCACCCTCAAGCCGTTCCTCTACGAACTGGCCCTGGAAAAAAAATACCTGACCGCCTCATCCATAATTGAAGATTCTCCCCTGAATATAACCACCCCCTCGGGACTTTACGTCCCGCAGAATTACGACAAGGTCTTCAGGGGCAACGTCTCTCTGAGGACGGCCCTGTCCGCGTCCATGAACGTCCCCGCGGTAAAGACCGTTCTGCTCGTCGGGGTCGGGGATTTTTATGACCGCCTCAGGAAACTGGGTTTTGACAGCCTGACCCGGAATGCGGAATTTTACGGCTACTCGCTGGCCCTGGGAGCGGCGGACATTTCTCTTTACGAGCTTACCAACGCCTACCGGGCCCTTGCCAACGGCGGGAAGTGGAGCGAAATGAAACTCGCATTCGACACACCCGTGAAGAAAGCGAGGCGGGCGCTCGACGCGAATGCCGCTTTTGTTATCGCGAACATCCTCTCGGACCGCGAGGCCAGGAGCGCAACCTTCGGCCTGGAGAACCCGCTCTCCACCAAATTCTGGTCGGCCGCGAAGACCGGCACGAGCAAGGACATGCGGGACAACTGGTGCATTGGATTCTCGGACAAGTACACGGTGGGGGTCTGGGTCGGCAATTTCTCCGGCCAGCCGATGAGGAACGTGAGCGGCGTCACGGGCGCCGCGCCGGTGTGGCTGGAGATCATGAATTACCTGCATGCGGACAGGCCCTCAAGCCGGCCGCAACAGCCGGACGGGGTCGTGGCCGCAAAGATCAGTTTCGACAATGCCGGCGGCCGCGCCCGGGAGGAATATTACATCAAGGGGACTGAACCGGTGGCCCCGGTCCAGGTCAGCGCCTACCAGAGACCGAGGATCACTTATCCCGCCGATGAAATGCTGATCGCGATCGACCCGGAGATCCCGGAAGACTCGCAGTTCGTCCCATTCCGGTTCGAGCCTGAAAAGGGGAATTTCTATTGGGTCATAAACGGAAAACAAATGGAATCGGGATCGAACGTCGTGCTATGGAAACCTCAGCCGGGCAAATACGAGCTGTCCATTGTCGACGAGGCGCAGCACGTCATTGATAAGGTCAATTTCATTGTCAAATAAATCACGGGTACGGAGAGCGGCGATGCAGAAAAATGTCACGGGCAGGATCAGGGAGAAAGTCGAAACCGAGCCGTTTGCGGGCAAGCTGGGCCTGAAGGTCGTCGCCCTCGAACCGGGCTATTCGAAAGTCGAAATGAAAGTGAGTCCGGAGATGGCCAACATCTTCGGGGCGACCCACGGCGGGGCGATTTTTTCGCTTATCGACGAGGCCTTCGAGACCGCGTCCAATTCGCACGGGGTCATGGCTGTCGCCCTGAATGTGAATATCCAGTACCTGCGGCCGGCCTGCGAAGGAGACCTGCTCGCCGCCGAAGCCAGAGAAGTGAGCCGCTCGAAAAAGATCAGCACTTACCAGATTGACGTGAAGAATGCCGCCGGCCGGCAGATAGCCGGCGCCCAGTGCATGGCGTTTATCAAAGGGGACAAATTGCCGTTTCTGGAATAAATCTGTTTTCATCACACTGTATAGTTTCCGGGGAGAGGTATAAGCACGGATATTTTTCTATTCCCAATTATCGATATCTCACCATCAGAATCTCACAAGCCCGTCGTTCATTGGCGGATCTGAGTCTCGAAAAACCCTGCAAGATGTGCCCGCAAAAAAATTCTGAGGGCTGCCGGCAAGCGGGTCTTGGAGACTTCCTGCACAGAGTTTTCAGTCTGTACTATTTCTTCTCATACTACCGAATCAATAGTTAAAATATTCAAAATAATAAAGCTTG
>JBDKTK010000157.1:0-3131 GCA_039680225.1 Syntrophaceae bacterium
CGGGCTCGGCAATGTAGAGCACCCGTTCCCCGCGGGCAAGGCCCTCCTTAATGAACGGCAGGACGGCCGACAGCAGCGCATCGCCGCAGCTGAAGAACATGACAATGTGATCGCCACGCCGCAGGACATTTATTTGTTTCGGGATTTTCTGTTCGGATGACGGTTCCATGATTTTATGTTCGTCTCACTTACCGGCCCTTTCAATAAGGATATTCCTGATAATTCAGGCGAAAAATTCTCACGCCCCCGCCTGACAGGTATAAGGCCCGCCCGGGTGAAGGAAGCCGGGCAGTGGCAACGCCAAAAATACACCAAAAATACAACAGATAAATAACCTTGACATTTCAGTTCTATAACAATAGTAGAAAGTTCAACGTATTCGGTAATTTTCCATTTTTCCCGTTTTCTTTCCTTGACAGGCAATTTGCATTTTCGAAAAAAGAGGGCTCAACGATGGCTGAACAGGATGAGGTAATCGCAGGCCTCAAAAAACGGGTCAGGGAGCTTGAACAGGAACTCGCCCGGCAGGCGCCTTCCGGCAACAGCGGCGAGGCCAGGGATATCCTGTTCAACCTGATCACAAACGGCTCCTCGGAAATGTTCTGCATTGTCGACGTCCTGGGCAACATCATCTACGCAAGCCCGTCGCATGCAAAAATGCTGGAATGCAGCATGGAGGACTGCGTGGGGAAAAGTTCGCTCATGTACGTGCACCCCGACGACGAGCCCCAGGTCATGAACATGTTCCTCGACGCGATAGCGGAAAGAAAAAAGACCGGAAAGGCCGTTTTCAGGATGCGGCACGCAGGCGGGTATTACTTGTGGATGGAAAGCGTCGGCGATTTCCTTTTTGACGAAGAGGGCGAAGTCAGGGGCGCGGGGCTCTTTACCAGGAACATCACGGAACGGAAAAAGCTCGAGGAAGAACTTACTGGAACGAACAGGGACCTGCTGTTGAATATCGAAGAAAGGAAAAAGGCCGAAGCGGCCCTGCGCAAATCCGAGGAGACATACAGGCTGCTTTTTGAACTCAACCTGGCCGGGGTCTTCCGCAGGATTTACGATCCCGTCACAAAATCTTTCGTCTTCATGGACTGCAATGACGCTTACGCCGCCATCCTGGGTTACCCCTCGAAAGATGATATCAAATTTTTGAAACCGGCAGACATATTCTGGTCGGAAAAAGACATGGAACTCTATATGAAGCATCTCGTTGAAAACAGGAAGGTCGTCAATTTCCGGGCCCGCCTGAAAAGAAGGGACGGCTCCCCCGTATGGACCCTGATGAATGTGAGCTCGAGAGACTATGAAGACGGGAAAATCCTTGTCGAAGGCACGATCATGGACATATCCGAACAGAAGCTGATCGAGGAGAGGCTGCTTTCCGCCCGGAAGAGACTGCGCGCGATGGCGGCCCAACTGGTCATGGCCGATGAGCGATCGCGCCAGCACTTCGCCTCGGACATCCACGACAGCGTCGTCCAGACGCTGGGCGCAGCCAAACTGAGATCGGAACTCCTGAGGGAGCACGTCGGAGCGAAAGGCATACCCCTTCTGGACGAAATGCAGAAATTCATAGCTGATTCCATATCCGAGGCGCGGCTCATCATGAGCGAATTAAGCCCGCCCGTGCTCAATGAACTCGGTTTCCTGTCCGCCGTGGAGTGGCTTGCCGAGCAGTTCGAGTCGAAACACGGTATTTCCGTAGAATTCAAAAAGAAGGACACTCTCGCCAATATCTCCCATGAAATACAGGTCCTGCTGTACCAGGCAATCCGGGAGCTCCTCGTGAATATCGTTAAGCACTCAAACGCACAGAAGGCCGAAATCACTATTTCGGATGCGGCATCAAAGGTCAGGGTTGAAGTCAGGGATGAGGGGACGGGTTTCAAGCCGGTCAAATTTTTCAAAGACCAGGGCTCCGGCTACGGCCTTTTCGGCATCCGCGAAAGGCTGAAACATTTCGGGGGACGGATGTACATCCAGTCCCGGCCCGGTAAAGGCGCCAGGATAGTGATGTTCGCGCCCCGGGTAATCGAGTCCCTGAATTTTCCTGACGCCATATAGGAGATTGAAGAAAGCACCGCCCGGTCATATCTGAAACAAAGATCCTTGCCTCATTTCCATATTCGTGCGGGGACGCATGAGCATTTCTCAAGATTTGCGGGATTCGTCCGATAGATGAAACAAATACACTTGGGGGCTGGGCATGGAAGACGAGGGCAAGACCAAGAAACAGCTCGTCAGCGAATTAAAAGAGGCGCGGCGGCAGTTGGACGAGTTCAGATCGGCCGAATCGGGCAACGGGTCTCTTGACCAGGTGTACAAGGCCCTTGCGGAAAAGTCTTTCGGCGTCATGTACATTGTCCAGAGCGACAAATTCAAGTACGTCAACGCCAACGCCGAAGCCTGCACGGGTTACTCCAGGGCCGAACTGCTCGGGACGAGGTTTGACCTGGTCATCCATCCCGAGGACAAGATCAGGGTCAGAAGAAACGCCCTTGCGATGCTCAGGGGCGAGCCAGTCGATCCCTACCAGTTTAGAATCGTTACCAAAAAAGGCGAAATCCGGTGGATAATAGAGACGCTCAGCCCCATCATGCTTGACGGGAAGGAGGCGATCCTCGGCAGTTCCCTGGACATCACCGAATACCGGAGAGCGGAAGAGTCCGCGAAGGAATCGGAGCAGCTCGCCAAGGAGATCATAGATTTCCTCCCCGACGCAACGTTCGTTATCGACAAGGACGGCAAAATAATCGCCTGGAACAGGGCCATCGAGGAGATGACGGGATTCCGCGCCAAGGAGATGCTGGGCAGGGATAATTATGAGCATTCAATCCCCTTCTACGGCCAAAGGAGGCCCATCCTGATCGACCTCGTGAATCTCCCTTCCGAGGTGCTGGAGACGGAGTACGCGTTCCTCCGGCGCGACAAGAGCGGCGTCCTCATGGGTGACGCGACATGCCCGATGGCCAGGAAGGAGACGCGGTTCCTTTCCGGCTGGGCCAGCCCCATCTACAACCTCAAGGGCGAAAAGGTGGGGGCCATTGAATCGATCCGCGACTTTACGGAAAAAAAGCAGGCCGAAGAGGAACTGCAGCTCGCCAAGGAGAAACTCGAATCATGGGTCG
>JBDKTK010000158.1:0-4960 GCA_039680225.1 Syntrophaceae bacterium
CGCTCGAGGGCATCGATTGCCCGTTTGCTCTCCGAATCTCTCTTTTTCCGCGGGTCGAAGAGCTTTCCCGTGTCGCCGGTGATTTTATCGGCTTCATCCCTGATTAAGGACTTTCCTTTGTCCATAACCCTTTCAGTCTGCTGCTTGGTTTTGTCCAGGGCCGATTTGACTTTCTCGTCGAGTTTTCCGGAAGAGGTAAGGAAGTAGTAACCCAGGAGGGTCATGAAGATCACCAATACGGTTATAAGCGCCATTTTGAAGAATTTTTTGAGCAGGAACAGAAACAGCAGGATGAACAGAATGGCAATAACAAGCTGCACGACGGGGTAACGCGCCAGGTAATCATAAAAGGCTTCCATTGCCCATTCCTCCTTTGTTTTGGTTTGATATTGAAAACTGCAATATCACAGCGCCCTGCGAAAATCCATCTCCCTTTAAAGCCTTGACTTAGCCGGCCGCAATGTTTAGATATCTCTTTTTTTAAAGGCAAACAGATGAGAATCGCAATTACCACGCTCGGCTGCAAAGTGAACCAGTTCGAGTCGGCGGCCCTCTCGGACATGTTTGAGTCCATGGGGCACAGGCTCGTGAGATTCAACGAGACTGCCGACATCTATATAGTGAACACCTGCACCGTTACCGGCAAAACGGACTTCCAGTCCCGCCAGCTGGTCCGCAGGGCCAACAGGGCCAATCCCAACGCGGCGATCATTGTCACCGGCTGCTATGCCCAGGCTTCACCAGAACATTTTTTGAAGATGGATGGCGTGAGGCTTGTCACAGGCAATGCGGAAAAAGAGCGGCTGCCGGAACTGATCGGCCGCCTGGACATTAAGACCGGTAAAGAAATCCTGGTCGGGGACATACAAAAGGCCGGTTCCATTTCCCGGCTGGCCCCTTCTTCGTTCCACGGCAGGACGCGGGCGTTCATCCGCATCCAGGACGGCTGCGACGCATGCTGCTCCTACTGCGTCGTCCCGTCGGTAAGGGGGAAATCGCGGAGCCTGCCCCTTGAAGAGGTCGGCGCCCAACTCGGCAAATTCGCGGCAGCCGGGCACCTCGAGGCCGTCCTCTCCGGGGTCCATTTAGGGATGTACGGGAAAGACCTCACGCCGGCCCTTGCTTTTCCGGACCTGCTCCGTTTTCTGGAGGGCCGCTCTCCTGTACGCCGGATCAGGCTCAGCTCCATTGAGCCGCAGGAAATTTCTCCCGAGGCCATAGACCTGCTTGCAGGCTCCAGGGCGATCTGCCCCCACCTGCACATCCCGCTGCAGAGCGGGGATGACGGCATCCTTGCGGCAATGAACAGGGCCTACGATTCAGGTTTATACTTTGAACTTGCCCGCAGGCTCTTCGGCGCCATTCCGGACCTGGCGCTGGGAACAGATATTATTGCGGGGTTCCCGGGCGAAACGGAGGGCAATTTCCGGAACACAGTTGAGCTGGTGGAAACGGTCCCCTTTTCCTATCTCCACGTCTTCCCCTACTCCGACCGCCCCGGCACTGCCGCTTCAGCCATGCAGGGGAAGGTCCCGGCGGACGTAATAAACAGGCGGGCCGCCGTCCTGAGAGAAATCGGCGTGAGGAAGAGGCGGTCATTTGCGGAAAAGTTCACCGGGAAGCGCCTCTGCGTTTTAATAGAGGGCCGCAGGGACCGCGAGACAGGTTTCTTCAGGGGTTTCTCGGAAAACTATATTCCCGTCCTGGTCAGGGATGCCTCCCCGGGACATGTTAACCATATTATGACTGTACTGGCGGAAAGCTCCAGTTGCGGTAAAATCATTTCCCGCCTGGAGCCGGTCCCTGAGGCCGGGGCATCGAAACGTAATTGAGAACGGACATGGAAAACGAGAGAATTGCCAAACTGAAATTGCTGGAAGCGGCGGTGGGACATGAGTTCGCCGATCTGCGGCTGCTTGACGTGGCGCTCACGCACCGCTCCTTCATAAACGAAAACTCGCAGCCCGGTCTCCGGGACAATGAGCGGCTCGAGTTCCTGGGCGATGCCGTGATCGATCTGTGCATCAGCGACCTTCTCATGAAAAAATATCCCGACTATAATGAGGGGAAGCTGTCGAGAATGAGGTCGCTGCTCGTTAACGAATACCCCCTGGCCGACATGGGCCGGAAATTTTCGCTCGGCGAGTACCTGCGGCTGGGAAAGGGCGAGGAGTCCTCGGGGGGCAGGAACAAAAGCTCGATCCTCTCCAACGCTTTTGAGGCCGTGGTGGCGGCCATTTACCTGGATTCCGGTTTCGACCGGGTAGCGGCCGTCCTCACACGGCTGTTTGAGCCTCTGCTCGTTCAGAATGCCCACGATCTGCTGTTCCGGGATTTCAAAACCCAGCTCCAGGAAGTGAGCCAGGAACTGTTCAAGACCATTCCGAAGTACAGCCTTATGGACGAATTCGGCCCCGACCACGACAAGACCTTTGTCGTGCAGCTCGGGATCGCAAACCGCATCCTGACGAGCGGCATGGGGAAGAGCAAAAAAGAGGCCGAGCAGGAAGCCGCCCGCCGGGCCCTTGAAGAACTTGATATAATTAAGACGGCGGTTGATTGAGACAAGGCGAAAATCCCCCCTGCCCTCCTTTGGAAAGGGGGGTTCTTGTTTTTAATCCCCCAATTTTTAAAGGGGAGTTGGAGGGGATTTTACCAGGGGACCGTACCGGAAAATTATTTTGGACAGAGATGCCCGGATATATTAACAAAATGGAAATGAAGCCGCTGATCATTCCCGTGTTCATCACCGGAAAAGGGTGCCCGCACCAGTGCGTGTTCTGCTGCGGACGCATCACGGCCGGCCCTCCCGAGGAAATATCGCCGGATTTTTTGCGGGACAGGGCCCTTAAATTCCGGGGCAGGCAAGGCAGGGTTGCACAGCTTGCGTTTTATGGAGGGAACTTCACAGGCCTGCCCTTTGCGGAACAGCAGCGCATCCTCCTGGCCGCCGGGGAAATGATAGGGGACGGGCTGATCGCATCGGTCCGTGTCTCAACCCGCCCCGACTATGTCACCGAAGACAACGCCCGGTTCCTGAAGGCCATGAAAGTGGGAACCGTGGAACTCGGCGCCGAATCCATGCTCGATGATGTTCTGGCCGCCTCGCTCCGGGGGCATACCGCGGCCGATGTGGCCAAAGCTGTCGAAATCCTGAAGTCAAACGGGATCGAGACCGGGGTCCACCTGATGGCGGGCCTCCCCGGCGACAGCCGCCCGGGTTTCGTCGAAACAGTGAGGCGGACAATCACGCTGCGCCCGGACATGGTCCGCATCCACCCGACAATTGTTTTCGAGGGGACCCGTTTAGCGGAACTGTACGGGAAAGGTGAATACCTGCCGCTCGGCCTCGATGAGGCGATTGATTGCTGCCGGGACGCCCTGGTCAGGTTCACCCTCGCCGGGATACCCGTGATCAGGATGGGGCTCCAGGCGACGCCGGATATGGAAGCTGAAGGGAAAATCCTGGCGGGCCCCTTTCATCCGTCTTTCGGGATGCTGGTTGAAAGTTCGCTTTTCCTGGAAATGGCGGGCGGGTTGCTGGACGGGCTGCCCCGGGGCGCTGATACAGAGGCGACCCTGGTCTGCGCCCCTGCCGACGAGTCTTCCCTGAGGGGCTTGAGGAATTCGAACCTGCGGACCCTTCGCGACAGGGCCAGGCCCGGTCTCGTTATCAAAACAGATAAGTCAAATCCCGCCGGTTCGCTTACGGCGATTGCCGGCACAAGGATACACAGGACCTGCATCACGGAATTTTACGGAGGAGTAAATATTTGTTCAAATCAGGGTTCATAGGGATAATCGGCAAACCGAACGTGGGGAAGTCCACCCTGCTCAACCGTCTGATCGGCCAGAAGATCGCCATCACCACGCACAAGCCGCAGACAACGCGCAACCGCATCACCGGCATCAAAAACCTGGAAGACGCCCAGATAATTTTCATCGACACGCCCGGCCTGCACGAGGCGAAATCGGCCCTGGCAAAAAGCATGGTGAACGCCGCACGGGAAGTCCTTGCGGAAGTCGATATTGCATTGCTGGTCGTCGATGCCGATTCGGGAATACGCAAAGACGACCTCGGCATCATCGACTCCCTTAAGGCGGTCGAAATCCCGGTCATCGCCGTTTTGAATAAAATTGACACGGTCCGCAAAGAGGAACTGCTTCCTGTAATTGACAGCCTGAGCGGGGTCTTCCCTTTCAAGGAGATCGTGCCCGTGTCCGCCATCAAGGATTACAACCTGGACAGGCTTGAGCAGGTCCTGGTCAAATATCTGCCGGAAGGCCCGAAGCTGTTCCCGGACGACATGATCACAGACGTTTCCGAGAGATTCATCGCCGCCGAGATAATCAGGGAAAAAGTGACTCTCCTGACCCACGAGGAGATACCCTATTCAACGGCCGTGATAGTGGATTCCTTCAAAGAGGACGAAGAAAAAAATCTTATCAGGATCCAGGCGGTGATCCAGGTTGAAAAAGATTCCCAGAAAGGGATTATAATCGGCAGCAAGGGCTCCATGCTCAAGGAAATAGGCCGCCAGGCCCGGCTTGATATGGAGAAGTTTTTTGCCGCGAGGGTCTACCTCGAACTGTTCGTCAGGGCGCGCAAGGACTGGACCCGCAGCGAATCGATGCTCCAGCAATTGGGTTATTCAGCCCGGAAAAGGAAACCTGAATGAAACCGGTAGTAGCGATCGTAGGAAGGCCTAACGTCGGCAAATCCACTCTCTTCAACAGGATCTCCGAGAGGAAGAAGGCCATAGTGATAAACCTCCCCGGGGCCACCAGGGACCGCAATTATGCAGACGCAGACTGGATGGGCCGCGAATTCACGCTCATCGATACGGGCGGCTTCGAGCCTGTGTCCGATGAGAAAATCCTTATCCAGATGCGCGAGCAGACAACCCTCGCCATCGAGGAAGCAGATATAATTGTATTCCTTCTCGACGGCAGGGAGGGG
>JBDKTK010000159.1:0-15463 GCA_039680225.1 Syntrophaceae bacterium
GACGCCGGCGTTCATGAGAAGGGGCAAGGCCGCCGAAAATCAGAATGTCGTCAGGATGGGCGTCATCGACGACAACGACAACATCGATTTCGAGGTCCCGGCGTTGTTGAGAAAACAGGCCGACTAAGCCTGTTGTTTGTTGTGTTACAACCCCCTCCCCACGCCCGGGGTATGCATGTCCCCGGGCGCCTTCCTATATTCTGCGCAGATACCGGGCTTTGAAATTAACAATTGGATGCAGGTTAAAAAATGACTGCGGCGCCTTTTCTGGCCTATTACTTCAAACCAACCCGGTATTTTTTCACGAGGAATTCGGGGATGTAGGAGGACTTGGTTTTCCGCAGGTTCACCCTGCCCATGTCCTCTTCCATGTTGATGTATTCGTATTCGGGAATGGAAGCGGCAAAACTGTTGAACATGAACTCGTAAAGGCCCTGGTATCCGGGCAGTCCCTTGATGAAATGGATTATGAAGACCCGCTGATTCAAGGGTTCGCCAAGGAGAAAACCGACGGGCCCGCCGTTTGCCGAATATATTCTCCCGCTGAGCGGCAATTGGCCGAACCAGCGCAGCGCCTCCGCGCATTGCCTGTAGTCCGAGTACTTCTCCTGCAGGCCGGTGGCGTCCTGCCATTTGCGCAGGATGTCGAATGCCGTGTCGATATCGGCGGGGCTGAATTCACGGATTGATCCTTCGTTATTGAGCAGGAACTGCTTGAGCCTGTTCCTTCTCCGGTTGTATTTCCCTCCCTTGAAGGACGCCAGTTTCTCGACCCGGAACAGGTAGTCCATCTCCCCCGATCGAAGGGTTATCTCGAACCGGCCGGGGTCGAACATGTCTTTCCATTTCTCCGCGATGGGGTAGAGGAAATCGTAATTCCGCATAAGTTCTGCGATATAATCCGCACCGAGCTTCACCGGGTCGGTCACCGGGGTGAGGAAATTATGACCGACCGGGTTTGTCCCGGCGATGAACACGGGCCCATCATCAAAAATAATGCGGTAATCGTACATGCCCCTGTACAGGAAGAGATTGCTGAAAGTAAAATCGGAGATGAATTCGTCAAGGCCGTTGACGTTCTCTGAAATTTCCCGGCGGTGCTCGATGCCGAGGCGCTCGATTCTCATGAATTTCCTTTAAACTGGATTGGGACGAAGCAGGTTATTTGCTTAAACTTTGTTTGACAAGAGAAAATAACACTCTTTGAATGGATTTTCAGCAGGTTTTCCGCCGGACATTCTCCTGGACATTCTGCCTGCAATTAGGCAGAATTCCCTCGAATTCATGTAATCTACCCGGGAGGACCAGGATGAAGACCCGCATAACCGAAGCTTTCGGAATCGAATACCCTGTCCTGCTCTCCGGCATGAGCTGGATCAGCGTGCCCAGGATGGTTGCCGCCGTTTCCAATGCCGGCGGGCTGGGGATATTGGCGACAGGCCCCTTGAATGCCGGACAGACCCGCGATGCCATAAAGGAAATCAGGTCGCTTACGGACAAGCCTTTCGGCGCCAATGCCACCCTGCTGTTCCCCGGGGCCCGGGAAAATGCCAAGGTGCTGCTCGAGGAACAGGTGCCGGTGATCAACTTCTCGCTGGGCAAAGGCGACTGGGTGGTCAAAGCGGCCCATGCTTACGGCGGCAAAGTGATTGCGACGGTTGTCAACGCCAGGCATGCCAAACGCGCGCAGGACTTCGGATGCGACGGGGTTATTGCGACCGGGCATGAAGCCGCGGCCCACGGCGAAGCCGTCACTTCTCTTGTCCTTGTCCCGACCCTCGTCGACAGCCTCAATATTCCCGTGATCGCGGCGGGAGGCTTCGGCGACGGCCGGGGGCTGGCGGCGGCGCTGGCCCTCGGCGCGGAAGGCATAGCCATGGGAACCAGGTTCATGACCACGAAGGAAAGCCCCCTGCATGCCATGTACAAGCGGCTGTCGATTGAAAAGGATGCTTACGACACGCTTTACTCAGACAGGTTTGACGGGCTGCTTTGCAGGATCCTGGACACGGAGGCGGCCCGCCGCGCAATAAAGAAAGGCTTTGACCCGATAGCCGCCCTTCCCAATTCGCGCGAGATAGCGAAGCAGCTGGACCTGCCGTACTGGAAATTGTTTTTTGGGGTCCTGGCATCGGGTTGGAAGAACGCCCGCCAGCTTGCTTTCATGGCCAACGGTTTCTACGCCATTCGCAGGGCCACCGAGGACGGGGATGAGAACGGCGTCCTGCCGGCCGGCCAGGTGACAGGTCTGCTCCATGACGAACCGACCGTCGCCGAACTCCTGGAGCGCATGGTCGCCGAGGCAAAAGCCGTGCAGGAGAGGCTGGCCAAAGCCATGGGACCCTAGGCTTTCCGCATTAGCGCCCGGGCGCATGTGCCGCTTTCAAAATGTTGAGAAATAAAAAAGGCGCCGGACATTGCGGCGCCTTTTTTATTTGGTTCTGAGGCCCTGTTTGCTAAATTATGCGGACTTTCAAAGCTGCCGGTCCCTTCGGTCCCTGGTGGCTTTCGAATTGGACGCGCTGGCCCTCGTAAAGGGTCTTGAAACCGTCGATCTGAATAGCGCTGAAATGAACGAAAAGATCTCCACCTTCATCACTTTCTATAAAGCCGAAACCCTTCTTCTCATCGAACCACTTCACAATACCTTCCGCCATTCCCCTCTTTTCTCCTTTCTCCGGACAGCCTTCAGTCCTTCCGACCCGTGTCAGTTACGGCATGGAGCATCGGTGACAATTTGGCAATAATGAACCGGGTATTTTGGAGTATTATTAGTATAGAGCTGCCGGGCTCTCCATCGGGGGAACTCTGATTTTCATTTGCAAAATTCCTTAAAAGGACCTAAGGGCTTGGCGCAACCTGCAGGCCGTTGCCATTGCGCTCAAACCGGCGCGATTCTCCTGAAACTCAAGGTGCGCTTGAAATTCCTCCACACATCTTCCCTGATGAGATATTCATGGAAACCGGCCCGGTTGCAGCCGGCTATCGCAGCCGCGTTGTTTTTATGGACAAATGTTATTGCGCGCCCGGCCCCCAGCCCCTTGCCCTTTTCGGAAATCTGGAACATGGCGCATGACATTATCCCCAGGCCGCGGTATTGCGGCGGAGTGTAGGCGCCCTCGAGCAGGACCTCGTCCGGTTCGAGCAGGGGGAAGCCGCCTTTGAAATAGTCCTGCACTTTTTTGTTCTCTTCCGGGCCGATAAGCCATTGCATGTAACACGGCCTGTTGTTCGGATCGGCCGCGACAAAGCAGCGGGAGAACTCGGCCTTGATGAGCAGGGCCCTGCGGGCCCTGTCCTTGAGCTCCGGTTCCGACCTGCCGTTGCCCTCCCGCGCCAGGATGAAAGGCAAGTCCTGCTCCATGAGGGGCCGGATTATGATGGGGATTTTGGAAACAGGCATGGCGGCAGGTTTGGCCAGGTCGCGCTCGAGCCCGTAATATGACGTCTCGGACCGCATGCGCCGCAGGACCTCTTTCAGTAAAATTCCGGGATTGCCGCTCATGATTATCGAACCGACAATCTCCATGTCGTGAAGGAGGGGTTGAATTGCATTGTATTTCATTCTTTAAGTTCCGGCAGGTTTTTTTATAATCGTAGATCAAAGCGCGGCATTAATATGTCAGGGCCGATATGAAATTCCGGCTGCCGGATGCTGATTTGATATTGGAATTAGTTTTAGGATTGAAAAACGGATTCCTGAATGCTTGTGTCGTAAGCCCCGGGCGGATACCGGAGCGCACAAACAATCTTCAGCCCTGCCGATTTCTGCACGGCAGCCTGCCCTTATTGGATTTCAGAGAAGCCCGCCGGGAAAATAAGGGCGGGCCTGATGGCCGGCGGCCCGCCCGCCCGATAGAATACGGCATCCGTATTGGGGAAGGTTAGTGATGGATTTTTTCTTCAGGATTGGAAAGTCACGATGAACTCTTCATTATCCCTGCCGGTGACCCGCATGACCTTTGCACGGCCTTCGTTGTCCTGCTCCAGCTTGACCTCCTTCGGGCCCATGATCGGGTGTTCGTATTTGAGCCGGTCGACCCCGAGCGAGATGGAAATCATCTCGCCGTGATGCGGGTCGTAATCGATGCCGAACAGCGGCATTTCATGCTCGACCTCCTCGCGCTTGTCCTGCATTAATTTCTCAATCTTGATTGAGCGGCCTTTGTTCCGGTTCGTAAACTCGTCAAAGAAATGGGGCCATTCATTATGGGGGATTTGCTCCGCGCTGGGCTGCATATTTTGTCTCCTTTTAAATGGATAACAAAGACTAAATTATTTTTTCCGGACATGCCATCAAGCTTTCCCTGATTTTTAATTTCGCTTTGGATGAGAAAATTTGAAGCAAAAAGGAGGAAAAAAAATGGTTGAGGACCCTGTATGCAAAATGGAAGTAGATGAAAAGAAAACGCCTTTCAAGAGCACATACGATCAGAAGGAATATTTCTTCTGCACCGGGCAGTGCAAGGCGGACTTTGACAGCAAGCCGCAACTGTACCTGGCCGGCGGCGTGCTGAAACCCGGCGAGACCACCGAGCAGATGGAGTCGGGAAAAGAGTCAACCTGAGATTGGCTTTGCCGGGCGTGCGGGGAAGTCAATAGGGGAACGCCGTACAGCCCCGGACTGACGCCGCAAGCTATTATCTGAATTTGAAATCAGAGCTTTTATGAAAATAAATCAGGATTTCCTCTATGGCACAAACCTGCCGGTTATTGTGAGATATTAAACACCCGGTCCGATTCCGGGAAAATTTACTCAGGGAGGGGGACAAATGAGGCATTCAGAAATGAGTTCAGGCGGTTTGATGGAAACAATAAGAGAGAACCCGGTTTCATCGGCCCTGGTGGGATTGGGCCTGGGCTGGGCCATTGCAGGCGGGCTGAAAAAAATGATGGGCGGCGGCGGTTTGGATTGGGAAAGCGCCAGGGAAAAAATGGAAGGAATGGGCTCCGGGGAGATGAAGGAGAAAATGCAGGAGTACGCGGAAACGGCAAAAGAGAAAGCCGACCAGGCCCGTTACCAGGCCATGCAGTGGGGCTCCCAGGCGGTTGAATACCTGAAGGAAAACCCGTTCCTTGTCGTCGGCGCGGCGCTTGCAATCGGGGCGGCGGTAGGGTTGGGGGCGAGCTACATGTCTTCACGCGGAATGGAGGAAGAAGAGGAGGATGTGTTCTTCTGCGCCACTTGCGGTGCGCCGCTCGAGCGCGAGGAAACATCGCATAGCTCTTAAAAAAGGAACGATAATGGACAAAGATATCCTTCTAGGAAAATGGAAGCAGCTGAAGGTCGAGTTTAAAAAACAGTGGGGAAATCTGACCGACGATGACCTGGACAAGGCGGAAGGCGACCGGGACAAACTCCTGGGTGTCCTCCAGGAGAAGTACGGTTATTCGAAAGACCAGGCCCGGGAGCATCTGGACCGGTTTTTAAACGAGCACAGGACCTGAATAGCCCTCCCCCAAGGGGGGCTATTCAGCTAGTCTTCTCTTTAGATCTCTTTCTGCAGCGTTGCGCGGTGGAATCGATCAGCTTTAAAAACGACTCGACATCCTTCCTGGCAGTCTCGATCTCGCCGCCGGTGATGAATTCGGCATAGAGTGACTGGAAACTGTCGATGAGGCTGTCAAGTTCCGCCTGCGCAACAATGACTTCCCCGATATTCGGGCTCGACAGGCTGCTGTGCAGGAAAATGGCCGAAATCCTGATCTTGTTCAGTTCGTTTATCTTTTCTTCCATATTTTTACCTGACGCATAATAGCCAGGAATCAGGCATCCGGCAAGCCCGGAATTCCAAATCCTGCTCTTATTTGTCCTTATCGGGAGCACTTCATCCCTGAGCCGGCAATAAGAAGTTACGCCGGGCAATTTCAGAATCGCCTTTATTGCCATGAATCCCCCCCGGGCATAAAATTGTGTCTCTGCAGGGAAAAATTAATGAAAGGAGGGATTGATAATGCTGTGGCCCGAACTCAGCAGTTTTTTACAGTGGGACCCCTGGCGCGAGATGCGCCGCGCCATGTTATTAGGGCGGGCGGTCCCGTTTGCGGAAGATTTTCCGCCTTTGAACCTCTGGAGCAGCGAGAGCGACATTTTAATCGCGGCGGAAATGCCGGGAATCGATGCGGACAAGATAGACATTTCCGTCATGAACGACTTTGTGACGATCAGCGGTTCCCGCCGGGAGGAGCAACTCGGAGAAGGAGAGGCCTTTCACCGTCAGGAAAGGAGCCACGGCCGTTTCTCCCGGAGCCTCAGGCTGCCCTTCCGGGTGGACTCGACCAAGGTGAATGCAAAATACGAGAAAGGCATCCTGAAAATATGGCTGCCGCGGCAGGAGCAGGACAAACCAAGGAGGATCCAAATCAAGGCCGAATAAAGGGGAGGTGAACCATGGCTGAAGAAAAATCTATACAGGTCCAGGAGGGGAAATCCCCGGCCGGCGCGGAACGGACCAGGATGAGAAGGATATTCGCTCCCGATGTCGATATTTACGAGAAAGCCGATTCCTATATCCTGCTCGCGGACATGCCGGGAACGGACGAGAAATCGATAAATATAAACCTGGAAAACAGCGTGCTCACAATAATGGGCACCATGGCGGTCGAGCGCCCCGAAGGTTACGAACTCAGCTACGCCGAGTTCGGGGTTGGCGATTACGAGAGGTCGTTTACCCTCACGGAAGCAATCGACAGGAACAAAATTGACGCATCCGTAAAGGACGGCGTTTTGCGGCTCACCCTCCCGAAAGGCGAGGCCGCCAAGCCGAAAAAAATCAAAGTGAAGCCGATGTGAAAGGAGGATTGAACCATGAATATCAGGGATCTTGCTTTGAGGCCCCGCAGGAGGCGCGGAAAGAATCTGCCGATGCGCAGGGAAGAGGCCGCCAATCCTTTTTTCGCACTTCAGCGGGAGGTCAACAGGCTGTTTGAGGACTTCTTTGCGATGACCCCCCAGGAACGGGAGGACTGGATGATGGAGTACCCGCAGGTCGACGTCCGCGAGACAGACAAGGACCTGAAAGTGTCCGCCGAACTCCCCGGCCTGACGGACAAGGACATAGAAGTCCTGATTTCCGGCGATTCCCTCACCATCAAGGGGGAAAAGAAGGAGGAAAAAGAGGACAGGAAAGAGAATTATCACCGCATGGAGCGGCGCTACGGATCATTCCGGCGGGTGGTGCAACTGCCCGGCGAGGTGAAGGCGGACATTGCCCAGGCCGTGTTTAAAAACGGGGTGCTGGAAATCACCATCCCGAAGACGGAGGAGGCAAAAAAGGAGAAGAAAAAAGTCGAGATAAAGACCTGACCGGACACAAAAGGGGAGAATTATCACAGTTCAAAAAGGGCCGACACCGACCGGCCCTTTTCTTTTTGATTAAACCGGGGCATAAGCACATGGCCTGACAGTGTGCTGCTTACCCTTATTCAAAATCAGGCATTTGCCCGTCAAAAATAAGTTTCCCGATTATAGCTTTCGCCCTGGCATCTATTTACTTTAGAAACGCTTCCCGGATCAGGCCGGGGAAATTTTTGCCGAACCCGCGCCGCCATTGACAGGGGGACGGAAAATGAAAGCCATGCTTCCTTTTATCATTGCTGTTGTTTTCCTTGCCGGATGCCATGCCTCCATAAACCAGGAGAAGCCGCCGGAATGGCCGCCGATGACCCAAACGGAAGTGGCGGGACCGCCCTCCGGAAACCCTGCCGGCCGGAGCGGGATCGTATCTGAAAAACCGGGGTTGAAAAGCAATGCAGCCGGCGAACGCCGGAAAGAAGATTTGTCCGAGACCCGGAATCAGCGTGAAAATCGCGCCGGGGAAAGATATCGAACCCACCGGGACAAATTCAAACAGCACACCGAATACGGGCATGATCCTGCCTGAGGTTGACTTTCATCAAGCCGCTCCCTCAGATGGAAAATAATAATTCAACTCTAATAATAGGACATCGCCTTAAGGGGTTATCATCCAAATGGAAGCGGCGCCCCGCGGACGTCCCGCCTTCAGAAAAAAATCCTTAGAAAAAAACAGCAGGCAATCAAAGAGTTAGAAACGAATCGGCTGCTCATCCCGGAAAAAATTCCGCATTTCCCTGATCCGGGCTTCTAAGCATATGGAAACCTCTCTGCGTTTATCGATGAGAAAACTTTCAGGGTAAATTCGTTCGAAAATCCGCTTTCAGCCAATTTCTTTTCTACCCCGATTGCCCTTACCTTAGAACGCAATTCCGGTTTTACTTAAATCAAGGGGGAAAGGAGGTGAAAGAGGCATGAAGAAAATACTTAGGTTCCTTAAGGCGGAGGATGGTGTCACGGCAATAGAGTACGGCTTGATCGCGGCCCTGATCGGGGTTGCCGCGGTCCTGGCTATGGCGGCCGTGGGGACCCAGCTGAACACTGTATTCAACAATGTCGTGACCCAGCTTGGAGGTTAGGACTGGTTGAGGGCCGCGCAGCCATTGCTTCCCGCTTTGGCCGCGGCCCTTAATCCAAAGAAAGATTAGAGAGAATATGGCATTGCTGCCTTCCTTAATTATGGTTGTTACAGTCGTGATCGCGGCGGCATTCGATATCAGGGCGCGCAGGATACCGAACTGGCTTACGGCATCCACAGCGGCCGCGGGAATCCTGAGCAACTGCTGGCTGGCCGGGCTCCAGGGCCTTGCCCACAGCACAACGGGGATGCTGGCCGGAGTTGCCCTTCTCATATCTTTCTATCTCCTGGGGGGAATGGGCGCGGGCGATGTGAAACTGATGGGGGCGGTCGGCGCTTTCCTGGGCCCGAATGGAGTGTTCACGGCTTTCCTGTTCACGGCCGTATCAGGCGGCCTGTACGCCCTCGCGATAATCATTATGTCGGGCAGGTCCAGGGAAACCCTGGACCGGTACGTTTCATTATTCAAGTCAATAATTATTACGGGCAGGCCCTTTTACGTCCCGCCGCAGGGAAACCCTTTGCCCGCGCTCTGCTATGGAGCGGCGATAGCGGCCGGTTCGATATCATCCGTTTTCATCCAATATATTTTATAAAGGGGACCATCCATGGACAAAAAAAAGACAGTCCTCATGTTAGGCGCGGGAATAATCATCTCGCTGGCGCTGACGGTGCTCGCGTACAACTGGCTGCAGGAAAAGGCCCAAGCCATGCAAAACCTGGAAACCCAGCTGGTTGCAGTCGCAAAAACGGATATGCCGTGGGCAACAGTGCTTACCAGGGACATGGTCGCGACAGTGCCTTACCTTAAGAAAAGCCTGGCAGGCGGCTATATCTCCGATCCGTCCGCCGTGGCGGGCAGGACGCTGCTTTATCCCATTAAGGCCGGCGAACCGATCTTCGAATCCAAACTCTCTCCCACCGCCATGAAGGGAGGGGGAGTGGCCGCCGTCATCTCGCCGCAGCGGCGCGCCATGGCCGTCAAGGTCGATAAGATCGTGGGAGTGGCGGGGTTCATCCATCCCGGCAACAGGGTCGACGTCCTCGTGACCCTGTCGCAATTGGGCAAGGTCTCGACCCCTGTGACCAAGACGGTGCTCGAGAACGTCCTGGTTCTCACAGTCGGGCCGGAAGTCGAGACCACCGGGAAACAGGAAAGGCCGGCGCCGGTTGATGTCATTACCCTCGAAGTGACTCCCGGCGAGGGTGAGAAGCTGGCCCTCGCGGCAACCGAGGGAAAGCTGCAGCTGGCCCTCAGGAATTTAAGCGATTCGGAACAGGTCATCACGAGAGGGACGACAATACCCACCCTGCTCGCCTCTTTCAACAAGTCCGACCAACCGGCAAAAAGGCCGGCGCGCCGGGCCGCGGTTAAAGAAACCCCGAATCACGGGGTATCCGTTCAACTGATCAAGGGAAGCAAGTCAACAGAATTGAAATTCAATTAGGGGGAGTGCCATGACCAGCAATAACCGGATCTCGTGGGGCGCAGTCTTATGTACGGCCGTACTTGCCCTATTTGTCTTAACCGCTGCGGCGGCGGCCGCCAACGGCCCTGCCAGGGTGAGCATGGAGACGACAGCGGCCCAGAAAATCAATCTCACAGTCGGCAAGTCGATAATCGTGGAGAGCCGTGAATCCATTACAAGGGTCTCCATCTCGGCGCCCGACATCGCCGACGCCCTGGTGCTGACGCCCTACCAGATTTATGTGACCGGGAAGTCCGCCGGGGTTACTAATATGACAGTCTGGAAGGCGGGAAGCGGTACTTTCAGCGCCGTTTTCGATATCGAGGTGAATGCCGACATCGCCAGGCTGAAAGAAAAAATCTACCAGGTCATGCCCGGGGAGCAGAATATCCTCGTCACGGCATCCGGCGACAACATTACGCTTGCGGGGACAGTTTCCAGCGCCGCCGTCCTTTCCCAGGCGCTGGCGCTTGCCGCGGCGTACGCCCCCCGGGATGCCGAAGGGAAGCCGAAATTATTGAACCTCCTGGAGGTGGGAGGCGTCCAGCAGGTCCTGCTGGAAGTGCGCGTTTCCGAGATGTCGAGGAGCCTGATGAAGAGGATCGGCTTCAATTTCACTTATCTGACGGAAAGCGGCCGGCAGTTCGGAATTTCCCTGCTGGACAACCTCGTGCGGCTGCCGACATCCGGCGCATTCCCGACCGACCCCCTCACCGTCTCGGACAATATCAATCTCATTTTCCGCTTTCTCGGCGGCGGCTCCACCTGGACCGTATTCATCGACGCCCTGAAAGACCAGGGCCTGCTGAAGGTGCTGGCTGAACCCTCTCTCATCACGCTGAGCGGCAAGAGCGCGGATTTCCTGGCCGGCGGCGAGTATCCGATCCCGGTGCCCCAGGCTTCATTCGGGGGCAACGTCATCACCATCGAATACAAGCCGTTCGGAGTGGGCCTCAAGTTCAACCCGACGGTGCTCAGCAGCGGCAAGATCAGCATGCAGGTTGCGCCGGAAGTCTCCGACCGTGACTTCTCGAATGCCGTGACGCTGCAGGGATATGTGGTCCCCGCCCTGACGACCCGCCGGGTTTCGACCGTGGTGGAACTGGCCGACGGCCAGAGCTTCGCCATCGCCGGTCTCCTCCGGGAGAACGTCAGGGAAATCGTGAGGAAGTTCCCCCTTCTGGGAGACATACCGGTGCTGGGGGCGCTTTTCCGGAGCTCCTCCTTCCAGAAGAATGACACGGAGCTTGTCATTGTTGTCACCGCCCACCTCGTCAAACCGCTGGACACCTCCAAACAGACGCTGCCCACGGACCAGTTCATCGAGCCCAATGATTTCGAATTCTATCTTATGGGAGAAATGGAAGGCAGAGGGGAGAGAAAACAGCCTCTGGCTGCCTCACCGTCGGCCTCCCTGATCAACAGGGGCGCCGGGCTGGAGGGGACGTTCGGACATATCGTTCAGTAAAGAGCGGGCAAATAAAACAGGAGGCTGGAATTATGCTGAAGCGCATGGCGATATTCGCAATTTTAACCGGGCTGCTCATTGCATCCGGCTGCGCGGGCCCTACCCGCCTGGAATCCGATTTCGGGACTTCCCATAAATTGATGCATGTGAACCAGGTGCTCAACCCGGATGCCTCGAAGAACCTGCGGCCGGTTTACGGCATGGATGGGGTGGCCGCCCGGAACGGGCTGGAGAGGTACCGCAAGGAATTCGAAAAGCCGCCGGCCGCGCCCGTTTATACGCTTGGCGTAATGCCTGCGGGATACGGGAAATGACGGGCTTCTTCCGGAGGCGGTAAATGAGATTCAGCAGGCCTGAAAGGGGAGCGACGGTCGTGGAGTTCGCGATTGCCGCCCCGATATTCTTCCTGCTCCTCCTGGGCACGTTTGAATTCGGCAGGTACTACTATGTCCAGCACACGATCCAGTTCGGGACCAGGGAGGGGACCAGGCTTGCCCTTGTCGGGCGGACTTTAAACGACGAGAACGGCAACCCCCTTTCGCGGGAGGACTCCATAAGAAGGATGATCCGGGACCACGTGACGCCCGCCGTGAACCCGGACGAAGTGCTCATCAATATTTACCCGGTCGAATCCGATTACAGCGACCCCGGCGGCTGGGACCAGCAGTCCAACCCGGGGAACCCCGGCCAGTACATGCGGGTGAGAACGCGGTACACGTACAGGTTCATTACGCCGTTCGTCGGGGATTTCTTCCCGGGGGGAGTCAATGTCATCCAGGCGCAGTCCACGTACCGCAACGAACTTTTCAACTAGGGCGGATATGGGAACACAGTTTTGCAGAGAAAATAAATCAAGGGGCCGCGCCCGCACGGAACGCGGCGTTGCCCTGCTTGAACTGGCAATAGTCCTGCCCGTCCTGGCATTGTTCATCTTCGGGATCATCGATTTCGGCAGGCTCATCCAGGCGAGGCTGATAATCACGAACGTCAGCCGCGAGGGCGGCAGCCTTGCGTCCCGGGAAATAAAAGTCGGCGCCGACCTTGGCGCCCTGCTGCAGTCTTCGGCCAGTCCCCTGGATATGGGGGCATGGGGGAAGATATACGTCTCCAGGATAAAATGCGGGGTTAGCGATGCCGAACCGGACCCGGTGATAGACAGCCAGGATTCCTGCGGGAACCTGGCTGTCGCCAGCGTAATCGGCGCCGGCCAGCCGCGCCTCGGGCTCTCGCCCGCAATGTACAACCACCTTGTTTACAACAACGACAACAGGACGGCCGATCTGTCCGAACTCACGGTAGTCGAAGTCTACTACAAGTACCGGCCGATCACGCCCCTGCCGGCCTTTGCGCAAAATGTGCTCCTGGGCGGCGGGGACGGATTCGTTTTCGGCAGCCGGGCCGTGTTTTGAACGGGAAAGAAGACTATGAAAAAAAAACAAAAGGGAGCGATATTGATCCTGTTCGGGCTGACGCTGATGATCATTGTCGGTTTCCTGGCCCTGGGGATCGAAGTCGGCCGGTGGTTCCTGGTGCGGGCCGAACTCTCGAAGGCCGTGGACGCCGCATCCCTCATGGGTGCCAGGAACATCTCCAATCCATATGTGAGCGTCGCCGATCTTGCCCGGGAAGTCGCCTTTGAGAATTTTACGCCCGGCTATCTCGACACGCCCCAGTACGGGATCGGGTCCGTAGATTTTCAATCCGCTGTCATCGACAACAATAAAGTGCGGGTGAGCGGGACCGTGAGTTCCGTGGGAGTCCTGGTGCGCTTCTTCGGGGTCGATCTTGTGGCCACGAGTTCCCTCGGGACGGCGCAGAAAAACGAAGTCGAGATAATGCTTGACCTGGACCGTTCCGGCTCGATGGCCGGGCAGCCGATCGCCGACCTGAAAGCGGCAGCCATCACTTTCCTGGGCTTCTTCGAGGAAACGCAGGACAGGGACAAGGTGGGGCTGATTTCCTTCGCCACGAGCGTGAGGGTCGACCGGGCCCTGGGCACTAATTTCGTGGCCCCGATGCGGACTGCCATCAATGCCATGACCGCGGTGGGTGCGACCAACGCGGAAGATTCGCTTGCCCAGGCGGGCGGCTCCTCGAGCTTCACGGACCAGAGCGGCGTCCCCGGCGACCGGCGCCTCCAGCAATACCTCATTTTCTTCTCCGACGGCAACCCGACGGCGTTCCGGGGGAATTTCGGATACAACGGGAACAACTACGACGCGGTCGTCTGCGGCACGGGCCAGACGTGCGCCACGGTTTACAGCCAGCTCGGCAGGACCAATGCGGAGACGTGGCTGAATATCGACCCCCTGCCGACGGGGGACGGCAGGTCGCAGGGACAGACCCGCTGCCGGCGCTGGCCGAACACGAAATGGTATTCCCTCAACCAGTACCCGATTCCCGGCTATACCTCCGATTCCTGCAGCATCCCGGAGTCGAGGCTGGCGCCTTATATCTGCACGACCGCAAGGCTCATGGCCATAGCCCACGCCCAGGAACTTAAAGACAGGAACATAAGGATTTACACCATCGGGCTGGGCGGCGTGGACAGGCAGTTCCTCGCAGCCATAGCCAGCGGTTCCGAATACGAATATTACACTCCGACCTCGAGCCAACTGGAAGCTATTTTCCAAAAGATAGCAAAGGACATCAAGTTGCGCCTTGTTGAATAAAACTACCGGAGGAGCATTAGATATGACCGGAACTGAAAAAATCTACACTTTCAGGGTGGACGTCAAAAGCGACGCGTTCAGAAAGGAACTCAGGTCCATAGTTTCAGCATCGGGCGGATTCCGCTTCCTGGGACCGGAGAGCTCTGATCCATGCGATCTGCTGCTTTACGAAATCTCAGACGATCCGGAAAAAGGTTTCCGGCACATCGAGATGGTCCAGCAATCCGGGCAGGCCGGGGAAATTTTCCTCACCTCCCGGCAGATGGGCCCGGAACTCCTGATATCCGCCATGCGGGCGGGGATTAAAGAGTTCATCCCGCAGCCCCTCAACATGGAAGACGTCCTGAAAGCGGCCTCGAAATTCAAGGAGCGGGCTGCCGCGCGGACTGTCTCGCAAAGCGCGGCCCTGAGCGGGCCTTCGGGCAGGATTTATTACGTGATCGGCAGCAAGGGCGGGGTCGGGACGACAACAGTGGCCGTCAACCTGGCGACGAGCCTCATCGACATGGAAGGGGTGAACTCGGTGCTCCTGGCCGACATGAGCCCCATGTTCGGCGACCTGCCCGTCTTCATGGGCATGGAGCCCCCTGTCTTCAGCTGGCTCGAAATCATCAAGAACATTTCCCGGGTGGATGCGCTGTACCTGATGAGCATCCTTTACAAGCACCCGTCGGGGCTGCATGTGCTGCCCGCCCCGGTCGTGCCGTATGAAGGGCAGGTGTCCGCCGAGACCATGGGAACGCTCTTCAGGCTCCTGAGGTCGATTTTTGATTTCATTGTCGTGGACAACGGCAGGATTTTCGATTCGAACTCCCGGACGATTATGGGAATGGCCGACAAGGTCCTGGTGGTCAGCAACCTGAGCCTGCCCTGCATCATCAACGTGAAAAGGCTCGGCACGGCCGTCCAGAAGTTCGGGATACCCGAGAGCGGCATCGAGATCATCGCCAACCGGTATCAGAAGAATTCGCGCATTTCCATCGAAGACGCGCAGGAGACCCTCAATAAAAAGATCCAGTGGACCGTCCCCAACGATTTCGCAATCACAATCAATGCCATAAACCAGGGCAAGCCGATCACTTCGATCGCTTATAACTCCAATATCAGCAGGAGCTTCAGGTCCATAGCCGCCCAGCTGACGGGCAGGGGCGAGAAGAAGAAAGAGAAGAGCGGCCTGTTCGGTTTGAAATAAAACTCCGGGGAAGGACCGGGAAAGGAATTAACACATGGAAATTTCCTCTCAAAAGGACTTTTCAGCCAGCCGTGAGTACGACCAGTTGAAATCCGATATCCACCAGCGCCTCATCGACAGCATCGACCTGTCCGTCATCGAGGGCCTGGACAGGGAGAGCCTGCAGCGGGAGATACGCAAGGCCATTGAGAACATAATTTCCGGAGAGGGCATCAGCATCCCCCTGAACT
>JBDKTK010000160.1:0-3017 GCA_039680225.1 Syntrophaceae bacterium
ACCGCGACGTTATCGTCTTTTCCTCCGACGATATTGATGCGATTCCCGAGGTCATTTTTGAGTTAACCCAGCTTGATCTGCTGGAAGACTTTTTCCTGATCACGCAGGAAAAGCCCGACTGGATGAATCACATCTTCTATGTCATTGTTCTCTCCGCCCACTTGGAAGAAGAGCTGGCTATGAAAAAAAAGATTTATCTCGATCTCGCCGGTAAAATCCGCAGCGGCGAAACGATCAAACCGGTCGAGGATCTGCATCCGGCTCTCCGCGCGCGCTTCCTCGATGTGCCGCCCAAGGCCGCCTTGGCCGCCGATTTCAGAAAGGGGGGCGGATTCCAGTATTCGGCCGCTATATTGCCCTTCGATAAGGTGCCCGTCGCCTGGCGCAAGGGAATCGAGATCGCCCACGTCCACGGCATGGTCGCCTCTTACGTCCATCAGGTCTTGACCTGCCACAGCATCATGTTCGGCTTCAATTATTCCTTCAATCGGGCCGATGAGGCCGATATTATGGCGGCAAGGCAGGCGGTGGATGAATCGAACCGGTTTACCCTCGACATCGGCGGGATGATCTGGAAGGGGGAGGCGGAAGCACAGAAACTGGTCATGAAAAAAATGGATCCCAACACGGCAAAGCTTATAGAAAAAATCAAAAAAGCCATGGATCCGCAAGGGATCATGAATCCCGGAAACTGGGAGGCGCCTCAATGAAATACGAAGATCTTCTGCACCTGTGTTTCCGCTGCGGGTCCTGCAAACTGACGGATGACTATGACAATTTTAACTGCCCTCCCCATATGAAATACAGGTTCGAATCCTTTTCACCGGGAGGCAGACTGTGGCTTACGCGGGCCTGGCTCAAAGGCGACGTGCAGACAAGTGAACGCTTTGAGCAGATTCTCTATTCCTGCACTTTGTGTGCAAACTGCGTCAAGCACTGCATCTTTCCCTTCAATGACGATATCGTCAATATTTTCATTGCCGCCCGTGAGGCTGTTGTTGAGACAGGGACGCTGCCGCCATCCGTACGGGATTATTTCAAGGCCATTCAGGTCTATGGGAATCCTTATAAAGAACCGTCGGAAAAACGCGGCGACTGGGCTCGTGATTTGACCGTTCCCGTTTATGACGGACACGAATATCTTCTTTACATCGGTTGCGTCGGTTCATACGACGAACGGGGGCAAAAAATCGCGCGGGCCGTCGCCCATGTCCTCCAACAGGCCGGCGTCTCTTTCGGAATTTTGGGCCGGGAAGAATTATGCGACGGCAACGAAGTACAGGCAATGGGGGAAGCCTGGCTGTTCCAGGGTCTGGCCCAAAAGAATATGGAGTTGTTCAAGGCGCGGGGTGTCAGGAAAATTATAACGCTCGACCCCCATGCCTACAATGCCTTCTCCCGGGACTACCGGAAGCTCGGGGCTGACTGGGAGGTGTATCACTACACGCAAATTCTGGCGGAAAAAATCGACTCCCTGATTCCGTTAATGAAAGCATACCCGGCAACCGTCGCCTATCACGATCCCTGCTACCTCGGCCGTCACAACGACATCTACACAGCGCCCCGGCAGATCCTGGCCGCGCTGCCGGGAATCACCCTTGTCGAGATGGCTTCCAATCGCGAGAACGCCCTGTGCTGCGGCGGGGGAGGTGGGAATTTCTTCACCGACATCCTGGGAAGCGGAAAGGGAAGCTCTGCGCGTCTCCGCATTGCCCAGGCGAAGGATGCCGGCGCGGATATCGTAGCTGTTTGCTGTCCCCAGTGCGCCAAGATGCTGGAAGATGCCGGAAAGGCGGAAGATCCGGAGCAACGGCTGGAAATTTTCGATATTGCGGAATTGATTGCCCGCGGCCTTCAATAAGGGCGAAATGCTTCAAGACGTGTGAGGAAAATTGAAGATTTCTGAAAATGAAGAACGGAAAAATTTAAAGCTGGAGGGTATGAGCCGGGAAGAGCTGGTGCGTTTTATTATGAACATGTCACAACGGCTTTTCAGAACAAGTCGTTTCATGCATTATTTTTTTCAGCCGGGCGGGGATGTTCCACTTCTTTATCTGATCGGCCACGCAGGCAGGCACCCAATGCTCCCAGGACTGATCGTTTATGATGGCTTCGCGGATGGTTGCTGCGGAAAGCCCCTTTTGTTCAGCAGGAACTTCCCGGAGCACATGAATGACCAGGCCGCTTTTCCGGAAAAGCTCCTTTTTCCTGATTCCCCAGCCGTCGTAAATGGACAGAAAAAAAACGGCATCCAAAGGTACGTAATATTGATACAGCTCCGGCCGGTTGACGGGAAACGGTACAATCGTAAACTCAGACAGTGGAATCCCGCTTTCAACGAGGGCCGACCGGATTAATACGGTCCGTTCGTAGTAGGTCAGAGGATTGGCTGCTGCGCTGCTCCTGGCGGGATCGGCCGGATCTGCCTGGGTAAGAACAGGGTCGGGGTTGGTGATGCCCACAACGAGATGGCGGCAGAGCGCTTTACCGGAAAGAAGATATTTCATGTGGTCCAGATGAAGGATTTGAAACCTGCCGTGGATAACGCCTGTTTCGTAAGGCGGGCGGGGCGAACTGGTTTCTTCTTCATTCATTCGTCGTTGCCTCCCGTGCCGGGGCCTTCTTCACTTAACGAAAACCAGGAATAGTTTCCCGGCCAGAAGGGCTGATCGTTTTCCGTGTCCATGGTTCCCACCAATTTTGCCCGGTCCAGGTAATTGAGAATCAGGTACATCATTTCCTTTCCCCGTACCATTCCCAGCGCGCCCGCGTGAGCCGACACCTCGTCAAAAGATTCGACGCGGTCACGCCTCACGCCGCAGCCTTGCATGACACGCGGTACCGGTTCTCCGGAGTGGACGAGCGATCCTTCACTGGGCGTGGAATGATCCGATGTGACAATCACGAGGGTATCCGGATTGTCCAGAAATGGACCGATTTGCCGGGCGATGCCCCGATCCAGCGCTTCAATGACGGATTTTTTCAGGAAAGGTTCTTTGCGATGGGCCGCTTCATCC
>JBDKTK010000161.1:0-4035 GCA_039680225.1 Syntrophaceae bacterium
TACGGGGTTTTTCTAAGTACGGGTACGTTCTATTACAAGAGATCAGGGTTGACAAGTGAAGTTTGTCTTATATTTTTATAAAGCAATGGCACTGTGTTTGAAAGGTATTTACCTACCGGCCGTTCATAAAAATCTTTCAGGCACGATGTTTGGTTTGCTAATCATTGTGTCGTCCGTGTGCTTGACCCCGCCTGAGACAGCGGCGGATTGCAGGTCCGTGCGGGCATCAGCGGCCCGTTCGTATCACTGAGAATAATTAAGGTATTTTCCTTTGTTAAAGCGGGAAAATCCGGACCGCCGGTCCTGAAAAGCCATGGCACGTATTTGCCCGATCCGGCTCCTCGCGGGAATCGGGCGATTCATCCGGCATGTAAGATCGTTGGACCTTTCTCATGGTTGCTTATTGCGGGCGTCATGGCAGGCGCAAGCGCCTGCCGGGATGTGCCGGGCCGTTTGCCTCCCGTTGAGCAGGGCCGCGTAGAAATCTTCCACTTTCCTCATCCTGGCCTCGAAGCTGAACTTCTGCCGGACCGTTTCCGAGGCGTTGCGGACAATGCTTTCCCGCAGCGCGCGGTCATTGGAGAGCTTCTCAAGAGGGCCGCGCAAATCCTTGACTGAACTGATAATGAATCCGTTTGTCCCGCTGGTTATGATCTCGGCGTTTCCGCCGACGTCCGTCGCAATCACCGGGACGCGGCAGGCCATGGCTTCGAGGATCACGTTCGAGAGTCCCTCCGTGCGCGAAGGGCAGACCAGGATGTCGATTGCGCGGTAAAAAGGGGCTACGGGGTCGCGGAACCCCGCGAAGACCACATCCTTTCCGAGGCCGAGGTCCTCTTTCATCCTCTCCAGTTCCGCCCGGAGGCTGCCCTCCCCGATGAACATGAGTTTCAAATTGCCCCGGCCCTTGCGGAATTCGCGGATTTCGCGGATTTCATGGAAGGCCGCCAGCATGTCGCTGCACCCCTTCTCTTCGCTGAGCCTGCCGATTACGCCGATCAGCGTATCGCAGCCGGAAATATCGAATTCCTCCCTGATGCGGCGGGCTTCCCCTTTTGCCGGGGAGGATTCGCAATCGGGACTTTCATAATCGGATAATACTATTGCGTTATGGACCACCCTGAATGAACCCGATTTCCTGACCCTGCGGGGAAGGAACTTTTCCAGGGAGCCCGATACGATTATAACTCCGTCGAAGAAACGGCTCAGGCCCATGCCGGTCAGGGCATAGATATTCTGCCGCATGTTATTCCGGATCCAGCCGTGGTGGGTGGTGACGAGGACGATTCCCCGGGAGAGCCGCTTCTGGACGACACCGAGGAAGTCCGTCTTATACCCGTGGGTGTGCAGGATATCGATGCGCTCCCTGCGGATATACTCCCGGAGGTCCCTTATGTGGCTCCATTCAATCCCGTTGCGGTCGCGCAATGTCAGGCATGGTATCCCCCGCTCCTCAACCGTGATGGAGAAATCGGTCCCGCTTCCGTTGCAGAAGAGAGCGGCATGGACCTCGTACCGGTCCCGGTCAATATACTTCGCGGAATTGAGGATCGTTTTGCCCGGCCCCCCGACGCGGCTGTGGTCGATGAAATGGAGGACCCGCACCTTCTTATTGGCGTGGCCTGGCGGCATTCTTGTCCCCGTAGATATTGAGGCAGGCCAGTGTGAGGCCGCCCAGGATGTAAAGATGGGGATACTTTATCCCCCCGAGGAACATGCCCCCGATTGAGAAGGCGACAATGCTCATGCTGAGACAGGCGGGGAACAGGCCCGCCCCGGGCAGCTTGCGCAGCTTCCAGTTGACGCGCAGCATTTCTCCGATAATGGCGAGAAGGAGCACCATCCCGAGGAAGCCGTATTCCGCCAGCATGGAGAAATAAATGCTGTGGGGCGAGATCCACCGGCGCGCTGCCCATTCTATGGGTCCCGAGAACCTTTCGACGTAAAAGCGGCCGTAGACCGACTGGAAATTTCCCGCCCCCACCCCGAGGGGATGGTCAATCGCCATCTGTGTCGCGGCCTTCCACGCCTGGAGCCGGCCGGATGCCGAAGAACCCTCCATGTAATTGGAAGGGTCCATGCGGTTCCAGAAAAGATGCGGAGCGTACAGCACTGTGCCCAGCGCGATTACCGCCAGAACAATTATGGTCGCAATCTTGCGCCTGGTCCAAAGGGCGAAATAGAGGAACGAACCGAGGACCGCCAGAAAAGCCCCGCGCGACATGGTCATGACAATCCCGAAGAGCAGGGGGGGAGCGGCGATGATGCCCCATACCTTGGAAAAGATCCCCCGGTTGAGAATAAAATACAGGGCAAACGGGAGCACTATCGCGAGGCTCCACGCAAAGTCGTTGCCGTCGCCGAGGAAATATGCGGCATCGATCTGCCCGGCCCGCATTCCGCTGGTCAGTTGCCCGATATTGAGCAGGATGATGATGAAGTCGGTCGCCAGGGCTGCAATAAGGAAGATCCGCAGTTTCTTCTCCGTGGAGATGAACTGGTAGAGGCACGCGAACAGGATGAAGTAGCCGAGATGGCCCCTGAAAGTGCTGAATGTCTTCGTCTTCACCACCGAGTAGGAAATCCCCACGAATGTGAAACAGATCAGGATGATGAGCAGTACGGCGAGCCGGTGCCGGGCGATGCTGCGGAACCCGCCGGCAAAGAGGACGGCGGCGCCCAGCGCTATGCTCAGCAGCACGTTGAAGTGCAGCGCTTTCAGGACCGGCAGGTGGTTGGTCGCCCCGATGAATTCCAGGCCATAGAGCAGGATAAGGAGGCCGAATGCCGCGTTGTCGCGCAATGCCCCGCTGTTCTCCGTTGTGGCCGGGCGGGCTGCCGGGAACGGTACAGCGGCAGGCTTCAATTTCGAATACGGAAAGCCCATTAATCATCAATCCCCCGGTTTGAAAATGAGTTCGAGGTACACGTCCCTGTATTTCCTCGCGACCGTGTTAATGTTGTATTCGGAACGGACCATCTCCAGCGATTTCCTCCCCATCTGTACCCGGAGGTCGCGGGAGACGATCAGTTCTTTCATGGCTTGCTGCAGTTGCTTCACGTCTCCCGCCCGGACCAGTTTTCCGTTGATTCCATCAATGACGAGGTCTTCCGTACCGGAGATCCGGGTCCCGATCACGGGCAGCCCGCAGGCCATGGCCTCAATGACGGCATTGGGCATCCCTTCCTGGCGCGAAGGCAGGACGAAGATGTCGGCCATCCGGTAGAACACGGCAGGGTTGGCGGTGTAATCCAGGAAAAGGACCTTATCGCTTATGCCCAGGTCTGCCGTGAGTCCTTTCATGAGGTTGTAAAACTCGCTGCCGAGGTCGGAACGGTTGCGCGGGCCCACCAGGACGAGCTTTGCCTTAAAACCATCTCCCCCCCTGACGGCGCCCGCGAAGGCGGGGATGAGCACGTCGATTCCCTTGCGTGTGTCGATCACCCCCATGTAGAGCAGGACGACTTCATTTCTGCCCAGGCCGAGGGATTTCCGTGCCCCGGCCGCATCAACTCCATCAATCCGGGCGTCGGCCGGGAAGAATTTTTTTGTGTCCACCCCGTTGGGGATGAAAAGGCATTTCCCGGCGGACAGCCCGGAATTCTCCAGCTCAGCTTTCAGGGCGGAACTGATTGCGACATACCGGTCCGCGCTTTTCAGGAACATCTTGTGGAGGGTGCCGACGATCCTGCCCTGACGGCCGAAGGCGATGTCGCTGTTTGCAATGGACAGCTTTCCGATGCACCGTTTGCCGAGCAGCCGTCCGCAAAACAGGGAGAAGCCCTGGAACGGGTTGATCCCGTGCGAATGGACGATGGCGTATTCCTTTCTCCTCAGCCACAGGACCCGGGCCATTCCCCGCCAGAAGCGCAGCAGCGACCTGTTCGGGCCCACCGGCACCCTTACGACTTCGATGCCTCCGATGAATTCCCTTTGCGGCGTCCCGGGGTCCAGCCAGGCAGTGATCACGAATGAATCAAAACCGAACTTTTTTAATTCGGCGGCGAGCGTGGCCAGCTGCTTGGCGGCCCCGC
>JBDKTK010000162.1:0-14629 GCA_039680225.1 Syntrophaceae bacterium
CCTGAGGAAGAACGTCAGGTGGCACGACGGCCGTCCCTTTACGGCTGAAGATGTGCTTTACACTTACAAGGTAACTGTCGACCCGAAGACTCCCACCGCCTATTCGGGGGATTTCATGAAAGTCAAAAAGGCCGAGGTCCTTGACCCTTACACGTTCCGGGTAACCTACGACAAACCCTTCGCGCCCGCCCTCATGAGCTGGGGCGCGGCAATTTTGCCAAAGCATCTGCTGGATGGAAAGGACATAACGAAATCGCCCCTGTCGCGCCACCCCATCGGGACGGGGCCGTACAAATTCAAGGAATGGGTGACCGGGACCAAGATTGTCCTCGTTTCCAATCCCGATTACTTCGAAGGACGTCCCTATATTGACGGCTACATTATGAGGGTTATCCCCGACACGGCAACCATGTTCCT
Organism: Syntrophaceae bacterium; assembly: GCA_039680225.1. Taxonomy (GTDB): domain Bacteria; phylum Desulfobacterota; class Syntrophia; order Syntrophales; family UBA4778; genus JBDKTK01. The sequence continues at coordinate 418 of JBDKTK010000162.1, forward strand.
GGAACTGCGGGCCCGGGGGCTCGACAGGATGGACCTGACCCCGCTCCAGTACACAAGGCAGACCGAAAGCAAATTCTTCAAGGCCAATTTCAACAAATACAGGTATACGGCTTTTGCATACACTTACCTGGGATTCAACCTCCGCAGCCCCCTTTTCAAGGACAAGCGGGTGCGGCAGGCCTTTGCTTACGCCATAAACAAGGAAGAGATAATCCAGGGGGTCATGCTCGGCCTCGGGCAGCCTGCAACCGGTCCGATAAAACCCGGGTCATGGGCGTACAACCCTGATGTGAAGACGTACGAATATAATCCGAAGAAAGCAGCGGAACTACTCGCCGAAGCCGGCTGGAAGGACACCGACGGAGACGGTATCCTGGACAGGGGCGGCGTCCCCTTTGCGTTTGAGCTTTTGACAAACCAGGGCAACGAGGTGCGCCGCAAAACGGCCGAAATAGTCCAGAAGAGGCTGGCGGACGTCGGTATCCAGATGAAGATCAGGATCGTGGAGTGGGCCGCATTCATAAAAGAGTTCATAACCAAGAGGAAATTCGACGCGACTATCCTCGGCTGGACCATTTCCATGGACCCCGACCAGTTCGATGTCTGGCATTCCAGCAAGATGGGGCCCGACGAGCTGAATTTCATTTCTTACAAAAACCCGGAGATGGATGAATTGCTTGAAAGGGGCAGGGGCACTTTCAATATCGAGGAGCGCAAGAAAGCGTATTTCCGGATGCAGGAGATCCTCGCCGAAGAACAGCCGTACGTGTTCCTTTACGTCCCCGACGCCCTGCCTATTTTCGACAAACGGATCCGGGGCATCGACCCGGCGCCGATCGGCATCGGCCACAACTTTATAAAATGGTACGTCCCCAAAGGCGAGCAGAAGCTGGAGATGAGGCCATAGTTTTTGGGGTTTGCCGGGCAGGCGCCGCGCTGAAACAGCGCCCGTTTGAATTTATATTATCTCCATGCTGCTGAGCTGTGCGAACAGGTCCACAAAATCCTGCGTCAGGGCCCCTCTCTTGTTCATCGACTCCACTGAAAGCAATCCGAATGTTGCTTCTGATCTTGTAAAGGTTTCCCCGTTCTCGTCCAGAATTATCGCTTCCACCAGGGCTTCCCTGTCCCTCTTTTCAATAATCCGCCCTTCAACTCTCAACTCCATCCCGACGTAAACAGGCTTGATAAAATCAATCCTGATGGATTTGGTCATCGGGAGCGATTTCAGGAGGAAGATAACGGCCCGGCCCATTACCTCATCAACCATAGTCGCCACAACCCCTCCATGGGCAAGACTGTTCCATCCGGACAGATGGCCCGGGACGGAAATCCACGACACTATTGTTTTCCCATCGGAGTAGAAATCCATTTTCAGCCCGCCGGGATTGGCCGGGCCGCAGCCGAAACACCTGTTTGTTTCCATGTTAGGCAGAAACCTGTAACCTTCACGCTCAATCATTTCTTTCCCATCCTTCCGAAACTATTTGAAAGCCTCGATCAGCGAGTCCATGTGCTCGCCTGTCTTAATCTGTTTTATATCCCGGAACCCGGCTGCCCCGAGCCCGTCTTTTATTTCCTCGAAAGTATAAGTGCCCCCGCCTGCCGTGGCGACGAGCATGTTTATTGCGAAGATGGCGCCGTTTTTCGGATGCGTGCGGTCGGCGCTCATAACATGGTCCCGGATTACGATCCGTCCTCCATTTACCAGCGCACTATACGCTTTCCTGTACAAGTCCAAATTCTGCTCGAGGCTGTTCTGATGTATTATGGCGGAAACGAAGGCAAGATCATGCCCGGGAGGAAATTCGTCCGTGTAAAAATCTCCTGCGACAAGATTCACCCTGTCGAGGAGTCCCGCTGATTCCAACCTCGCGCGCGCCATCCCGATCACTGCAGGCCGGTCGAAAAGGGTCGCCCTCATGGCAGGAGACATCTCCAGGAAAGCTATCGTGTAAGTGCCCGACGCGCCGCCCACGTCCAGGAGCATTCTTGCCGGACCCGGGTTGACTGCCCTGGCAATCTCCGCGGCAAGCGGGGCCGCCACTACGTGCATGGCACCGATAAACGCGCGCAACTCGTCGGGCTTCGCAAAAGGCCGGTCGGGTTCGCAGGGCGCCCCTTTCACGATTTCGGTCAGGCAGGACCACCTGTCCCAGAGAGTGACGGCATGAAGCACCATGGGCAGGACGGATTCCGGGGAATCTTCCGAAAGGTAACGGGAGACATTTTCGCCGCAGGAGTATTCATCATCCTTCTTTTCCAGGAGGCCCATTGCCGCGAGTGCGTCGAGAAGAGATGCAAGACCGCGCGGGGCAAGGCCCGTCTGTCCGGAAATTTCGGCTGCGGTCTGTTTTTTCCGGCCGAGGATGGTGAAGAGGTTAAGTTCCGCCCCGGTCAGCATAATCCGGCATTCCATAAAATCCCGGGACAATCTCAGTACCTGCTCAGCGTTGTTACAGTTCATATATCCGTCCTCCTGTTCCGGGTGATTGGTCGAGAGAATAGAAGATTTTTTTGACCTAAGTCAAGGACTGCCCTTCATATCCGGGATAAAAATCGCGTAACAAAATCGAACGAGGAGGACTTGATATGTTCTGCTATCATTGCGAACAGACGGCAAAAGGAAAGGCCTGCGACAGGGCGGGCGTGTGCGGCAAAACTCCGGAAGTGGCGGCGCTCCAGGATCTCCAGATCTATTCACTTATCGGGCTTTCCCAGGCTGCGCTGCTGGCCGGGGAATCAGGTATAAAGGAAGAATCCATAGGCCCATTCATCTGCAAAGCGCTTTTCTCCACTCTGACCAACGTGAATTTCGACCCGGAGAGGTTTTCGGAAACAATCCGCATCTCAGCGGACAAGAAAAGAAGCCTGCTCGAAAAAATGAAAGCGGCAGGCGCGGCCCCTGATTTATCAGGCCCCCTCGGATTTGAACCGGCCCATGACATCGCGGGCATGGAGGCGCAGGGCAAAAAGGTCCCGCCAAACACTTTCCCCGCCGCAAACGAGGACATCCTCTCCCTGAAAAACATCCTCCTCATCGGGATAAAGGGGACTGCAGCATATGCAGACCACGCGCGCATCCTGGGCCAGAAAGACGAAGCGGTCTACAGTTTTATCCGGGAAGGCCTGGCCGCCATTTATGACGGCGGATTGAAACTGGAGGACGCCCTGGGGCTGGTGCTCAAGTGCGGCGAGGCCAACCTGAGGGCCATGGAACTGCTCGATGCGGCCAACACGGGCCGTTACGGCCACCCCGTCCCGACAGGCGTCCCCCTGGGCTTCCGGAAAGGCAAAGCCATCCTGGTCTCGGGCCACGATCTGAAAGACCTCGAAGACATCCTCAAACAGACCGAGGGCAAGGGGATATACGTTTACACCCACGGCGAAATGCTGCCGGCCCACGGCTACCCCGGGCTGAAAAAATATTCGCACCTCTACGGGCATTACGGGACCGCGTGGCAGAACCAGTTCAAGGAGTTCAGCGCGTTCCCCGGCGCGATACTGATGACCACCAACTGCATCCAGAAGCCCCAGGAGGCATACAGGGAAAATATACTCACTTCAGGCGAGGTCGGCTGGCCCGGCGTAACCCATATTTCGAACGGAGACTTCTCCCCCGTGATCAAAAAAGCCATGGAACTGCCCGGCTTTGCGGAGGACACGGACGGACGGCAGGTCATGGTCGGCTTTGCCCGCAATGCGGTCCTGGGGATCGCGGACAAGGTGATCGAGGCCGTGAAAGGCAAGGCCATCAGGCATTTCTTTCTTGTCGCGGGCTGCGATGGGGCGAAACCGGGACGCAACTACTACACGCAATTTGCGGAACTGGTCCCCAAAGACTGCATCGTGCTCACGCTGGCGTGCGGAAAATTCCGCTTCTTCGACAGGGAAATGGGTACAATCGGCGGGATACCGCGCCTTCTCGACATTGGGCAATGCAACGACGCGTATTCCGCAGTCCAGATCGCTCTGGCCCTTTCGAAGGCTTTCGGGACCGGCGTGAACGAATTGCCTCTGTCCCTTGTCCTGTCCTGGCACGAGCAGAAGGCGGTGGCCATCCTGCTCACGCTCCTGGCGCTGGGCATCAAAAACATCCGGCTCGGGCCCTCGCTCCCGGCATTTGTGTCCCCCAATGTCCTGGACGTGCTTGTGAAGAACTACAATATCAAGCCGATCACGACTGCGGAAGAGGACCTGAAGGCAATCCTGGGTTAATAATGAAGGGGCGGCTAATGCCGCCCCTCTTTTTCAGGGGAGTTTCCTCTCGCCCGCCGCAAGTTCTTCCAGGGCCGTCCTGTCAAGAATTGTTATGTTCGAGCCATCCGATTTGATGAGATCCAGCCGGTTCATCTTGTTCAGGATGCGGGAGAGCGTTTCGGGAATCGTCCCGAGAAGGCTGGCCAGCTGGCCTTTGGTGATGTCGAGCTTCAAATCCCGCGAGTCTTTGTCCTTTTCGCTCAGGTAAAGCAGGTAGGCGGCAAGCCGTCCGGGGACTTCCTTGAGTGAAAGGCCTTCTATCAGGCCGGCAAAGCGGCGCAGGCGCATCGACAATACCGCAAGCATATTCAGGGCCAGCGATGGCTCTTTTTTTATCAGCTCAATAAATTCAGCCCTGGGGAAATAAATCAGCGAGCTCCGGGATTCGGATTGGGCATTGGCGGGATAGCCCTGGCCGGTGAAAACGGCGACTTCCCCGAAACATTCCCCTGTTTCAAACAGGTGAAGTATCTGTTCCTTGCCTTCGGGCGAAGTCTTGAACACCTTGACGCGGCCGGCCAGCACGACAAAGAAACCAACCCCCTCCTCGCTTTCGAAGAAGACCGGTTCCCCCTTTTTGTAAACACGGACCCGGGCGATCCCTGCAAGTTCCCGGAGCTGCCGGACGGGGAGTCCTTCAAAAAGAGGTATTTTGGCAATCTGGCCGACAATATCCATTAATCGTCATCCTTTAAATTTCCCGGTAAATTATCCCCATAGTTGACTTATGTCAAAGCGGAACTTTTCACGTATTCATATATTATGCTTATAGAAAATTATTAAAAAGGAGCCGGTCATGAAAGTTTTGCGAAAAATAATAGAAATAGATGAATCCAAGTGCGACGGGTGCGGCCTGTGCGTACCTTCCTGCGCGGAGGGCGCCATACGGATTGAAAACGGCAAGGCAAGGCTTGTGGCCGAGAAATACTGCGACGGCCTGGGCGCCTGCCTGGGCGAGTGCCCCCGGGATGCCCTTCATATTGTCGGGAAGGAGGTCGACGATTATGACGAGCAGGCCGTTCATGAGCATCTGAAATCACAGGTCGCGGCCAGAGAGCCCGCCATGGCTTGCGGATGCCCCTCTTCGCTGATACAGAGATTTTCTCCCTTGAAAAGACAAACGAAACAGGAAAATCCGGGCCGGGCACAGGATACTGTTTCCGCCCTGACGCATTGGCCCATCCAGATCAGGCTCGTGCCGCCCAACGCGCCTTTTCTGAAAAATGCAGCCCTGCTGGTTGCCGCCGATTGCGCCCCGGCGGCTTACCCCGACTTTCACCGCCTTCTGGCCGGCAAGGTTCTGCTGATCGGATGCCCCAAATTCGACAACGCGGATGAGTACATTAAAAAATTCGCGCTCATCTTCCGGAACAACGATATCAGGAGTATTACTGTTTTTGTGATGGAGGTCCCCTGCTGCCAAGGGCTGCCCCTTATCGTCGAGCAGGCAATGAAGCTGGCCGGGAAGAATATTCCCCTGGAGAAAACAATAACAGGGATAGAAGGAGAACTGCGGAAAAATCAGAAGGGCCTGCCAAGTTGAGGCCGCCTCAGGATTTTTTTTCCTTTTCCCCGGCCTTTTTCGATTCGGCAAAGAGGTCAAAGAACTGCTTGAATGGATCGAAGACTTCCTTTGCCGGGCCGGAGAACTGGGTGCCCATGGAAAGCCATTTCTGGAACTGGTCATCCATTGTTGTTTTATAATCGAGATAATTGCGGATGATCTGCTGCAGGTGCTTGTCAAAAAACTCTCCCAGGACGGTGTCGCCGTACCGGATTATAAGGTGCAGCAGGGGTATGGGCAAAAGGAAGTTCTTCTTTTTGGCCTCGTCCAGCAGTATCTGGGTCAAAATAAATGCGGTGACATCTTCTTTGGTCTTGGCGTCTATGACCCGGACCTGCCTGCCTGCCTTGATCAGTTCTGAGACCTGGTCTATGACGATGTATGAGTTCTTTTCCGTGTCGTAAAGGCGGCGGTTCCCGTATTTCTTTATAAGCACTTCTTCAGGCATGTTTTATTCCAGTCCTTTGTGCATTGCGAAATATTTTTCAATATTTTTTAACTTAAATTTTCGTAATGGCGTCTATTTATCAAATATAATTACACTTTTCAAGTCTTAAAAAAAATTGTGCAACGCAACATTTTTTCCTTGACAATGATGCTCACATGATTAAAATACCCTCATACCCTGAGGGTAAAAAAATCAAACCGGAGGCTAACATGATGGAACCGATAAAAATCGCAAAGCAGACGATAGAGTTTTACAAAACCAATTTCGATAATTCCTTTAACGCAATGATGATGCTCCAGGAGCAGACCCAGAGAATATTCAACCTGCAGCTTGCCCAGACTGCCGGATTTCCCGACGAGGGCAAAAAGGTCGTCACCGAATGGCTCAATACATACAAAAAGGGCGTTGAGGAATTCAAGGCGTCAGTCGATGAGAGTTTCAAGAAGCTCGAAGCCTATTTTGCAGAGCAGAACGCCAAGACCGAAAAGAAGTAAGGAAGGAAAAAAATAAAGTCAAAAGGAGGTAGGATCATGCAGAAAAAGATCTTGAAACAGATGATCATTTTTAACAAAACCACCTTCGACAACGCTTTCTCTGTGATTTCGTCTCTCCAGGCTCAAACGGAACGGATGCTCAATATTTATCTGGAAAAGGCGACAGGGTTCCCCGAAGAGGGGAAAAAGGCCATGAACGACTGGATAGAGGTTTATAACAAAGGCAGCCGCGACTTCCAAAACGCAGTCCATGAAAGCTTCAAAAAAGTAGACAATTTTTTCGAAATCTCCAAGAGGTAATTTATTTTGAACACGATTGACCGCGAAATTGTTTCGCCGCTGGATCTTTTTGCCGATTTTTTAAGTTTAGAGTTGACGTCAGTAGAAAAATCGCTGGATTATGTGGAAGCATCTGTAAGGCAGACGGAATCCGTACAGACATATCTGAGGGGGATCACGAAATACGTGTCAGATTTCATGGTCCCCTATTGGATTGCGCTTGATTCCTTTCTGGTTTTGGAGAAAGATAAACTCCTGACGCATTTTCCGGATGAAACATCCCGGGACTATCTGGAACTTCTGCAATTTAATTTTCAAATTGCAAGAAAAGGTTTTTTCAGCAGTTTTCATGCGATGAATGAATTTTATATGCGTGAGAACTTAAACTTGATGTCTTCATATTTGAATTCAGCCCTGGGTACCGGCGAGGACATAAAAGACATGTCTGAACGGAAGGCCAGGGTAATGAAGCTTATTATAGAAGATTATCCTGAAGCGATCCGCAGGATTGAGCCGGAATTCGGATTTCATTTCGATAACGGCAACTACGTCAAAACAGCAGAGACAGAACGTTTCACAGTCTACCAGGTATTGCCGACGGACAAATCCGTAAAAATAAAACAGGACGGCAAGCCGGTGCTGATTCTCCCCCCCTATGTTTTGGGGGCAAGCATCCTTGCTTTTCTGCCGAATGAAAACAAGAGTTACGTCCACAGCTTTGCAAACCAGGGCATCCCGACTTATATCAGGGTCATAAAGGATATAAACGAGGTTCCGGCCGTTCAACTGATGACGGGAGAAGACGACGCCCTCGACACTAAATATCTCTGCGAGAAATTAAAAGAAATCCATGGCAGGAAGGTAACCCTCAACGGGTTCTGCCAGGGCGGGTTCATTGCCCTTCTCAACATCCTTTCCGGAAAGCTGGACGCATCGGTTGACGCCCTCATGACATGTGTCACACCTGTTGACGGGACACGCAGCCAGTCGCTTATCGAATACCTGCAACATATCCCCCCGCGTTTTCGCGACCTTGGATATGCCCTGAAGACCCTTCCGAACGGAAACCGCATTGTTGATGGTAAAGTGATGAGCTGGGTATACAAGCTCAAAAGCATGGAAAGGGAAGCCCCCGTGTTCTCTTTCTTCCGTGACCTGAAAATGCTCGACAGGCCCGGGGCAAAACTGAACATAACCAACACAGCGGCCGCGCTCAACTACTGGTTGCTCTATGAAAGAAACGATCTCCCGCTGGCTATAACCCAGTTAAGTTTTGACTCCTATACGAAACCAATTTCTCCCGACGGCACCCTGCCGATCACTCTGTTCGGGGAAAAACTCAATATGAAGAGAATAGCGGAGAAGAACATACCCTGGCTGATCTGCTATGCCGAAGACGACGACCTTGTAGACAAGGCCGCCACCCTTGCCGCCCTGGACTATATTGATGCAGAAGTAACCGTCTTTCCGAAAGGCCACGGCGCAATTGCAACTTCCTGGTCTTTTCCCGGGTCGGAATGCCCCCTGCACAAACCTTTTGGGGAAGGCAGGCGCGGGCCGGTATGCTTCCACCTTGAGCTGGACCACACTATGACAGAGCAAGCGAGAGGGAAGAAACATGGACAAAAACTTTCTTGAGTTTTGGGGGAATTACCTGTTAAGCCTTGTACAAGCAGGGCAAAAACTCGCCGGAGAGACATTTTATGAGGACGTATTCAAATACTGGAGCGGCTTCATGAAGGACCAAAAGACGACCGACTGGTTGTTTTCCCCCTCGGGTTATTTCGAAAAACAGATCGAAATCTTCCGGAAGTGCTACGGCCTGAAGGAGGATTCCAGCCCCGATTATATTACCGGGGCGAGACAGGCTTCTGAACAATTCCAGAAATCATTGAAGGAATTTATTTCTGCCTTTGATGTAGTGCCCAGGGAAGAATACGAACAGTTAAAAAAGAACTATCACGAGCTGCAGGAAAAATCCAATGGCCAGGATGAAACGATCCGCCAGTTGCGGATGAAATTGCTGGTGAAAGGAGCTGAAGAGATCGGAGCGGCTTCCGGCATCCAGGAAATGATTAAAACTCAAACGGAGCAATTCAGCGCACTGATGGATTCCCTGGGCAGCATTTACAGCGGAAGCCCCGCAAAACAGGATATACCTGAAAAGACTAAAAAGCCTAAAACGAGCCAGAAAACTAGAAAGTGAAGAGGTGAACAATGGGTCAGGAAAAAAATACGATTCCGGAAATGGAGAGCATGTTTTCTGCCTGGAATAAAGCCTCAAAAGATTATTGGGATGCAACCAACAAGATTTGGTCTGAGGCGGTGCAGGATAAAACACTCCTGAACCAGGGCGACGTATCCCAGCAGCTGAATTCCATGTGGCAGGCATTCGCCAAATCGTTGAACTTGCCTGATTCCAGCTCGAAGGGGCCGGATACGGGCCTGGACCTTTTCACAAAAATGATTGAACCCTTCTGGTCTGCAGTCCTGTCTTCGCAATCAGTCGACCAGGGAAAGGAAACCAAAGCAGATGATCTGAGGACCCTGACAAGGCAATTTTCAAAGAACTGGTACGATTTGTTCGACAAGGAATTTCGCCAGGTCCTTAACGTACCTCAGCTGGGACTTACCAGGTATTATCAGGAACATGCCGCGAAAGCTGTTGAAAAATTCAATGACTTCCAGGCCCAGGTAAACAAATTCGTCAATCTCCTTTGTGAGCCTTTGGTTGAAACGACCCAGGTCGTCCGGGACGAGGTCAAGAAAGCGCGCGAAGGCGGTGAGGAAATTGTAAAGGATTACAAGGCCCAATATAAACTCTGGATCAATAAGCTCGAGGCGTCTTATTTAGACCTGTTAAAATCTCCCGAATACATAGCGGCCCTGTCGGATATTTTGAAATCACTCAGAGATTACAAGGTCACCAGGCAGCAGCTGCTCATTGATATGTTGCAAGACGTGCCTGTCCCCACCCACAAGGACATGGATGAGCTTTATAAAGAAATCTACCATCTGAAAAAACGGGTGAAAGAGCTTGAGAAAAGGGGGAAGAAGAATGGCTGAAAAAGAAAATGTCAGCTGGGATGCCATGGTTGAGCCTCTGAAAACCGCAACGGATCTAATTTTCGGCAAGGCGGCCGGTGAGCCGGCCAGGCTCGTGAACCGTCTTATGGCCGCCCGCGATGTGCTGCTGAGCCCTCTTGAAACCGGGATCGCCCCGACGCCCTACGACGTCGTATACGAATCCGACCGGGTCAAACTCAAGCACTATAAACCCGCGGAGGTCAAATTCAAAACACCCCTGTTCGTCTGCTATGCCATGGTCAACCGGGAGACGATGCTCGACCTTCAATCCGATCGCAGCGTCGTAACAACTTTCCTTAATCAGGGCTTGGAAGTCTACATGATAGACTGGAGCTATCCCACCCGCAAGGACAGGTACTTGACTATTGACGATCACGTCAACGGGTACATGGACGAGATGATCGATTTCGTCCTGGAAAAACACGGAATTCCCCAGGTCCACCTTATGGGCATCTGCATGGGAGGGACGCTCTGCATAATGTATACGGCCCTCCACCCCGAGAAGGTGAAGAACCTGGTTACCACCGTCACCCCGGTCGATTTTGATACCGACAAGGGCCTGTTAAATGTATGGGCAAAATCCCTGGATGCGGACGCACTGGTCGACGCTTATGGGAACATCCCGGGGGACATTCTCAACGTAGCATACCTGCTGCTGAACCCTGCCCGGCTGCTCATAGATAAATACGTAGGGTTCCTGGAAAACGTGCACGACAAGGATTTCGTGGAAAATTTCGTCCGGATGGAAAAATGGATTTTTGACAGCCCCGATTTGCCGGCCGAGGCGTTCAGGGAATTCATAAAAAAGCTCTACCACGAGAACCTCCTTGTCCAGAACAAGATGACCCTCGGGGGGAAATTAATAGACCTGAAAAAAATTACCATGCCTGTCCTGAACATTTACGCCAAATTGGACCACCTTGTACCGTACACCAGTTCTGAGAAGTTTCTCAATTATGTCGGCAGCAAGGATACAACGGATGTCTGCCTGAACACCGGCCACATAGGGATATACGTCAGCTCAAAAATGCAGCAGGAGTTTGCCCCCCGCATCCTCCGCTGGCTCGCGGAAAGGGACGGCGCAGTGCCCCGGAAAAAGCCTGTTCAAAAAAAAGCAAAGGCCCCAAAGAAATCCAAACCTGAAAGTCCTGCATAGGAGGAGACATGATCGGGAAATCCTATAACGAAGTTAATATCGGGGATTCGGCTTCTTTCACAAAAACTATTTCCGAAACGGACGTTTACCTTTTCGCGGGGATTTCGGGAGACTTGAATCCGGCCCACTTGAACGAAACTTATGCGCAAGGGACGTTTTTCAAGGGGCGGATAGCCCACGGGATTCTGTGTTCAGGCCTTATTTCGGCGGCCATAGGAATGCAACTCCCCGGGCCGGGGACCATTTACCTCAGACAGGAATTGAATTTCACGGCGCCGGTCCATATCGGGGATACCGTCACGGCCAGAGTTGAAATCATGGAGAAGTTGGAAAAAAACAGGCTTCGCCTGCGCACCACCTGCACCAACCAAAACGGGGAAGTAGTAATCGACGGTGAAGCGCTGGTAAGCCCCCCCAAAAAGTAGGTCCTTTCTTCTGAAAAGACGGATTTCCGAAAAGATCCCATGTCTACAGGATGCCTTATTTTAACCGCCGCCCCCGCAAGGGCCGGCGGTTAAATCTGTTTTTTCATATCCAGTATAGTATTGATTTTCTTGATCAGCCTGTCAGGAGTGATCGGTTTTGACAGGAAATGATGCTTGCCCCGGAGTTTGTCCTCTTCCGCCGGCTGCAGTATCGCCGTGATGAAAATAATCGGGATGTCCTTGGTATCGCCGCTCTTCTTGAGATTGAAGGCAACTTCGCCTCCATCCATGTCCTGCATGACAATATCAAGCAAAATCAAGTCCGGCTTAACTTGCCCGATTATGCTGATGCCGTCGGAGCCCCTGGTTGCGGTATATACTTTAAACCTGCCGTTTTTCTCCAGATTCAATTTGACAAAATGGCAGAAATCCTCTTCATCATCGATCATGACAATTGTTTTCTTTTCCGTTTCAGATCTTGCTTTCTCCATTTCAGGCTCCTTGCTCGTTATCGTAAGGTAAATATATCGAAACCGCAGTTCCCACTCCGATATCACTTTCCACAGATATCCTGCCCTTGTGTTTTTCAATAATCCCTTTAGTGATTGAGAGGCCCAATCCCGTACCACCCCTTTTTCTTTTCGTAGTAAAAAAGGGATCGAAGATTTTTTTTAAAGTTTCCTTATCTATACCATAACCCTTGTCCGAAATTTTAAGCAAAATTTCGTTCGAGCTTTCGGGGGCCCTCCTGAGTTCGATATTAATAGGGCCCCCTGAATCCATGGACTCGATCGAATTCATCAAAAGGTTTATAAACACCTGTTTCATCTGATTGCTGTCGAACCTGATCGGCGGCACATCTTCGATCTGCTTCAATACTTTTATGCTCTTCAAAGTCAGCTGGTGGTTCACGAGGGATACGGATTCATTCAGGACATCGGATAAATCGCCCAAATCCAGATTAAGGCTGCCCTGGCGCGAAAAGCTCAGCAACCCTTTGATTATATTATCGGCCCTGTTTGCCGAGTTCTTTATCCTCTCGGCGGAATCGGAAAGGAATTCGTCCTCCTCCACACACGATTTCATAAATTCGGTCCCCTGCAGGATTATCGCAAGCGGATTTTTTATTTCATGGGCGATCCCCGCTGCCAGTTGCCCGATTGAGGCGAGCTTTTCCTGCTGTACGACCATCTCCTCGGAGGCTTTCAACTCCGCATATGCCTTCTGAAGCTCGACGTGTTTAGATTCCAGCTCCTTTTCCAGCCTGAGGGATTTCACCCCGACGGCCACGTCTTCCGCGATCTGGGTCAGAAACTCCGTTTCCGCGTTGCCGAAGGTGCCCTTGCGCCCGGAATAAACTGTCAGGTAACCCATCACCTCTTCGCGGTAACTGACCGGGATGGCAAAAACCGATCGGTAACCCCTTTTCAACGCCTGTTCTCTCCAGGGGGAGAAATTCGGGTCTTGTTCAACATCGTCGACTATCGAAATTTTGCCCGTCCTGATCGCGGTGCCGGTCGGCCCCCTGCTGTATTCGCTGTCATCCCAGGTAATCTTCACCTGGGAAAGGTAGCCGTTCTCAAAGCCGGCCCAGGCAAGGGGCTTTACCGAGAAATCGGCGGGTTCGGTGAACCCGGCCCAGACAAATCTTATGAAATCGAGCTCGGCCAGATGGTTGCAAGTGCTCCGGACAAGTTCTTCTTCGGTCCTCGCTCTCAGCAGCGACTCTGTGATCATCTTTGCGGAAAGGAGCAGCATGTTCAGATCTTTAATCTTCTGCTCGGATTTTTTGCGTTCGGCTATCTCCCTTTCCAGCTTCAGATTGGCCCTTTTTAACTGGGCGGTGCGTTCCTCAACCATTTCCTCGAGGTGGGTCCTGTATTTGGACAATTCCTGTTCGGCCTGCGCCCTTTCCTCCATTTCCGTCTGAAGCTTGCCGTACGCCTCGAGCAATGCCTGCTCCGCCCTTTTTCTCCCCGTTACATCCCGCAGATTCATAATAAGGGCATCATGGCCCCTGAATTTGATCTTATTGCCTATTCCCTCGATATATTTAGTGTTGCTCCGGGCGGTCCTGATCCTGTAATTGAACAGGAAATTGATATTGCCGCCCCTCAGATACCTCAGCGCTTTTTCAAAATCCTCATTGGAAAGAAAAAGACTGATTTTCCCGCCGACTATATCGTTGACTGATTGTATTTCCGCAAGTTCAAGGATCGCTTCACTGGCGAACAGGATATTGCCGTCCGAATCGACGATGAGAAGGCAATCCAGCATGTTGGAGACCAGGTTCCGGAAAAGGTCCTCGCTTTCCCTGAAAGCCTCCTCGGCCCTTCTTCTCTGAGTTATGTCGCGCAATCCGATGATGTCCGCGGACTTCCCTCCGAAATTTATTTTCCGGCCGGTCACCTCCACAATCTTTTGCTGGCCCGTCCGCGTTATGATTTTATGTTCATCGAGGAAACCACCCTTGCCTTCCCTGGCAAGTTTGAGATTTAC
>JBDKTK010000163.1:0-3451 GCA_039680225.1 Syntrophaceae bacterium
ATATATACATCGCGGATAACGGCAGCAAAATACTATCCGAAGCTGGATATCATCACTATTCAGAAGAACGGTTTTAAAGTTTTTCATCTCTGTGCATAAGTTCGAGGGAATCCGAGTCAGACATTCATTGCTCTATTTTCAGGCCTGCGCTAATTTGTAACAAGAACCATTCCGGAGTTTAATAAATTGCACTATGCAGGTCGAAAAATATTTGCATTTGTCGTTATTCTCCCGATTATCTTTTTTCTGGTTGTAATAAACCCGTCAATGCCCTCGTACGCATCATCGGCTGCACCCGCCGAAGGCAGGCGGGGCATGGTCGCTTCGGCCCATCCCCTGGCGACAAAGGCCGGCCTGGAAATCCTGAAAAAAGGCGGAAACGCCGTGGACGCGGCGGTCGCAACCGCTTTTGCCCTCGGCGTCGTCGAGCCTTACGCCTCCGGGGTCGGGGGCGGCGGCTTCATGCTTGTTTACATGGCCGGCAAGGGCCGGGCAGTCGCGCTCGATTACCGGGAAAGTTCGCCGGCAAATACTCCGCGGAATATCGAATCCGGCGGAACCAGGTCGGGCCCGCGCTCCATCGCCGTGCCGGGCGCGGTGGCGGGCCTCGCCAAGGCCCTCGCCGATTATGGGACAATGGACCTGAAGAGCGTGATGGCGCCGGCCATCAGGCTTGCCGAAAACGGCTTTCCCGCGAACAGCCTTATTATTGAAGTTATCGAAGAATACCGCGACAAACTCTCCGCCAACCCTGCGGCGGAAAAGATTTACCTGCAACCCGGCTGCAGGGAGGGCGATCTCATATTCCAGAAAGACCTTGCCCGGACTTATCGGGCCATCGCCGCCGGGGGGCCGGGGGTCTTTTACCGGGGGGAGATCGCGGCCGCGGTCGCCAAAGAGGTGCAGCGCCTGGGAGGCTGGCTTGCCGCAGAGGACCTCGCCGGTTACCGGGCAATTGCGAGGGAGCCCGTCAAGGGCAGTTACAGGGGCCACGAGATATTCTCCATGCCCCCGCCCAGTTCCGGCGGTGTGCACGCGATCGAACTGCTCAATATCATGGAGGGATATGATCTCGCCGCCCTCGGTCAGAATTCGGCGGGGGCCATCCAGGTCATGGCCGAGGCAATGAGGAGGGTTTTCCGGGACAGGGCCCGCTATATGGGCGACCCTGATTTCGTGAAAATCCCTGTCAAGGCGCTCACATCTCAAAAGTATGCTGCAGAAGTCAGAAAGACGATCCGCAAGGGGAAGCTCAACAGGCGTATCAAGACTCCGGACCCCTGGACTTTCGAAAGCGACCAGACGACCCATGTTTCAGTCGCCGACGGGGAGGGCAATCTTGTCGCCCTGACCCAAACCCTTAATTCCTTTTTCGGCTCGGGCGTTGTCGTGCCCGGCACGGGCATCATCCTGAACAATGAAATCAACGATTTCGGGGGATGGGGGGCCAATGAGGCGCTGCCGGGAAAAAGGCCGGTGAGCAGCATGTCCCCGACGATGGTCCTGAAAAAAGGGGGACCCTTCATGTGCCTGGGGATGGCGGGCGGGACGCGGATCATCAGCGGCATGGCGCAGATAATCATCAACGTGAGTGATTACGGGATGGACATACAGGCTGCGATAAGCGCTCCCAAGTTCTACTGCCGCTCCGATAAAATATCCATTGAATCAAGGATCGGCCCCGGGACCCGCGGCGAGCTGGCGGACATGGGGTATGAAATAGATATCAGAAAAGACTTTGATATATATTTCGGCGGCGCCCAGGGGGTAATGATAAATGAGAATACCGGGACTATTTACGGCGGTGCGGACCCGAGGCGCCAGGCATGCGCCGAGGGCTATTAGTACCCATGAATATTGTAATGATTCCGGGATAATACTGGATTGTACATACGTTTTCGGGTACCATGGGCAACGTTTATGAAAGATACGAAATTTAAATTTAAAACGGTTATTGCCCTCGTCCTCATCGCGGCATTTTTATTTGCACCCCTCCTGGCCGTGAAAGGGCATACCGGGGAATCCATGGACACAATTGCGGAATTGCGGCAGATCGAGCACGACAACATCCGGGTTGACGTGCAGAGCAATGACTATTTCGGATATATCAAGGGGAATATCCCGATACTGATATCGGCCCCGCACGGGGCAAAGCACTACCGGGCGCGCGAGAACCGCTGGAAAGCCCAGGACTCGTACACTTCGGCCCTGGCGATCAAGCTCGGACGGCTGACCGGCGCCCATGTAATCTATACGAAGAACAAGACCCTGGAAGATCCCAATAACAACCTGAAGTGCCGGTACAAGGATTTCCTGGCGAAAGCCGTAAAAGACAACAACATCAAATTCATCATGGACCTGCACGGCGCAGGGTGCGCCCGGACCTTCAAAATAGACGTCGGTATCCTGGACGGCAGGGCGGGGAAGAGTTCCTGCCCCACTTTCATGCCCATAATAGAAAAGGATTTGCAGGATTTTGACCGGGGGGTGTTCAACAAGCGTTTCCGGGCCCGGGACGCCGCCACGATCACGTGTTTTGCCTGGAAACGGCTTAGAGTGGAAGCCGCCCAGTTCGAGGTCCATGCGGGATACAGGAATATCGGCCGCTCCGGCGCATACAGCCGGGAGGATTCCGCCAGAATTGACGAAATCCTGGGAAGGCTCACGCGGGTAATATCCGATATAAACGGGAAGATTTCCTCGTAACCTCTCAGACCATCGGCTCCGGGGGCCCCACCTCGTGCGTGTGCGAAGACCTCAGCATCCGGAAGCCCCAGTCCACCCGGCCGAATATATAGAGGCCGAAAACAATCCCCCCCAGGACTATCGCAGTCAGCCAGACGTTATACCGGTACTGGAAATACAATTCCCCCTCGCCCACTTTCTGCAGGGAGTGGGGGTTGACGGGCAGGCCGTGGTCCCTGGCCAGTTCTCTCACGTTTTCGAGATGGATCACGGGCAGCTTCTCGTCCTTCAAGAAACGGTAGATTACCGAATCATCGCGCAACTCACCTGATAATGACGTGAGGAGCCCGGGTTTGAGCAGGACCCGCGAGGAACGGATTCCGGCCGATGCGACTCCCCCGCCGACATTGATGAGGGCCCGCGGCTGGTCCTGGGAAAAATAAATTTCCATGCGGTCGTCGATGCTGCCGGCCAGCCCCGGCGACTTCAGGAGTTCCAGGCCGTTGCGCCTGATGGCATCGAGGATGAGTTTTCTCCCCTCTTCGGACAGTTCCCTGCCCCTGTCGTCGCTGCCCCCGATGGAAGCCGCCGCGGACCGGAACGGGAATATGCCGCGGCGGTAAAGCAGCTGTTCCATGTCGATCCAGAGCAATGCCGGTTCGTTTGCGCCCCATTGCGACGAGGCTGCAGAGCTGACAATTACGGGTTTGAGCTTCAAAGCCGCGACTGCCGAATATACGCAGATATTGAGGGCCGGGAAGGACCC
>JBDKTK010000164.1:0-7047 GCA_039680225.1 Syntrophaceae bacterium
AACCCAGTCCAAGCAAATTCAAAATGATGTCGACCACCTTTATGCCAACAAAGGGCACAAGCAGGCCTCCCGCCCCGAAGATCAGGAGATTGCGCCTCAGGAGCGCGGCCGCGCTCGCGGGTTTGTACCTCACTCCCCTCAACGCCAGGGGGATCAGCATCGGGATGATCAGGGCATTAAAAATTACCGCCGAGAGGATCGCGGTCGCGGGGCTCGCCAGGTGCATGATATCCAGTACCCGGAGCTGCGGATAGCGCGCTGCAAAAATTGCCGGGATGATCGCAAAGTACTTGGCAACGTCATTGGCGATGCTGAATGTGGTCAGGGCTCCCCTCGTGATCAGGATCTGCTTGCCTATCTCAACTATGTCGAGCAGCTTGGTAGGGTTCGAATCCAGATCAATGATATTCGCCGCCTCGCGGGCCGCCTGTGTTCCCGCGTTCATTGCCACGGCGACATCGGCCTGGGCTAGAGCGGGAGCGTCATTGGTACCGTCCCCGATCATCGCGACAAGGTGCCCCTCTTCCTGGTATTTGCGGATGAGGTACAGCTTCACGTCCGGTTTCGCTTCGGCCACGAAATCGTCGATCCCGGCCTCCGCCGCGATGGTTGCCGCGGTCAGGGGATTGTCCCCCGTGATCATAACCGATCTGATGCCGAGCTGGTGCAGCTGCGAGAGGCGCGCCTTGATTCCTTCCTTGAGCACATCCTTGAGCCTCACGATGCCGAGCACCGTTTTGCCTTCGGCGACCAGCAGCGGAGTCGATCCCTCGCGGGAAATATCGGCCGTGGCCAGTACTACCTTTTCAGGCACCGTGCCGCCCTTTCCCGTGACAAAGTCCCTGGTGGCTTCGAATGACCCCTTGCGGACCTCGCGACCATCCCAGTTTATGCCGCTCATCCTTGTGTCGGCGCTGAACGGGAAAAAAACGGACCCCCCGGGCGGGCGGATCTCGCTGCCCCTCACCCCCAGCTTTTCTTTAGCCAGAACCACTATGCTCCTCCCCTCGGGAGTGTCGTCGGCAAGCGATGAATAAAGGGCGGCGGTTACCAGTTCCTCAGTAGTGACTCCTTCCGCCGGTATGAATTCCGTAGCCACCCTGTTGCCCAGAGTGATTGTGCCGGTCTTGTCCATGAGCACGACATCCACGTCCCCTGATGCCTCGACGGCCCGGCCGCTCATCGCGATAAAATTGCTCCTGAGCAGACGGTCCATGCCGGCGATGCCTATGGCGGGAAGCAGTCCGCCGATCGTTGTCGGCATCAGGCAGACAAGGAGAGAAACCAGGACAACAACCTCGGTTCTGACCTGCATGAAACCGGCAAAGAAATCCAGAGTGACCACAACCACGATAAAGGCCGCGGTGAGGCCGATGAGCAGGATATCCAGCGCCTTCTCGTTGGGCGTTTTCTGGCGTTTCGCGCTCTCCACCATGCCAATCATCTGGTCGAGAAATGTCTCGCCGGGGTTCGCGGTGATTCGCGCCCTGATGTTGCCGGAGAGCACCCGTGTGCCCCCGGTGACTCCGCTGCGGTCTCCTCCCGATTCCCTGATAACGGGGGCCGATTCTCCCGTGATCGCCGATTCATCAATGAGGGCCACGCCCGCGATGATCTCGCCGTCGCCGGGGACCGTCTCGGAATCGGAGATTGCGACTATATCGCCCTTGCGCAGGTCCATTGCAGAGATTTTTTCGACGCGCCCGTCCGGCAACAGTCTATGTGCAAATGCCTCCGTCCGGCTCTTTCGCAGGGATTCCGCCTGGGCCCTGCCCTGGCCCTCCGCGAGCGCTTCGGCGAAATTGGCAAAGAGGATGGTAAACCAGAGCCAGACCGTAATGTGGATATCAAAGCCGAAATTGCCGGGTGTGAAAAGATGATAGACCGCAATCGCCAGGGTCAGGGCCGAAACGATTTCGACTATCAGCATGACGGGATTTCTCGCCATGACCCGCGGGTCAAGCTTGGTGACGGAATCCCGAAGGGCCTGCCAGACCAGCCGCGACTGGAATATGTGGATGCGTTTTTCCTTCATGCTCAGAAAACCGTACCCGCCACGAGAAACAGATGTTCAAGGAGAGGCCCCAGCGCAAAGACGGGGAAAAACGTCAACGCGCCGACTACAAAAATAACGCTGATCAGCATTAAAACGAAAAGCGGCCCCGTCGTGGGAAATGAAGCGGCCCCGGCCGGCACGATCTTTTTTTCCGCCAGCGACCCGGCAATTGCCAGGGCCGGCAGAATGGTCGCGAAGCGACCGATCAGCATTGCCAGGGCGGTCAGAAGATTATAGAAAACAGTGTTGGCATTGAGACCGGCAAAGGCGGAACCGTTGTTTCCGGATGTCGAGGCAAAAGCATAAATTATCTCGGTGAGCCCGTGGGGGCCGGGGTTCCCCAACCCGGCAATGCCCGCCCTGGTGGAAACGGCTGCGGCCGACATAATCAGCAGCGTCAGGGCCGGGGTAAGGATGACGACAAGGGACATCACCATTTCAAACGCTTCCAGTTTCTTGCCGATGAATTCCGGGGTGCGCCCGATCATCAACCCGGCAAGAAACATTGTCAGGATCGCATAGACAATCATCCCGATAAGGCCCACGCCCACTCCCCCGAATATGACCTCGCCCGTCGCCATGTTGAAGATAAGGACAAGGCCGCCGAGCGGCAGGAAGCTGTCGTGCATGCTGTTGACGGCCCCGCAGGATGTAACGGTCGTGGACTGGCCGAAGAGGATAGAGTTCACGATGCCGAAGCGCACCTCTTTCCCCTCCATATTCGCCCCGCCCGCAATCCCGGCCTTGGCAAGCAGCGGATTGCCCTGCAGCTCCGCAGCAGCGATCGCGGCGAGCCCCCCCAGGAATAAAAGCATCATCGCCAGGTAAACGGCCCACCCCTGGCGGCGGTTCTTCAGCATGGCCCCCAGGGTGAACGGCAGGGCGGCCGGGATAATGAGCAGCCCCAATACCTGCATGAAATCCGTCAGCGGCGTCGGGTTCTCGAAAGGATGGGCGGAATTGACGTTAAAGAAGCCGCCCCCATTGGTGCCGAGCACCTTGATCGCGACCTGAGAGGCTGCCGGGCCCCGGTAAATGGACTGGGCCTGTCCCTCGAGCGTTTGCGCCGGCGCAGGCCCGCTCAGGGTCTGGACAGCGCCTTGCGAAACCAGAACGAACGCCCAGATGATCGCAAGCGGCAAAAGAACGTACAGGACCGATCTTGTGAGGTCCACCCAGAAGTTGCCGATTGTGGTGATCCCTTTGCGAACGAATCCGCGGATCAGCGCGATTGCCGCGGCCATGCCGACGGCTGCGGAGAGGAAATTCTGGACGGCAAGTCCCGCCATCTGCACAAGGTGGCTCATGGTCTGTTCGCCGCTATATGACTGCCAGTTGGTATTGGTCGCAAATGAAACAGCCGTGTTCAGCGCCGTGTCCCAGCGGATTGGGCCGAACCCCGCCGGATTGAGCGGGAGCAGGTTCTGGACCATTTGCAAAAGGAAGAGGAGGATTATGCCGCTTATATTAAATACGGCAAAGGACCAGGCATAGTTTTTCCAGGTCATTTCAGAGCGGGGGGCTATGCCTGCACACCTGTAAATCAGGTTCTCCAGCGGCCCCAGCACGGGTGAGATGAAAATCCTCCGGCCGGCGTAGATTTGTGCCATGTACCAGCCGAGGGGAATCGCCGCCAGCGTGAGGGCGACAGGGAAAATTAATAAAGGAATAAGGTCCGTATTCAACCTCGAATTTTTCGACTGATTATATTTCTGTCCGGGAGGAACATGCAAGACCTTTTACATTTACAACAATTTATAATTACTACAAAATTGCAGGTTTTTTATTGTCCGTTGCCGGCAAAAATGTTTGTTGCCCCGTCTCGCCACATCATGAAAATGATGTTAAGATGGCTGAAAAATCGCCGGAAGCGATCTCATGTTTTCTTCGCCTTTCCTCGCATTTTTCTTTTTCCTTTACCTGGTGATCCTGGGGGTGCTCTTCGCGGTCCTGCAGGTCGGGGCCATAACTTTCGTTTTCACCAGGATCGGCGTCCCGGCTGAAACGGTCTTCACCCTGCTGCTCCTGTCCCTGCTGGGCAGCTACATAAATATCCCGCTCAAGCGGATGCACTCCGATTTGATAGAGCCCGGACGGATTATCAGCTTTTACGGCTGGAAGTTCGAAGTGCCCGGCGCGCTCCGCCGCAAGGAATCCGTCCTGGCGGTGAACCTGGGCGGGGCCATTGTCCCGTCGCTGGTTTCACTTTATCTGGTCCTTACGAACATTGATATCCTCCTGCCGATTGCTCTCGCCGTCGGCATTGTATCACTCATCGTTTTCAGGCTCGCCAGGCCCCTCAAGGGAGTGGGCATAGTGATTCCCACCTTTGTCCCGCCGATAGCGGCCGCCGTTACCGCACTCATAATCTCCCGGCCCGACGCCCCGATCATCGCCTATATCGCCGGCACGATGGGGACCCTGATCGGTGCGGACATCCTCAACCTGAACAAAATTTCAGGGCTCGGAGCCCCCGTGGCGTCCATCGGCGGGGCCGGGACATTCGACGGCGTTTTCCTGACGGGGATCATCGCCGTATTGCTGACGTCGTTCGGGATCTGAGCCTCCTTCCCGCCCTTTCTAAGGTTACAGCCGATTCAAATCTCTTTCGTTTAGTGGCAGATTTAATAAAAAAACGGAGAGATACGTGGAAAAAGTCCTTGCCTGCAAAGACATGGAAACGGACTGCAATTTCGAAGCGCGGGGGAAGACCGAGGACGAGATCCTGGAAAAGTATTTCAAGCACGTCCGCGAAAGCCATAACGTCCATGACCCCGAGAAGCTGATCGACTGGGTCCGGAAAAAAATCAGAGAGGAAGATTGACCATGCCCGGCAAAAAAGAAAAGAGGCCGGCCAAGGTCCTCAGGTGTGGCGAGCTCGGCCTGAAATGCAATTTCGAAGCGTTCGGCGAGACCGAGGAAGATGTCCTGAAAAAGATCGAAAAACACCTCCACACGGACCACGCGATACATGAATACGATAAATGGATAGACGCCTGCCGGACCCGGGTGAGAGACACTCACAGGTAAGAGGTCTGGGCGAGCTTCAATTCAGCCTCGTCGCGCAATTTTATGACTCCTGCGGATAACCCGACCGGGTAGTCCTGCCCGGCCTCCAGGATTTTCAGACGGCCGGGAAGCGCCCGCAGCTGTTCAGAGGCGCGGCGGGCTATGTCCTGCAAAGAAGGCAGCTGCCCGCAAATCCTCCCCTCCGACATGTATCTTTCGAGCAGGGGCTGCCCTTCGAGGCTTTCATCTTCAAGACCGATAACATCCCCGGACATAACGCCCTCATTGAATTTACGGAAGACCTGCTTGCGGCCGGGCAGCGTCGCCTTGCCCCTGGACTTCTTGAACCTCGGCACGCCCGCATACTCCATCAGCTTATAGGCGCACTCGAGATAAGGCGCGTCGGCCGAGGTGTCCAGCTTCGTTCCTACCCCGAATCCGTTTATCGGGGCACCCCTCTCCAGCAGGTCGCGTATCGAGTATTCGTCCATGTCCCCGCTGACGAATATCCCGATCCGGGGGAACCCGCCCGCATCCAGGATTTGCCTTACTTTAACGGAGAGGTCCAGCAAATCGCCGCTGTCCAGCCGGACGGCCCGCACGGTAATGCCTTCCCGGGCAAGCTGCCTTGCGACCTCGACCGTTTTTTCGGCGCCCTTCAGCGTGTCGTAAGTGTCGATCAGCAAGGTGACGTTTCCGGGGTTGGCCCGGGCAAAATCAATGAACGCCTGCTTTTCGCCCCCATGGGCTTCGACAAACGAGTGGGCCATCGTCCCGTAAACGGGTATGCCGTAAAGCGGCTCGGCGATGACCGTGGACGACCCGGCGAAACCGGCAATGTACGACGAGCGCGCGGCGGCGATCCCGGCCTCGGCCCCGTGGGCCCTTCTCAGGCCGAAGTCGACGAGCAACGTGTTCTCCTTTGCGGCCAGCCGGCACCGGGCGGCCTTGGAGGCGAGGAGGGTGTTGAGGTGCAGGATGCTGATGATGCGGGTCTCGACGAGCTGGGCCGCCGGCAGCGGCGCCGTTATCCTCACCACGGGCTCGCCGGGGAAGAACACTGTGCCTTCGGGAAGGGCGTCGACCTCTCCTTCAAACCGGAAGCTTTCGAGATATTTGATCACCTTGCCGGAAAACCTGCCCGTGCCCGCCGCGTATTCAACCTCTTCCCGGGAAAAGCCCATGCCTGAAAGGAACTGCAGGACGGGTCCGAGGCCGGCCGCCACGAGGAAATTGCGGCCCGGCGGGAGCCTGCGGACAAAAAATTCGAAGGCCGCCGTGTCCGTCATATCCTGTTCCAGGTAGGCCTGGAGCATCGTGAGCTGGTAGAGGTCGGTGATAAGGGGGCTGTTGGCGGTATCCATTCTCAGCTCCGCAATTGCAGGGTCCTGATCAGCCGGGCGCCGCGCTTCTCCATATTTTCCAGGGCGGCCGCCCCGTCCCCGGGTTTGACTTCCACGGGTTTCACCCCGTCCTCGAATACGAGGACGTTATAGCCGTCTTTCAGCATGTCAAGGACGGTGTTAAAAACGCAGTACTCGGTGGCAACTCCCCCGATGAAAATCCTTTTGGCTTTCAGGGCGCGCAGGTTTTCCGCCATCGTCCTGCCTGCCTCGTCGCGCCCGTAATATGCCGAGTACTGCTCCTTATTGGGGTCGACGGCCTTCGAAATGACCATCGGCCGGGCGGGCGGCGCGTGGAGCTTGAGGGAAAAAGCCGCGTCCTCCGTCCCCTGCACGCAATGGACGGGCCAGGGACCTCCCCTCACCCGGAACGAGCAGTGGTCGGGAGGGTGCCAGTCCCGGGTGAAGATCACGGGCAATCCGGCGGAGGCGAAAAGTTCCAGCGCCGTGTTGAGCGGCCCGATTATGCTGTCCCCTTCCGTCACGGGAAGCGACCCCCCCGGCATGAAACAATTCTGCATGTCCGTGATGATCAGGACATCCGAGGATTCCAGTTTGATCCCGGGGCCCATGGCGGCT
>JBDKTK010000165.1:0-2794 GCA_039680225.1 Syntrophaceae bacterium
GGCGAAATGAGTTTTTCCTGTGCCTGGGGGGCCGAAGAAATTGATCGATTTGGGCAGCCGAACCCCGTGCTTCCGGGAAAGGCTCTCCTGAGTTAAAGGAAGAATGATTCTTCTCTGGACGAGCTGCTTGGGCGGCTGTGAATCAGAGATAGTATCCCAAATTTCCCTGCCGGTAGACTGCGCACCCAGTTCCGTCAGAATATGTTTTAGCTTATAGGCCATGTACTCATTGGGCGCCTGCTCGATATTTTCCAGGAAATCGATACAGGCCGTTCGGAAGCCGATATCGCGGCCGACCTTCTCCGATAAGAGCCATTTATGATTCAGAATTTTTGGCCACAGGTCTGCGGAGATTTCAGGGGTGTATTTGACCCCACTGAGTTCGAGAAAATGCAGCCCATGCATTCTTCAGGCGATAATATTTCGTTTAAACCTCCGTTCAAAACTGCCTCTCAAATTTTCAAAATATTTGACGAAAAAAAGAGGACAGAACTCAAACTGTCCTCCACAACAATTACTAATATTAGATTCTAATTTGATTACATGCAATAAGGAGAACCCTTAAATGCTCAAGACATTGATACTGATGCCCTAAAAGCTTGTCAATTTTATTTCAATCTAGTCTTCTTTTCCCGTACACGGCGATACATTGAATTGGCCGGGTAAAAGAATGGCGACACGAAATCCTCTTGACTTTGTGCCCTTCCCTTGCTAATTTAACATCCAATTGGATGGTTACTGGATGTTAAATGGATGGTAAGGAGGCGATCATGGCAGGCGAAACAGAGAAGATAACGATAAACCTGGGCCCCGTTGATCTGGGACAGATTGATCTGCTGGTGCAGGAGGGTTTCTACTCGAATCGCACCGACTTCATCCGTACCGCTATCCGTAACCAATTGGTCACACATGCCGAGGCTGTCCGGCAGGCTGTCACCCGCAAGACACTCGTGCTCGGGCTGCAGCGGTACACCCGCCAGGATTTGGAAGCGGTGCGTGCGGCCGGACAGCGGCTGCAGGTCAGGGTCTTGGGCCTGGCCACTATCGCCGACGACGTCTCGCCGGAACTGGCCTTGGCAACGATCGAAAGCATCAATGTACTGGGGGCATTCCATGCCAGTGATGCGGTGAGGCAGGCGCTGGCTGATCGAATCAGATAGGAGGGGGGTCCACGTCCAGCCGCCATAATTCGCGGCGTACCCTGACCGGGCCCTTGGCGGCCCGGTGCCCCTGCAGAACACCCGTGAAAGGAAATCTCATGAACACCGAAATAATTGAAGCAACGCGCCTCACGCGCGAGGGCAGATTGGCCGAGGCTACGGCCCTCATTCAACGCACCTTGGGGGGCGGGTACGCTCCGCCCAATGCACCCGTGGTCCAGATCGGCTCATTGGAGTCCCTCACGCCAACAGAACAAGTCAACACCGAACCGGCCGGCGCAGGCCCGGCGCCCTCGTCTGAAGCATCAGCGCCGGCGGACACCCGGGCACAGCAATCCAGCCGTGCTACGGTTCGCCGTTTGCCGACCGGCCGTCCTTATGTTTCGCCTCAAATGCCTCCTGCCGATTTTCACGTGCCCGGATTGGAGGGACTGCCCGGACTCGGTTCTGTTCTGAGGCCGACTAAGGTGGACGTCGCCGGACCCGGCCAGTAGACCGCAGGAACCCATACGTGTGCAGCGGGAACCCGCGACTATAAGCTCTACATCCCCAGCGGGTATCACGGCCAGGCTATGCCGCTCGTAGTCATGCTCCATGGATGTACTCAGAGCCCCGATGATTTCGCTGCCGGCACCGGTATGAACGGCGTGGCGGAATCCGAAGGGTTCTTCGTCGCATATCCCGCGCAAGCCGCCACGGCCAACATCTCGAAATGTTGGAACTGGTTTGAAGCCGCCCACCAGCAGCGCGAGCACGGCGAGCCCGCGATCATCGCCGGGATCACGCGCCAGGTGATGGCCCAATACGACATCGACCCCGGCCGGGTCTATGTGGCGGGCCTGTCCGCGGGTGGGGCAATGGCGGCCATCATGGGGGTGACATACCCTGACCTCTATGCGGCCGTCGGCGTGCATTCGGGCTTGGCCCCGGGCTGCGCGCAGGACCTCCCCTCGGCCCTTCAAGCGATGAAGCAAGGCGGCCCTCGGGGGCAGGTGCGCGTCGGTCGCCCGGTCCCGCTGATTCTCTTCCATGGCGATGGCGACCCGACTGTCCATTCGTGCAATGCCGATCGCCTGGTCCAGCAGTGGACCGCCGCCGCCGTGTCCCAAACTCCGGGAACGACCGTCCCGCCCGTGATGGTGGAGCGAGGTCAAAAGGTCGGCGGGCACACCTACACTCGCCAGATCTACCGCGACGGCCGGGGGCAGCCCGTCGTGGAGCGGTGGACCATCCACGGCGCCGGCCACGCCTGGTCGGGGGGTAGCCACAGCGGCTCCTACACTGACCCCGCCGGCCCCGATGCGTCACGAGAGTTGGCGCGATTCTTCCAAGAGCATCCGCGAGAGACGCCCACGCCGCGACTGATGTCCTGATTTAGTTCATTGTAGAAACCCACACTGGGTGTGGTCAAAAACAGCTACCAAGCACTTGCACATATCATCCCGTGTTCAATAACCTGAATCAATCATTTCACCTCATGCTTTGTATTTGTAATCGTTAATGCACGCGTAAGCTTCCCCTGAAAAAAGACATGTTAAAAGTGGAGCTTTCTGGCAAAATTCCCCTGCCAGGAGGTGGCTATGAAAGGATCACGATTTACTGAGACGCAGATTTTCTCAATTTTAAAGGAAGCG
>JBDKTK010000166.1:0-12965 GCA_039680225.1 Syntrophaceae bacterium
TCTGGAGATGGCCGATGAGGTGCCAGGGCAGGCCCCGGCCCATCTTTTCGATCTTGCGCCGGGCTTCCTGGACGTAGTTCTCTCCGATTATGTCTATTCCGGCCCGGATCGCTTCCATGATCCTGTCGTCGTCGACGGTCTTGGTCACACCCATGAGCTTGATTTCAGACGGGTTGCGGCCGGCCCGCAGCGCGGCTGCGGCGATCTTCTCTTTAACTTCCCTGATATTTTCGGCTACGTCGCTCATGGCATTTCAACAGAGTTTCATTGCGCCTGTCCTGCGCAGCGCTTCAACCACTTCTGACAGGGGCAGGCCGATCACATTTGTGTGGGACCCGCAGACTTCCTTGATGAAAGCGGCCGCCTTGCCCTGGACAGCATAGGCTCCCGCCTTGTCGTAAGGCTCCCCCGTCCCGAGATACCACTGCAGTTCGTCTTCATCCAGCCGGTTGAAAGTCACCCTGGACTCCACGGCTTCGGAATACTCTACCGCCGCGCGCCTGCACACCAATGCAAAGCCTGTGATGACGACATGCTCGCGCCCGCTGAGCTTGAGCAGCATATCCCGTGCATCCTCTTTTCCGTCCGGTTTGCCCAAAACCTCACCATCGACAACAACAATAGTGTCTGCCCCCAAGACCCACAGGCCGGGGTGCTTGACGGCAACATCCCGGGCCTTCTCCAGGGAGAGCCTCAGCGCATGCTCTCGCGCAGATTCGCCCGGCCGACAGGATTCATCTATGCCGCTCGGTTCGATTATGAGGTCAATTCCCAGCATCTCCAGCAACTCCTGCCTGCGGGGAGAAGCGGAAGCGAGCACAAGTTTTTTGTTATTCATTATTTCCCCCAGCGGGCAAATTATCGAAATGGTCCGGACCTGTCAAGTTTTTGAAACCTGCACCGGACTGATTGGGTCGGGTCTTGACAAGAAAAAGACCGTACTTAAATTTTTTTCAGACAAAAAAAATCGAAAGGAGGAATGGTTATGTGGTGGCCTGAAATCGGCAGAATAACCAGGGCATGGGACCCCATGAGGGATATGCACCGCCTTCACGAAGAGATGAACCGCCTCTTTTCCAGGGTGTCTGTTCCCTATGCCCAAAACTTCCCGGCAATCAACATCTGGGCCGGAGACGACAAACTGGTCGTGACATCGGAAATCCCCGGAGTGGATGCGAAGGATATCGATGTAACGGTGGTCGGCGACGTACTGACCTTGAGCGGTTCAAGGAACCCGGAGGAACTCGGCAATGACGAGGGATATCACCGGCAGGAAAGGGCGCACGGCAGCTTTTCCAGGACAGTCAAGCTTCCTTTCAGGGTGGACTCGACCGCAGTCGAAGCCGCTTATGATAAAGGGATTCTCATTTTGACACTGCCCCGCCCGGAAGAGGACAAGCCCAAAAAAATCGAGATCAAATCTCAATAGGGGGGTGAGATCATGGAAGATATAAAAAAAGTACAAACTCAACAGGCTCCAACTGCGGCTGAACCTGAGCAGACCAGGAACAGGAGAATATATTCTCCCCGGGTCGACATATTTGAAAAGGAAGGCGCCATCGTGCTCAAGGCCGATATGCCGGGCACTGACGAAAAGAACATAAACATTTCCCTGGAAAAAAATATTTTGACAATTACCGGGGAAGTCGACGTGGAACACCGGACGGATTTACGGCTCGGGTACGCGGAATACGGAGTCGGAGATTACAGCCGCTCTTTTTCCGTCCCGGACGACATCGACCGGAACAGGATTGAAGCAACGGTAAAAAACGGCGTGCTGCGCCTGGTCCTGCCGAAAGCCGAACCCGAAAAGGCCAGGCGGATCGAAATAAAAGCAGCTTGAGAGAGGAGGAATAATTATGTCGATTAGAGATTTGACAACACGGGTCAGGGATGAATTCTTTCCCCGGACTGCCGACCCGGTGCAGTCATTTCAAAGGGAAATGAACAGGCTTTTCCAGGATTTCTTTGAAGTTGCCCCGTTCGGCGGGAGGGATTCCGGCATCTACCCTGAAATCGATGTAAAGGAGACTGATAAGGAAATCAAGGTGTCGGCCGAGGTCCCGGGCCTTGAGGAAAAAGATGTGGAAGTGCTCCTTTCCTCAGACTCCCTGACCATTAAAGGCGAAAAGAAACAGGAAAAAGAGGAGAGGGGCCAGAGCTATTACCGTTCGGAACGGCGCTACGGCTCTTTCAGCAGGGTGATCCCGCTGGCCTCCGATATAGAGGCGGACAAGGCCGAGGCCAGGTTCAAGAACGGGGTCCTGTACATAACGATCCCGAAAACTGAAAAGGCGAAGGCAGATGTAAAAAAGATTCCGATTAAAACTTGAGTATGAAAAAAAACCCCGCTCGAACGAGCGGGGTTTTTTGTTTTGGGGAAGTTCTGGTCAAGCGGCAATGGCCCTGCAGCACAGCTCGCTGATAAAAAGGGGCTCAATGCCGTTGTCCCGGCAGAGTTTGCGCAAATTCAGATAGCACATGGGGCAGAGGAACACCATGGCGTCCGCTCCGAACTTCTTCGCATCATCGATATTCCAGTTCTTCACCTTCACCGCCATGTCCTTATCCCTCGCCATCAAAGGCGCGCCGCAGCATAACCCGTTCAGGCGGTCGTAATGGCGCGGGACGCGCTCCACTCCCAGGACGTCCAAAAGCAGATCGAGATACTTGTCTTTCCCGGCCGTGTAGCGCGATGCGCATGGAGCCTGGTAGGCGATCTTGAGGGACAGCTTCTGCACATCCTGCCTTGCCAAAAGTTCCTTGTACAAAAATTCAAAAAGGTGAACGGGACGGAAAGGCACTTCTATCCCGAATTCGTCCGCCAGCGTGGTGAGCATGGTGTAACAGTCGTCATGGAAGCAGACGATCTCCTCCGCCTTGAGGGCGGCGAGCTTTTCCACGTACTTTTTCGCCTGAGCCTTGAGCAGGCTCGGCTTTCCGAGATGCACATAGCCGACCGTGCAGAAATAGTCCGCCCCCTCTATAGTTGTGAGCCCCTTGAATAAGGGATTTCCCAGCTGCTCGCGGACCATATCGCCGACAATGCAAAGATTCATGACGGGCCTGCCCGGTTCGCCTTGCTTTATCACCGTGGGCAGGTTGTGAAGTTTGGAAAAGTTTTCAAGCGCGACGGCAGGAATCCCGAGGTCTCCGGTCTGTTCCTGACGGTCATTAAGAAGATCAAAAGGGTTTGCCCCGGTCGGACAGGCCTGGTTGCATGCGGCGCATGTAACGCAGGACTTGACAACGGGAGGGTTCCCGCCTGCCACAAGGGACTTCATTTCCGCTACTGCTCTGTCGTGGTCGTACTTTACGTATGGACAGAATTCCAGACATTTACCACAGAAATCGCATTTCTCACTGTGAAACATACAACCTCCTTATATTTTGAACGGCGGAGGCAACTGGCAAAAAATCTAAATTCCATCAAGGCGGCGGTTGCCCAGCCGTGTTTGTTCCCCGGTGTCGGGAATCCGGCAACCTGCCGGAATGAAAGCGACCCGGGGCTGCGGAATCCTGCCAGACATGTAGATTTCTGTCAAGGGGAATAAAGGAGAGAATGCAAATTTTATGACCAGGTTCAGTGGGTTTTTTCGCCGCTTGATTTGGCGAATTCCCGCAGGAGTTCTTCCTGTTTCTTGTTGAGGTTGGTGGGAATTTTGACCAGGACCTGGACAATCTGGTCGCCGCGCCCGTAGCCGCGCAGGTGAGGTATTCCTTTTCCTTTCAGGCGGAAGGTCTTCCCGTTCTGGGTGCCTTTGGGGATTTTGAGTTTGTCCTGTCCCTCGAGGGTTTGGATATCTATCGTGCCTCCCAGTGCGGCCTGGGTTATGGATATGGGAATCTGACAATACACGTCGCTGCCGTCCCGCTGGAAGAAATCGTGGGCCTCCGCATGGATGAAAATGTAAAGGTCCCCGCTGGGGCCGCCAAGTTTCCCCTCTTCGCCCTCGTTTCGCAGGCGAAGACGGGTCCCGTCTTCCACCCCGGGGGGTATCTTGACCTGGACGGTCTTTTCCACCTGCACCCTTCCGGTCCCCCGGCAACTATGGCAGGGCGATTTGATGATCCGCCCCTCGCCCCGGCACTGGGGGCATGTGGCGCTGATGCTGAAGAAACCGCTCGTCTGGGTCACCTGGCCGGTTCCCCGGCAGCGCGGACAGGTCTCCGGGTATGTCCCCGGCTCCGCACCCGAACCGTTGCAGACTTTGCAATTCTCGAGTTTGGTGATGATTATCTCCCGATTTACGCCGAAAGCGGCCTCTTCGAAAGAGATCTTCAGGTCATACCGGAGGTCGGCGCCGGGCCTCTCGGCGGGAGAACTCCTCCTGCGCCCCGAAAAGCCGAAAACGTCCTCGAAGATATCCCCGAAGCTGGAGAAAATGTCCTCAAAACCGGTAAACCCGCGGAAACCGGTGCTGCTGAGGCCCTCATGGCCGTAACGGTCAAACAGCTCGCGCTTTTGAGGGTCTCTCAAGACCTCATAGGCCTCGGCGGCTTCCTTGAACTTTTCCTCTGATTCGCGGTCGCCGGGGTTCCTGTCGGGGTGATAGCTCATGGCGAGCTTCCGGTAGGCCCTCTTTATATCATCGTCCGAAGCGCTTCTCGCGACTCCGAGCACCTCGTAATAATCGCGTTTCATATTACGGGATTGTCTTCTGATGTTTTCCACTTTTTATCTTCTTGAATCTGGGTAAACCCGAACAGCCTCTTTCAGGCACACTAAGTTAAATTAACAACCATTCGTCTGTTGTCAAGCCGCCGTCAGCCGGTCAGTTTTTTCAGAGCTTCCCTGTATTTTTTACCTGTCTGTTCAATAATTTCCTCGGGCAGGTGCGGAGCGGGCGGCTTCTGGTCCCACTTGATGGACAGCAGGTAGTCCCTTAAAAACTGCTTGTCGAAGCTTTTCTGGGCGCGCCCTTCCGCGAAATCATCCGCGGGCCAGAACCTGGAACTGTCGGGGGTAAGCAGTTCGTCTATAAGAAGGATTCCCTGCTCGCCCATTCCGAATTCCATTTTGGTGTCCGCGATGATGATCCCCTTCTTCCGGGCATCGTCCGCGGCGCGGCTGTAAACGCGGATCGAGATGTCGATGATTTTCGCGGCCAGTTCCTTCCCGATCAGGTCTTCCATCTCCGCCCTGGTCATGGGGAGGTCGTGCGCCCCGTCGGAAGCTTTCGTCGTGGGGGTGAAGACCGGCTCCGCGAGCTTCGCGGATTCTTTTAAACCGGCGGGGAGCCTGATGCCGGATACCGGCTTGCCGGCGAGATAATCCTTCCATCCCGAACCGCTCAGGTAACCGCGGACGATGCATTCCACCGGCAGGGTCCTGGCCTTCCTGACCAGCATGCTCCTGCCTTCCAGGACGTCTGCATAGGGCCGGCACTGTTCCGGGAAGTCCCCGACATTGATCGATATCAGGTGATTGGGGACAATATCCTCCATCTTTTTGAACCAGAAAGCGGAAAGGCCTGTCAGGATTTTCCCCTTTCCGGGTATAGGGTCCGGCATCACTACGTCGAAAGCGGAAATCCTGTCCGTTGCCACAATCAGGAGTTCCCCGTCCAGGTCATAGTTGTCCCTCACCTTTCCGCGGCCGGAAAGCTTCAATCCCGCAAAATCGGTTTTAATAAGCCCTGTTTGCATTTTCAAATCTCCGTAATTGTCTGCGCATTAGCGAAGGAAGGCGTTCATTTTCTTTTCTTTTCCGATTGTGGAAGTCCTGGTGGAGCCGTAATTGTGGCCCGGCAGGACCATTGTCTCATCGGGCAGGCAAAGGAGTTTCTCCTGGATGGATTTCAACAGGACGCGCCAGGACCCTCCCGGCAGGTCCGTCCTGCCCACGCCGCCCACAAACAGTGTATCGCCGGTAATAACATGGCCGTCAACAAAGAGGCACATACCGCCCGGAGTATGGCCGGGAGTGTGGAGGACCTTGAGATTGACATTTCCCACCTGGATTGTATCGCCGTCTTTGACCGTCCTGTCGGCCGGCGGCGAGGGCTTGGCCCCGAACATCCTCAACACCATCCCCGGCGTGGATGTCAGCATCCCTGCATCTTCGCTATGCACGATGATTTCGGCATTTGTCCTGTTCTTCATATCGGCATTTCCGGATATATGGTCGACATGCCCGTGCGTGTTGACTATATAGCGGATATTAATTTTGTTAGCCTTTGCTTCCGCAATAATCTGGTCAATTCCCGCTGCGGGGTCCACAACCAGTCCTTCACCCGTTTCCGGGCACCCGATCAGGTAGGCAAAAACCGCCATGCCGCCTACCTGCATCTGTTTTAAAAACATTTCATTGCCTCCGGGGTGTCACCTGGTAATTAAAAAGGGCTTGAATATCAAGCCCTGGAAAGCTTGGTTTTCTATCATCTTTTCAATGATGAGTCAATCGGGGCGGCATCTCCCGGCATCATGTTTTTTTCACCAGGAGCGCCCCGAAGAACCCATCCATACCATGATGCCGGGGGCCCGTCCTGAAATAGCCGGAGTCGTCGAGGACGCGTCCGGGCGCTTTCGGCCTCCCGCGTTCGAATGCCGGGAACTCAGAACAGAAATCAGCGATGACTTGTTCGTTCTCGTCCGGCAGGACGCTGCAGGTGCTGTAAAATATCCTGCCGCCCTGTTTCAGGTAAGCAGGAGAAGATTTGATAATCGCCCTTTGCAGGTTTGAGAGCCTTACAATCTCAGCCGGCGTGAGCCGCCATTTGATCTCCGGGTTCCTCCGGAGCGTTCCCGTGCCCGAACAGGGTGCGTCTATAAGGGCCAGGTCAAATCTTCCGTGATAAGCCTTCCCGAGATCGGATGCCGCATCAGCGGCCCGGCATTTGACAATTCCAATACCGTGCCGGACGGCAAGGCGCGCGAGGGCCTTCAATTTCCCGGGATTGAGGTCAACGGCCAGGATCCGGCCCCTGTTCTTCATTATTTCACCGAGGTGAGTTGTTTTAACTCCCGAACCGGCGCACAGGTCGAGCACATCATCGCCTTGGCCGGGACCGGCCATGACCGAGACAAGCTGGGAGGCCTCATCCTGGAAGATGACGGCGCCCTCCCTGTAAATCTGCAAATCCCGGATATCGCCTGAATCGATTATGATGCCGTCCGGAGAGAACCCGGCGGGCCCGGCAGCAATTCCCGCCCCGGCAAGATCCTTCATAATTTTATCCCTGTCCGACTTGAGGGTGTTCACCCGGAGGGTCACGGGCGGGATTTCATTGTTGGCACGGCACATCGAAACAGTCTCTTCAACGCCGTAAATTGACAAGAATTTCTTGACCAGCCATAGAGGGTGCGAATGGAACATCGAGATAAACAGGGCGGGGTCTTTGTCGAAATCCGGGAACTGTATTTCATCCCTGTTTTTGACCGCTTTGCGCAAAACAGCGTTGACCAGGCGCTCCCTTCCGGGAAATGATTTTTTCGCGATCTCAACGGCCTCGTTCACTGCGGCGAAATCAGGCACCCGGTCCATGAAGAACAACTGGTAAAGGGCCGTCCTCAGGATGTTGAGAACGCCCGTTTGCATTTTCGCGAAATTGCCCTGGTAAAAACTGCTGATTATCCAGTCAAGGCGGCCCCTCATCCTGAGAGTGCCGTAGACAAGCATGGTCAGAAATGCCCGGTCTGCCGCGGCCGGCGATTTTGATTCCAGGCAGGAGTTCAACAGCGGCTCGGCGAAAAAGCCTTCCTCTTCGACCCTGTTGAGGATTTCGACTGCCAGCCGCCGCGGGCTTTCTTTCATAATAATTTACGCCAGCACTTCGCCGGAAATTTTATGCCCTCTCAAAAAATCTTTCACGTCCATTCTTTTTTTGCCTTCCATCTGGACGTCCCCGAGCACGACATAACCGTCCCTTGCCGCGACGCGCAGTCCCTTGTCCGTCAGGTCCAATACCGTTCCGGGCGCTACCCTCAAAGAACCGGCATCGCTGCCCGGCTCGCCGGCCGCCGAAAATATTTTCAGCTGTTTGCCCTTCAGCATTCCATATGCCCCGGGCGCCGGGGCAAGGCCCCGCACCAGGTTGACAATATTTTGCGGGGGGGAATTCCAGGATATGTGCGTGTCCTCTTTATTGATCTTCGGCGCATAAGTTGCCCCGGAGTGGTCCTGTGATACCGGCGTGATGCATCCGGTAACAAGGCCTTCAACAGTTTCGAGCAGGAGCCGGGCGCCGATCTGGGCCAGCCTCGATTCCAGCGAGCCGTAATCCTCACCGGGCCTGATCGGGACCTTTTCCTGGAGGAGGATGTCCCCGGAATCAACTCCCTCGCCGATGCGCATCGTGGTCACCCCGGTTTCAGCCTCGCCCTTTATCAACGCCCAGTTAATCGGCGCGGCCCCCCGGTACTTGGGAAGGAGCGAAGGGTGCACGTTGACGATGCCGTACCTGAATGCCTCCAGCATGGCCCTGGGCAGTATCTGCCCGAAAGCGACGAGAACAGCCATGTCGGCTTCGATCTTGAAAAACTCCCGCAGGAACTCGTCATCCCTGACCCTTTCCGGCTCGAAGACCGTGAGCGAATGCTTCAGGGCCGCGACCTTGATTTCGGAAGGCAAGGTATTGCGCCCCCTGCCCTTCGGCCGGTCGGGCTGGGTTATCACGGCAACTATCGGGTAACCGGCGGCAACCAGGGCCTCCAGCGAAGGGACTGCAAAATCGGGAGTCCCTAGGAATACAAGTTTTATTTTCTCATTCTGTCCGGAATCAGGAACCATCATCTCTCCTCGACATAT
Source organism: Syntrophaceae bacterium (assembly GCA_039680225.1). Classification (GTDB taxonomy): domain Bacteria; phylum Desulfobacterota; class Syntrophia; order Syntrophales; family UBA4778; genus JBDKTK01. Next base: position 8,750 of record JBDKTK010000166.1, read on the forward strand.
CTAATGGCTCAAAGAAAATTGACGGGGTCCACATCAACTCTTATCTCGAAACCCTTTTCGGGAACACGCGACAGGATGTCGCGCACAGCCCTGTGGAGGGACCTGACATTGCCTCCTTTCAGCAGCAGTTTCCACCTGTGCCGGTTTTTCACCTTGGCGACGGGCGCCTCGGCCGGTCCGAGGGCCTCAATGCCTGCAGCAGCGTTGCGGAGGAGGAATTCGCGGACCGCCGCCCCGAGCGCCTGGGCGCCCTTTTTGGCGCGGTCCTTGTCGGGAGAAGTAATCTCCAGGCTGACCATCCTCGAAAAAGGAGGATAGCCCAATCCCCGCCTCAGGTTCACCTCATCTTCATAAAACCCCTTGTAATCATTGTCCCGGGCGTGAACGACCGCGTAATGGCCGGGATTGAATGTCTGTATAATCACCCTGCCGGGCACGTCGCCGCGCCCGCCCCGGCCCGCAACCTGCGTCAGGAGCTGGAAGCTCCTCTCGGCCGCCCGGAAATCCGGGAGATTCAGCGCATTGTCGATAGAGACAACTCCCACCAGGTGAATGTTGGGATAATCGTGGCCCTTGGCAATCATCTGGGTCCCGACAAGGATGTCTATCTCCTTATTGCCGAACTCGTTCAGGATGCGCGAGTGCGAACCCTTGCGGGCCGTAGTGTCGCGGTCCATGCGGCCGATCCGGGCAGACGGGAAGAGGGACGCGAGTTCCTGTTCCAGCTTCTCAGTGCCCGCGCCGAACTTGCCGATCTCGGCTGCGCCGCATTCCGGACATGCATCCGGAATCTTTTCGATGTAATCGCAATAATGACACTTCAAAGTGTTCTCGCCGGCATGCAGGACGAGCGAAACGGAGCAGTTGCGGCACTTGAAAACATGGCCGCACTTGCGGCAGTGCACGAAGGTATTGAAGCCGCGCCGGTTGAGGAATACAAGGGCCTGCCCTCCCCGGCCAAGCGTATCTCCGATTGCCTGGTTCAGGACGGACGAAACGACGGGGACCCTTCCGGTTTCGTCCCGTGCATCCCTCATGTCAATGACGCTGATTTCAGGGAAAGGCCTGTCCTTGATTCGCTTCGTGAGAGCGAGATAAGAGAGCTGGCCGCTCTGGGCCGCCCTGTAAGATTGAATTGCCGGAGTGGCCGAACCCAGAACGACTGCAGCCGAGTTCTGCTTTGCTTTTAGAATGGATAAGTCGCGGGCGTTGTAACGCATCCGGTCCTCCTGTTTATAGGAGGCATCGTGCTCTTCATCGACCACAATCAGCCTGAGCCGGGGGGCCGGGGCGAAAACGGCCGACCGGGCGCCCACGATAATACGGGTATGTCCTCTCTTTATCAGCCGCCACTGGTCAAAACGGACGGCTTGCGAAACGGAGCTGTGCAAAACAGCTATGGGGACGCCCGGGAAGCGGCTGCGGACTCTTTCCGTCAGCTGGGGGGTCAGGGCTATTTCCGGCACCAGATAGATCGCGCTGCCGCCCTTTCGCAACGCCTCTTCAATTGCGCTCAGGTACACTTCCGTCTTTCCGCTCCCGGTGACGCCATGGAGCAGAAACGGGCAAAAAACACCGCCGGCAATGCCCTTTTTGATTTCCGCGAGGGAGCTTTCCTGCTCGGCGGTCAACTGCGATATGCGCCCCGGCGGTTCGTGGAACTCGCTGGGTTCCGGCGTGCGGATCATCTCGGTTGCCGCCGTTCTGACAACATGCTTCTTTTCGAGCCTTTTGACCAGGGCGGCGGCATTTGCAAAACGCCCCTTCAACCCGGTCATTGTCTTGGGCCCGTTCTCCTCGAGATAAGCCGCAAGAGCTTCCTCAGAGGGGGTCAGCCTGACACCTTCATTTTCATTGCCCGCGGCTGCAAGCTGTACCAGCAATTCAGTTTTATTGCGGACTGCGGAAATTTTTATTCTTTCCCGGACTGAAATTATGCCGAGCCCTTCGAGTTGCTGCAGCAGTTCCTTCAATCCCTTTACCCGGGCGGATTTCAGTTTTTCGAGGGGCGTTTCCCCCTCTTTTTCAAGCAGGCTCAGGATTTTCTGCTGGTCCGGGCTTAACTCCGTCTCCTCCGGGGACCGGCCCGCAAAAGATATGTACGTTTCGGATTCGACTCCATCTCCTCCCGGGATAATCTCGGAAATCAATTTACCCGGGGGATAGAAATAGTACTCGGCCGCCCAGCGGTAAAATTCGAGGTCCTGCTTCCCGAAGAGCGGCTCAGGGTCCAGTATGTCGAGAATGTCGCGGGGATTTTCCACATCACAGGAGTCAAGGACATCCAGGATGCATCCGATTGCTTTCCTGTTGCCGAGAGGGACAAGCGCCCTCTTCCCCAGCATTGTAATATTACGCAGTTTTTCCGGGACCGAATAGGTCAATATTCTTTCGGACCGTATATTGAGGGCTACCTGGACAAACATTTTTTATTCCTTTTAACTTTGCCGGGAACATAGCAGAGCGGCCCCGGCATTTCCATTATATTTCCGGCATATCCGGCATACCCGATTGCGGGACATGCCTGCCGTATCCCGGCAAAAAAAAACCGGGATTCGGCGTCCCGGTAATTTTTATCGGATCAGGGGAACTCTATTTCATTCTCCCCGCTGCTTCTCGAGTTTTTCTTCCTTGGTCTTGCATTCTATGCAAAGGGTTGTAACGGGCCTGGCAGTGAGCCTTTTTTCAGAGATATTGCCGCCGCATTTGTCGCAGATGCCAAACGTGCCATCATCGATCCTGCCGAGGGCTTCCTGCATTTTGCGGATCAGCTTTCTTTCGCGGTCCCTGATGCGAAGCTCAAAATTCCTCTCAGATTCCAGAGATGCCCTGTCGTTGGGGTCGGGAAAGTTCTCCTTCTCGTCTGTCATTTCCGAAACAGTCCGGCTGGCCTCGTCCAGAAGGTCCTCAATTTTCTGATTGAGGAGAGTCCGAAAGTATTCAAGCCTGTCTGGTTTCATGGGACACCTCTTTATTAAAATTAGAAGCGAATCATATACCTAAAGAAAAAAAATTTGTAAAGCAAAAATTCAGCTGTAAACGGCCTTGATGCGCTCAACAATGTTGGTCGTGGACAGTCCCTTTTTATGTGGAATTATTACTACTTTGCCTCCCCAGGAAGCAACCGATTCCCGACCGATCACGTCCTCTTCCCGCCAGTCACCGCCCTTTACGAGCACATCGGGCCGCAGCAGGTCGACGAGGGCCTGCGGGTCCGGTTCCTCGAAGATGACCACAAAGTCCACACACCCGAGCGCCGCGATCACCTCCGCCCTCTCGTCTTCAGGTACAAGGGGCCTTTTCTCTCCCTTGATCCCGCGCACCGAGGCGTCGCTGTTCACGCCGACAATCAGGATATCCCCCAGGTCCCTGGCCTTCGCCAGATAATGAGTGTGACCGGCATGGATTATGTCAAAACACCCGTTCGTAAATATGACCTTTTTCCCGGCTTTCTTCGCAGCATCTATTTTCAGTTTCAGATCGTTCCTGGCCAATATCTTTTCCATCTCTTTCCCTTAAACCCCTCCAGCCTGATACAGCTCTCGCTGCCGTGTACACCGCAACCTCCAGGGCCCCCCTGCCGACAAGGGCGCGGGCGCATTCCCCGACAGTGCTCCCCGTTGTCAGCACATCATCTATCAACAGGACCTTTTTACCCTTTACCGAGAGGGCGGCTTCAAATGCGCCCCTCACATTATCTCTTCGCTCGTTTCCTCCCAGGCTTGCCTGGGGGCCGGTATCCCGGACCCTTCTGAGACTTTCAAAGTCCACCGGTAAATCGAATCTCCCGGAAATCTCGCGCGCCAGGAGAAGCGACTGGTTGAAGCCCCTGTGCCTGAGCCGTTCCTTATGCAGGGGGACCGGAACAAGCACATCGTATTCACGGATTTTAAAAAGCCCCTCGGCCCGGTCCGCCATCATTGAGCCGAGGAGCCGGCCCGCCGCCAGCTTCCGCCCGTATTTAAACCTATGAACGATTTCAAGAATATTATCTTTATAAATGCCTACCGACCTTGCAACAGAAAAATGCTGCCCGCCTTTGAGGCAGTCTCCGCATAAATGATCAACGCCGTCTTCCACCGGGTAGGGCAGACCGCAGCGAGGGCACATGGGCGACCCGATAAAACTGACCTGAGCCAGGCAGTTATCGCAAAAGCCGTCCTTTTCCGTACTCGTTCCGCAGATTGCGCACCTGGGAGGAAACAGCAGGTCCGCA
>JBDKTK010000167.1:0-4391 GCA_039680225.1 Syntrophaceae bacterium
TTGGCTGCTTTGAAGCGGGCGTTTTCCCTTGCCGAAAAGAACACCCCACCCAAGGTTGTGAGGCGTCCGTATATTCCGATGCTGAAGGAGAACAACGTCCGGACCGGCTATTTCGAATATGACGAATTCATCCGTCTGCAAAAATGCTTGCCCGAACATCTCCGGCCAATTACGACTATGGCTTATTACACCGGCATGAGAAGGGGCGAGTTGCTTGCGCTCAAATGGTCGCAGGTGGACTTGTTTGAGAAGAAGATAACTTTATCCGCCGGGTCGACTAAGAACGACGAGGCGCGAGTGGTCTATATGCCTGATGAGTTGTTTGAGACCTTGCGCTCTTTGCGGATTATCCGAGACCGGGACTACCCACAGTGCCAGCATGTATTCTCTCGATATGGAAAGCCGTTCGGAGAATTCAAGAAGGGCTGGATGGCAGGTTGCAAAAAAGCGGGGCTTGATGATCGCCTGTTTCACGACCTGCGCCGGACAGCTATCCGCAACATGAGCAAGGCGGGCATTCCGGAGCGCGTGGCGATGAAGATTTCCGGACACAAGACCCGGTCGGTCTTCGACCGGTACAACATCGTGAACGAAGAGGATCTCAAGCAGGCCGCCGGTCGAGTGAGCATTTATCACGAAAGCATACGCGACGAGGCAACGCAGAAGGCCGACAGCCGCAAAACAGCCGCAGTCGTCACGTTATCAACAAAAAAGGAGTCGGCTGCTGCTGGCTAACTCCGCGTATTTCTTGGTGCCTGGAGAGGGAGTCGAACCCTCACAATCTCAAGGATCGAGGGATTTTAAGTCCCTTGCGTCTACCAGTTCCGCCATCCAGGCATTATTTGAAATTAAACTTTGAAGAGAGACTTCGGACGGGTAAAAACGTCCGGTGTTCATTGGGATTTTTTATCGTATATCTTGCGGGGTTGCAAGGGTGAAATGAGGGAAAAGGAGGAGATTATAAAAAGAACTGGATTCCCGCTTTCTCGGAATGACGAGTCGGGGCAGGGGTAGTAAGGGACTCATTTCCACGGTCTTGATGAGCGATGGATGGAATTGTACTCGTTTCGACAAGCTCAACGAGCGATTTCAATGAGCGTTCCGGATTTTATTTTGCCTGGTAGGAGGCCCGGGAGAAGTAGGATTCCATTGCTATTCTGGCGTATTGGCCGGCCTTTTCGCCGATGTAATCCTCGTGGGCCACTACTGCGGATACCACTATCGCGTCGCGGGTCCGGGGGTTTTCGGCGAAGCCTACGAACCAGTCGAATTTGGGGTTATTGTTGATGCTGCCGGTCTTGCCGCCTATATTCAGCTCCTTCAGGACGGCATTGCGGTTGGCGTTTTTGAACATCCGGCGGGCCGTCCCGCTGGAGATGGTTGCCATCATCATCTGGTAAAGCTCCCGGGAGGTCTTCTCCGAAATGACGCGTGTCGCTTGAGTGTCCTTGCGCTCGTAAACCGCCCTGCCCGACGGCCCTGTTATCCGGTCCACTATCGTCGGGGCCTTCATCTGGCCCCCGTTGAAGACAGCCGCGCCTATCATGGCCCCGTGCAGGGGGCTGATCGTCGTCTGGGTATTGAAGCCGCTGGCGACCTCGGCCAGCTGGTAGGGCTCGTCAACCGCTACCAGGCGGCTCGGCTCGACGGGTATATCGAATTTGATATCCTGGTTGAATCCGAAACGGCCGGCGTATGTTTCGAGTTCCTGCTTCCCGAGCAGTCCCGCCCCGATCTTGCCGAAGGCGGGGTTCACTGATTGCGCAAAGGATTCCTCCAGCGACAGGGTGTTCGTGTACCGCGGTATGGTCTCTTTCAACTGGCCCCGGTAGAGGGTATGCTTCCTTCCCGTGAAATTTACGGGAGATGCGGCGGAAAGGCCGTGCCCATCGATCGCCGCCGCTGCGGTGACGATTTTGATGATGCTGGCCGCCGGGAACTGGCAGTTCACGCAGGTGTTGCGGGCCGGGTCCTGGCTGTCAAAACTGACCATGGAAAGGACCCTGCCGGTGTCCGGTTTCATGACGACAATGCCGATGAAACGGGATCGGTAATGCTCCTTCGACGTCATTTTTTCCACTTCGGCGAGGAGCGCCCCCTGCAGGCTGGGAACGATGCTGGTTTCAACACGGTATTGTGCGCCGTCGAGTTGCGCCGTAAAGGCCGGCTGCCGTAAATTCAAGAAGTACTTCGCGTCAAGGCTGACGGCCGGATCTTTTTTTAAATTGAGGCTCGATAAAGTGATTCTCTGCCCGGGCGACTTGAATGAGGGCAGTTGAACGCGGGAGATGAGGCCCTCCGCGCCGTGCAGGACCCCGAATCCGGCGGCGGTCAACGCCAGGATTGCTATCATGAATTTGAGGACCTTTGCCGGCCTGCGTTTGCGCCGATTGCTCTTCTGGTAATCCCTCCAGGACCTCTGGTCAGGAGATCGTTTATCTGAAAACAACACTTATATGCATTCCCGGTATAGCTTGTATTCTCACGTACAACGATGGCTCTAATAATATGGTGAGCGGGCTATGTCAAACACGAAGGAAGCCCGAGGGGGAATAAACAATTGCCTAAAGCTCCTGCTCAAGGTATATAAGTGCTTGAAAACGAACTGGATTCCCGTTTTTGCGGGGATGCGCGGTTTTTTTTGAAAAAAATAGATTCTGAAATATACGTTCACTGGGCCTGCCGAAGAGAAAGCACCTTTTTGTAGCTCATTTCGGAATGAGCGGGTTATATTGCATTGCGGTACTCGTTTCGACAAGCTCAACGAGCGGTCAGAAGACTTGGTCATTTTGACAAGCTCAGTGAACGCGATTATGGGAGGAAATTGATGATTGAGGCTGATCTGATTGTTTCCGGCGGGACCGTCCTCACGATGGATGAGAGGGGCGCCCGCATTCCCGACGGGGCGGTTGTCATTAAAGGGCGGGACATCGTCGAGGTCGGAAAACTTTCTGAAATAGAAAAGAAATATTCGGGGAAAATTCTCGACACCCGCAACAGCATCGTGATGCCCGGCATTGTCAACTGCCACACCCATGCGGCAATGACGTGCTTCCGGGGGATCGCCGACGACCTGCAGCTCGAGGAATGGCTGAACAACTACATCTTCCCCGCCGAGGCGAAGAACGTCAACGAGGAGCTTGTCTACTGGGGGACAAAGCTTGCCTGTGCCGAGATGATCAGGTCCGGCACCACGACTTTCTGCGACATGTACATCTGCGAGGACGAGGCGGCGAAAGCGGCCGCCGAGGCCGGGATGCGCTGCCTGCTGGGCGAGGTGCTGTTCGACTTCCCTTCCCCCAATTTCCAGACGCCCGAAGAGGGCCTGCGCTACACCCGCAAGTTCATTGAGAAGTGGGACGGGCACCCGCTTATCAGGACATTTGTCGAGCCCCATTCCCTTTACACCTGCTCCTTCGAACTGCTGCGGTCGGCCAAGGAGCTTGCCGACGAGTACTGCGTTTTTTACGGCACGCACTATCTTGAAACGAAAGTCGAGCTTAGTTCCCTTACGGCGCAATTCGGGATGCGGCCCACAGATTACCTGCGGGACCTGGGATACCTGACAGAGCGCTTCCTGGCGTTTCACTGTGTGTGGCTGGATGAGAAGGACATAAAGTTTTTCGCCGCGAACGGCTGCAAGGTCGCGCACAACCCGGAAAGCAACATGAAGCTGGCTTCCGGCGTGGCGCTCGTCCCCGAGATGCTGGACGCGGGAGTTACGGTCGGGCTCGGCACCGACGGCTGCGCGAGCAATAACAACCTTGACATGTTCCAGGAGATGGACACCGCGGCCAAGGTGCACAAGGTGATGCGGCTCGACCCGACGGTGATGGGCGCGCCTGCCGTCGTCAGGATGGCGACCATCGGCGGAGCCGGGGCGCTCGGCATGGATAACATCACGGGCTCTCTCGAGGCGGGCAAGCGGGCCGACCTGATCGTGATCCCTCTCAACAAGCCGCACCTCACGCCGATGTACCACGAGTATTCGCATCTCGTTTACGCGGCCCATGCGGCGGACGTGGACACCGTTATCGTGGACGGCAAGGTCCTGATGCAGGGCAGGAAGCTCGCGACCATTGACGAAAATGAAGCAATGGAGCGCGTCCGGGAAATAGCGGAGAGAGTCAGGAAGAGCATAAATCTGAAGTAATTGGAGTTGATAAAAAGTTCAGAATTAATTCATTCGTCATTCCCGACCTGATCGGGAATCCAGTCCTTTCAATCACAACTGGATTCCCGCCTTGCGGAATGACCAACTTTGAAAAGCATAATCACCGGCTGAGATCGCTTGTTGAGCCCGTCGAAACGGGCTGCACGGGTAAAGAATATTTGTGCGGTCACTTCGACAAGTTCAGCGACCGGATACTGGATCAAAAAGAAATATGGAA
>JBDKTK010000168.1:0-24448 GCA_039680225.1 Syntrophaceae bacterium
TCGAAAAAACGAATGCCCGAGCGGATTTCAAACGGTATGCCCCGGCGGGTCAGTTCCATCTGCAGTTCCATCGAATGGTAATGGGCCCGGTACAGCACCGCGATTTCCGCGGCTGGCAGCCCTTCCCGCAGCAGGTCCATGATGCGGCTCACCACGAACGATGCCTGCTGGAGCACGTTGCCGGCGGGGACCAGCACGGGCCGCGGCCCCGATTGGCGCACCGCCCGCAGCACCTTGTGGAACTGTCTCCCGTTGTTGTCGATGCTTTTATTCGCGAGGTGCAGTATCTCCGGGGTGCTCCGGTAATTGGTCTCGAGCTTGATCATCTGCGCGTCGGGGTAGCGTTCGGGAAAATTCAGGATGTTGTCGTAATTGGCGCCCCGGAAAGAATAGATGCTCTGGGAATCGTCGCCGACCACCATCAGGTTGTGGTGGCGCGATGCAAGCAGGTCAATGATGTCCGCCTGCACCTTGCTCGTGTCCTGGTATTCGTCCACAAGTATGTGGCGGAACCTGCCGGCGTATTCCTCCAGGACCTGCCGCGACCCGGAGAGCAGCTCTTTCCAGTTGACCAGCAGGTCGTCAAAATCCATGGCATTGGACTCGAGCTTCTTGCGCTTGTACAGGTCCAGGACCTTCGTTATTTCTTCCAGGCAATAATTGAAATAGGGATATCTCTTCAAGACAACTGCTTCCACGTCCTGGCCGGTATTCAGGGAATACCCCGTGATGTCGCCGATTATGTTGCCCCGCGGGAACTTCTCGGTCTTCTTGTCGATGCCCATTTCCGAGATGCAGGAGTTGATGAGCTTAACCGAATCGTCGGAATCCAGGATGGTGTACCCCGGCCTGTATCCCAAAAGGTACCCGTACCTGCGCAGGACGCGGTTGGCGAGGTGATGGAATGTGCCCCCCCAGAGGTGCCCGATTTCCGTCCCGGTGAGGACGCCCACGCGGAAGAGCATCTCGCCGGCCGCCTTGTTGGTAAAAGTGGCGAGCAGGATGTTCTCAGGCCTCACACCGTCCGCAAGCAATCTGGCAACCCTGTACGTCAGGGTGCGGGTCTTCCCGCTGCCTGCTCCGGCAATGACCAGGATGGGCCCCTCTCCGGCCATCACGGCTTTCAACTGGTCGGGATTTAAATGGTCCTTGAAAGTCACTGCAATAAAACTCGAAATAGTTAAAATTTGAAATTGACAGATTTGTCATTCTTCTGAGGAGCCCGGCGACGAAGAATCCATTTTTAAAAATAGATTCTTCGCTTCGCTCGGAATGACAAACAGGTAAAGCCTACTTTTTCAATTCCTTTGTAATTGCCTCTGCGGTTCCCTTGCTGTTGAGCGACAGGAAGGTTTTCAGGAGGCCTTCCTTTTTGTAGAAGTCCACCAGCGGCGCGGTCTTCTTGTTATAAGTCTCCAGCCTGTTGAGGATCGCCTCCTCCGTTTCGTCCGCCCTCTGCACCACCGGGAATCCGCATTTCCTGCATTTGCCGCCTTCTGCCGGAGGATTGCTTTTCACGTTGTAGATTTCCTGGCAGGCCGGGTTGGAGCAGGTCCGCCGTGTCGTGAGTCGGTCCAGGATAACATCCCTGGGGACGTCGAGGTTGATCACCATGTCCAGCCCGATGCCGAGTTTCTTCAGAAGTTCCCGAAGATCTTCGGCCTGCTTTATCGTTCGCGGGAAACCGTCAAGCAGGAAACCTTTTTTGCAGTCCGGCTCCTGGAGCCTCTTCTCCATGATTCGCATGATCAGGGCGTCGGGGACAAGGTCGCCCCTGTCCATGTAAGCCTTCGCTTCTTTCCCCAGGTCCGTGCCCGCATTGACGGCCGCACGGAGGATGTCGCCGGTCGATATCTGCACCGAACCGTCATATTCAGAAAGGAGCTTGGCGACGGTGCCCTTGCCGGCCCCGGGCGCTCCCAAAAGGATTACTTTCATTTCTGCCTCCACATGAGTTATTGGCGGCCGCGCTTCCTTTTTAACGGGCGGCGGCCGGAACGCGAATAATAGGGTAATCGGGGCCGAGCGTCAAGGCGGATTTTTCAATTCTGCATGACGTCCAACTATGTCATTTCCTTATTATAATTTTAATCCAGAAGCTTAAAAGCGTAAGTCAATCTGGAAAGCCGAAATTTGGTTTTTCCCGTTGAAAAATAAGTCCCGTCCGGATGGTAAGTTCCGCTGACGGGTGCCAACGTAAGTACCTGAAAGGTAAGTACCTCGCGCCACTCAATAGAAAGGGGGAGGATCATGAGCAGCGTCGAATATATCAATCCCGAACAGGACGAGCGCTGGGACAGGTTCGTCGAAGCCCACGACTTTGGCTGGGTGTGCCACCTGTCGGGCTGGAAGAAAGTCCTTGAAGACAGTTTCAGGCATATGAAGGGGTTCTATCCCGTTCTTGTCGAGGATTCGCAGATACTCGCCGCGCTGCCCGTTTTCGAGGTGAACAGCTGGCTTACGGGCAGGAGGCTGGTCAGCATCCCCTTCGCCTCCCTGTGCGACCCCCTCGTCTCCAGCAGCGTCGAGCTGGAAGAACTGTTCATTTCCGCCCTCTCCCTTTTGCGGAAGCTCCGCGCCGGCAGGATCGAGATCAGGGCTTTTCAATCATTTCCGCTGATCCGGGAAAGGCACGTCTCGTGCAGCAAGCATTACAAGACACACTTCCTGGTGCTTCAGAACCCCGAAGCCCTCCAGAAAAAATTCCACAGGACCTGTGTCAGGCAGAAAATATCAAGGGCCGCGAAGAGCAACTTCGCCCTCAGGGACGCCCGGACAGAATCGGATATCGAACATTTCTATACGCTTTATTGCATGACCCGTCAGAAGCTCGGGCTTCCCTCTCAGCCCTGTGCGTTTTTCAAGAATATCTGGAAGACGTTTTCGCCTTCGGGAAAAGTCCAGGTGATTTTTGCCGTGAAGGACGAAAAATTCGCATCGGCGCTATTGCTCTTCCGCTTCAAGGACAGGGTCTCGGCGGAATACCTGGGATGGAACAACGCCTTTACCGAGATGAGCCCCAATCACTTCCTGTTCTGGGAGGCAATCAAGGCGGCTTACACGGACGGCTTCAAGATATTCGACTTCGGCCGGACGTCCCCGACGAGCGAAAGCCTGATGGATTTCAAAAGCCGGTGGGGCACCGAGGTCGCCGAACTGCCCCAGCTCTATTACCCGGCAGCCCGCAGGAGCGAGGCCGGATACGCAAATTCGAGAAAATACATGATCATCAACAAGCTGTGCAGCAAGTCCCCGGATTTCATTTATCCCATGCTGGGGAATTTCTGTTACCGGCACCTGGGCTGAGCAAATGGACCCTGCAAATTTTCCGCAGCCCGGGGATTCTCACTGCCAGGTCCGTTCACTGGAACGGATCCCCCTGCCCTTCAGGGTCCTGGACAGGTTCGGGTACGTCCTGAAAAGGGCCAGGAGGTTCCTCAAACGCCGGGGGAATTTTCTCCTGAATAATCTGCGCCGCAGAACGGCGCCGCTTTCGAGCGCCGAGGTCATCCCCATTAGTCCCCCTGAAACGCTGCAGCCGGGGGATATCGTCATGATCAAATCAAGGCAGGAGATACTCAAGACCCTGGACGGCTGGAACCGGAGCCGGGGCTGCGCTTTCATGGAAGAGATGTGGGGATACTGCGGCTCGGTCCAGAAGGTGCGCAAGTGCGTCCGGAAATTTCTGGACGAGCGCGATTACAAGGTCAAGAAGTGCCGCGGGATAGTGATCCTTGAAGGGATCACGTGCGACGGCACAAAGGATTTCGGCGCCTGCGACAGATCCTGCTTTTTTTTCTGGAGGGAGGAATGGCTGGAGAAGGTCCGGCAGGCCGGCACGGGCGCGGAGCAGGTCAAAGAAACATCGGTCCCGCAAAAAAATGTGCAATCTCCCAGGCCTGAATGAAGAAAAAACGGAAATCCTGTTCAAGCTTCTGGAACACATAGAAGCAATCGACAGGCTCCAGTTCGGTTTTCTGTTTGACCGGGAATCCGTCTCCGAGATCAGGGATGAATTCAACAAGAGGCAGGGGCCCGTCCCGCTTGCCTCCTGACAGTTCCGCTCAGATAGAGCCGAGGAATTTCACATCGAGCATGTCTTTCACAGAAAAGTCCTCGTGCTCGAAATACATCGCATTGCCGTCGTAAAAGACCTCTGTCAGGAGCGGCCCGGAGATGCCCAGGTCAGAAATATCAAGGAGGTTGAACTCCAGTTTCCCGGGATCGAATTCACCCGCTATGTCCAGTTCATAGCTGTACCGGCCGTCGCTCACAGTCCCTGCAACAACCGGCACCTTGCCCCTCCGGGCCACAGGGGGCTTCACCTTGTCCACAACGTTGAACCTGATCATGTCCTGGTCGAAATCGAGGACCCTTTCGTAATTGACCGTGACAGCCATGTTAAGCTCGCCCAGGCTGCCCCCGGAGAGCCCTATTTCGTGGAAGAAAGTGTCAAGGGTGTACCAGGGCATCCAGTTGTGCCATATCCGGCGCATTTTTTTATTATCGTACCAGACATCGTCGATGTCGATTTTTTCCCGCCTGCAATACTCCTCGACCTTGCTTTTGAGCTGCAGCATTACCTCGCCGCAGGCGACCTCGAGGTCATTGCCGCTCAATTCAATCCTCAGCAGGTCCGTCTGGGGCGTGTATTCGCTTATTTCCACAAGCGACTCCCCGTCGAATTCCTTCTCGGTCAGCTGCTCGTCTATCGGGATTTCATCGGGCCTGTTATCCGGGCTGAACTCCAGGGTCTCCGAGAACAGCGGCTCCTTGTCTTCATAGCCGCCCCGCTCCCAGACCATATCGTCAAGCTCGGTGTCCTGCTTTCTTTCCATGCCGCTTTCATATTCATCCGCTTTTTCATCGAGGATTTCATCAATCTCCTCGACCTTGCGTTTTCTTGCCATCTATTCCCCTCCTTTACAGGAATTTATAGGGACAACATGAGCTTAGCAATTCGGAGTGATAATGCAAGTGGGCCGCAGAGCGTAAAAGGAAATGCGCCTGAATGGAGAAGGAGACAGATGCAGCACAGGGAACCGGGTTATTCGAGCCCGGTTTCGTGTTCTTTCATTAAATCCGTTCTCAGGAACTCGCCGTGATCCGGCAGTGCCAGTTTGAATTCTTTCGAATCATCCAGAAATATTTTTATATCCCTCGTTTCGCACCCGAGAAGGTGCCCTCCGAATTTCCGGTCCTCGCTCAAGAAATGAAAATGATACCCGGGGGCGTTGACGCCTTTGAAATAGTCCGGCATCCGGAAGCCCACAATCGTGCCCCTGATATTGCGGTATTCGAAAACGGACTGGGTCTTGACCACCTCGGGAAACTTATTGTAGGGCTTATTCTGCTTGGGGACGGAGCGCATTCTGATGTAGCTGAAAAGCCCCTCTATTTTTATCGCCGCGGGCAGATTCCTGCTTGTAATTACCTGGTCCAGGTAGCGCACCAGCTGATCGTAGTTGAACGACCGCTCAAGGTAAACAGTTTTCTCGGACCGGAAGAACTTGAGCATCGCAAAAGGCGACTTTTGGGAGTCGTTTACCGGGTACGCAAAGCCGTTGGATTTGATCTGGTAAAACTTGCCTTCCACAACCACCATCTCTCCGTCAAGGCTGTTGAATGTGCCTATGCCGAAGTCTCCGTGTTTGCGTAAGTCCTTTATTGTCATATTGCCGTCATAAATGCCTTCGAAGAGTGCATTGAGGGTGGAGATCTGATATAAAATATCCTGGTTGCCCGGCCATGCCTCGGCGCCCGGTATAGTAAAACAAACAAGAAATGCAACAATTATCAATCTTCGCATGGAGCCCCTCGCTTCACGATAGCTGATAAAACGCGGCACAGAATAGAGCTTAAATGATTGTTGCTGTCAAGCTAAAATAAATTGCGCTGAATTTCTGTTTGGGGCGCCCAACCGCCGGATTTCGGGCTTCGGGGACGTTTGTCCAGCCCTGACGGAATTGACGGGACAGATCCTGCCGGCACCTCGCGGAGCATTTCCTTCTGCAGTTCGGGGACCGCGATGTCGCTGGCTGTCAACTGCCTTTGCAGGTCGAAGAATTTCAGAGATGACCCGCTTGAGGCAAAACCGGAAAACGTCATTTCAGCGCCTGCAATGGAGCTGAATGCGGTGAGCGCGGCCGCAACAAAAATTGCCGTGACTGTCTTCATTTCCCCTCCTTGCGTGAGGGCATATAGTATTCCGCGCAAAGCTGTTTATCCATAAATTTGTTCCTGATTTCAGCGTTCCGAAATGCTTAAATGGGGCTCAGGGAAACTATTAGGCTTTGCCTGAAATGATAAGGTTGCCGCAGGCCGTTAATTCGATTTATAATAAATTATGATTATCGTAAACAGGTATATCAAAATCGGGGACGTCAGGGCCCGCTACCTGGCGGCGGGCGAGAGCGGCCCCCCCCTCATCCTGGTGCACGGGCTGGGAGCATCGGCCGAGATATGGAAAGACAATATCGGGGAACTGTCCGCCGGCCACCGCGTTTATGCTCCCGACCTCGTGGGCTTCGGGCATACTGACAAGCCGGACATCAAATATGCCCCTTTCGACTTCCTGGTCTTCCTCCAGGCCTTCATCGACACGCTGGGCTTTGAAAAAGTGAGCATGGCCGGATTGTCCCTGGGGGGCGGGATCGCCCTGCTTTACGCCCTTGAGAACCCGGAGAGGATCGACAAACTTGTCCTCGTCGACAGCGCCGGCCTCGGCAAAGAAATGACTGTACCGATGAGGCTGGGGTCTATTTCATTCCTCAGCCGCTGGTTCAAGGTTTCCAAGCCGATTCTCGAGGGCCTCATGAAACGGCTTGTATACAATCCGGACGTCATCACCGGCGGGCTCGTCGACCTCTATTACAAGCTGCTCTCCCAGCCGGATTCCATGAGGACAATCAGCCGTGTCCTCAGCTCGGTGGCAAACCTGGCGGGGGCAAAAAAAGACGTCCTGGTCATGATACGGGACAGGCTCAGCACTTTAAAGGCCCCCACCCTTATCGTCTGGGGAAAGGAAGACCGCATCCTTCCGCTGGAGCACGGGATTTACGGCCAGCAGCAGATACAGGGCTCGAAGCTGTTTGTATTCGAGCAATGCGGCCATGTCCCCAACCTGGAAAAACCGCGCGAGTTTAACGAGCTCGTGCTGAAGTTCCTGGGATAATTTCAAATTTGAAATTTCAAATCATTTTTTTCCCCCTTTTCTAAAGGGGGGAAATTTGGAATGATTGGTCTTGTTTTCAGACTGATTTTGAAATAAACGGCTCGAGCTTCGTATCATGAAGGCGTGAAAGGGCGAGCAGCGCCGCATTGGCCCCGATAAAAGCCATGAACATGTCCCATTGGGTGTCCCACGGGTCGCCCTGTGTCCCCAGGAACGCCTCGGCCGCCGTCCCGGTGCCCACAGCCACCCACCACTCGATAAATTCATAAAAGACGCTGATCGCGAGACAGACGCAGACAACCAGGAAGTACATCCAGGGGCCCGTCTTGAGTACCGACTTCCTGATCAATACCTCCCTGGCAATCAGGGCCGGCACGAAACCCTGCATGAAATGCCCGACCCGGTCATAGTAGTTGCGGTCCAGGTGGAAGTTGTCCCGCAGCCAGTTGAACAGCGGCACTTCCGCATACGTGTAATGCCCGCCGATCATCAGCACGATCGCATGGGCCAGGATCAGGACGTACAGCAGGTTTGTGAGCCGTAAGCTGTTGTATGTGAATGCCAGGACCGCCAGGCCCAACAGGGCCGGGGCGACTTCAAGCAACCAGGTAAAGTAATCGTGCGGCCTCACGCCTGACCAGGCGAACACGAGGAAAAATATCGCAAGCAGCATCAGATGGGATTTCTCGATATTCATTAATTCGCCTTCTGCTCCGTAACTGTAATGATTGACTCCATCCCGTCATTCCCTCGAAAGCGGGAAACCAGTTCTGACGGTGCATTAAAAATACCGGCCCCCTGCTTCCGCAGTAATGACCTTTAGTTTTTTTCTTATTTCGAAAAGCTCCTACCCGTATTCGGGGGATATTTGCAGCACCTTCGCCCCGCGTATCTTCCGGGTTTTCAATTCCGCGAGGGCGCGGTTTGCTTCTTCAAGACTGTATAGCCGGACTTCCGGCCTGATCGGAATCCGGGCCGCCAGTTCCAGGCACTCTGCGATGTCCCGCCTCGTCACATTGGCAACGCTCTTGATTTCTTTTTCCATCCAGAGGTCCCGAGGATAATCGAGTTTCAAAAGATAATCCTTGTCGGCATCCTCCTTGCGGATGGCGTTTATGACGAGCCTCCCGCCCGGCCTTAACTTGCCCAACGCTTCAACGATGGGACCCCAGACGGGAGTCGTGTCGATGACCGCGTGCATCTTTTCGGGCGGCTCCTCAGTGGTGCCGCCTGCCCAGGCGGCGCCCAGCGTTTTTGCAAACTCCCTCTCCGCGGGGCTCCTGGCGAACACAAAAACGGACAACCCCGGGTATAAATACCTTGCCATGGTTATCACGAGGTGGCCCGACGCGCCAAATCCCGTGAGGCCGAGGATGTCGCCGGCCTTGAGGTTTGCAAGCCGCAGCGACCTTAACCCGACCGCTCCCGCGCAACGCAGCGGCGCCGCTTCACAATCTGAAAAACCGGGGGGGACCGGCAAGGCGAAATCTTCCGGTATCGTCATATACTGCGCGTACCCGCCGTTTGCGTCGCGTCCCGTCGCCTTGAATTGCGGGCAGAGGTTTTCCAGCCCTGCGCGGCAGAACTCGCACTCCCCGCACGCGGAATAAATCCACCCCACCCCTACCCTGTCGCCGGCCTTGAACCTGCCTGCGCCCTCTCCGTTTTCCTCGACCCTGCCGATGACCTGGTGACCGGGAATTACAGGCAGGCGCGGAGGCGGGGTCCTTCCTTCGATCTCATCCAGCTCGGTGTGGCACACGCCGCAAGCTGAAACCCTGATGAGCACCTCTTTTTCCCCCGGTTCCGGAACGGGCGCCGCTGCCATCTCCAGGGGCTCCGTGTCCTTCATGAAATCCGCAAAGCGGTTGATGACCATGGCTTTCATGGCCGGCCTTTTTTTATTCATTGCTCTTCCGCATAAGTTTTCGAAGCTGCGGATTTATTTACAACAATAATAACTTAAAGCCAACTGAACAATTTTTCTCATCCATTTGCTTTGTGCATTTTAAGGGTATGCCCGATTACATAAGAAAAACAAATCCTGTACCCTCGCAACCTGCTAAAAAAAAAACCAGGGGGTAAAACATGTATACTGAAAAGCAGAGATTTTTTGAAAGCCTCATTAACGAAAGAATCCTTGCCTTGAAAGGGATCATGCCGCAGGAGCCCATTTTCCCGGATGTCTACCCGCGCGAACCGGTCAAAGATGAAAACGATCTCGCTTCAGAAATAGTCCAGAATGAAATGGACCTTGCCCTTGTCCACAGCAGCAGGACAAGAATCCTTGCCCTCCAGCAGGCGCTCGCCAAGATCCACTCCGGCAGGTTCGGGGTCTGCGAGGAATGCGAAGCGCCCATCCCGGAAAACAGGCTCATGGCAAAACCTGAATCCCATCTCTGCATAAAATGCCAGGAGAAAATGGAAAGGCTGAGGGGGTACAGGCGGGGCCACTGAAAAATTCAAAAACACATACGGCGGACCCGGACGGGCCGGGTCCGCTTTGCTATGTCAAGTCACCTGACCACTAAAGCGAGGGCAGCGTAAAGGCCCGCCGCGATTGCCGCCGATACCGGGAGGGTCAAGACCCAGGTCCAGATTATCTTTCCGGCTATGCCCCATCTGACGGCTGTCAGTCTTTTTGTGGACCCCACCCCGACGATGGCTCCCGTTATCGTGTGGGTAGTGCTGACGGGGATGCCTCCCAAAGATGCCCCAATGATGGAAATGGCCGCTGCAGTCTGGGCACAGAAGCCTCCCATGGGCTCAAGCTTGGTTATGCTCATGCCCATTGTCTTGACTATTCTCCAGCCGCCGGACATTGTCCCCAGGGCAATTACCAGGTAACAGAGAATGATCGTCCAGTAAGGGATGTAAAATTGCGGGCCGAGGTAACCGCTGCTGAACAACACCATGGCTATTATCCCGATAGTCTTCTGGGCGTCATTCATGCCGTAGCTGAGGCTGTATATGGCCGCCGAGAACAGCTGGGCTTTCCTGAACACGTTGCCGGCCCTGCTCACGGAACCCTGCCGGTAAAAGTTCATGATCAACGCCATCAGGAGGAGCCCGAGGAAAAGGCCTATGGCGGGAGAGAGCACGATAAAAATGGACGTCTTGATTATGCCTCCCCAAACGAGCGCGGCAGACCCTCCTTTTACCAGGCCCGCGCCCATCAGGCCGCCGATAAGTGCGTGCGAGGAACTGCTGGGCAGGCCCAGCCACCAGGTAATGAGGTTCCAGACGATGGCGCTCCCCAGGGCCGATACGATAATGAGGTTGCTGATGAATGCGGGGTTGACTATACCGGTCCCGATTGTCGTGGCAACCTGGGTGCCGA
Organism: Syntrophaceae bacterium; assembly: GCA_039680225.1. Lineage (GTDB taxonomy): Bacteria > Desulfobacterota > Syntrophia > Syntrophales > UBA4778 > JBDKTK01. The sequence continues at coordinate 10,515 of JBDKTK010000168.1, forward strand.
TCAAAAAGGCCGCCAGGAAATTGAAAAAGGCGGCCCACACCACTGCATGCTGCGGCTTCAACACCCGGGTTGATATTACTGTTGCTATGGAGTTTGCGGCGTCATGAAAACCGTTGATAAAATCGAATACAAGGGCGATGAAAACTATGATGCAGACAAAAAACAGAGATGAGCTATCCATGCTTCAGGACAATTCCTTCGACAACGTTCGACACATCTTCACAAACGTCGGTTGCGGCCTCAATCCGCTCAAAAATTTCCTTCCATTTCAATAATTCCAAAGGGTCTTTTTCCTGTTCAAACAGGCGGGCCATGGCCTGCCTCAGCACGTAATCAGCCTCGTTCTCCAGGGAGTTGATCTTGATGCAAATCTCCATGATTTCGCTGATGTTCTTTTTATTCTGCCTCAGGAGGTAGGCAATCCGCTTCACACCGGAAACGGAGTTGTTCAGGATCAGCATCAGCTCTTTCAGTTCGGGGGCGACTTTTTTTATCTTGTAGATGTACATCCTTATTGCCGCCGCCTCGATCATGTCCAGGATGCTGTCCATCTTGTTTGCCAGGGCGTAGATGTCCTCCCTGTCAAGGGGCGTTATGAAAGTCTGATGCATCTTCCGATATATGTTGTGGGTTATCGAATCGGCATTATTTTCAATTTCCTTCAGCCTGGCGAGTTTCCCTTCCGAACGCTCAAAATCGGCAAGCATTTCGGCAAACAGGATTCCGCCCTCCTGGATCTTGTCGGCCAGCTGCTCAAAATAGTCGAAGAACTTTCCTTCCTGGGGGATCAGGCCCATGGGCCGGTTTTCCTTGATTAAGGGATGGAAAGTACTTAGCATATAATATGCAGTTCAGAAATAAAAAATGGGGGTGACCCGGTTTTTAAACCGACGTTGAGTTTGGCCGGAATCCTGCGCGTTAATGCGCTTGACATGCGAACAATACCAGTGTTAATCATTCGGCGCGTTCAACAGGAGCTTTAAGGTGTCTGGTCGGATCATAGATAAATCCCGCGTCAAAACGGTCTTGCTTCTCTCTCTTCTTTGTTTCTCCACGGCCATTCTGGCTATTGCTTACCATCATCACGACACTTCGTTCCTGCTCCGTTCCTGCGCAATCTGCAACGTCAAATCATCCCTGTCCGGCTCATCCGGCTTGTCCAAAATCAATAAAATAGATGCAGTGCCGGCCCCGGCCGTCCCGGCTTTTTCGTCCTTTTTAACTCTCCCGGTATTTATCTGTTCAATAGACGATGGGATATCAATTCCCAAACTTAATCAGTTCACAGTCTTTCATTCCAACAGGGCCCCCCCTGTCTGCTGAAATCCAGGATTGCACAATTTTAGAGTTTCCATCGGCTCTGACTCCGATCGGCTTTCGGATGTCCGGGCCGCAAAGTATATTTCCAGGGAGGAAAAATAAATGAATTGCCCAATTTGCATGATACCATTGAATATAGCAGAGCGTCAGGGAATCGAGATCGACTACTGCCCGAAATGCCGGGGGGTCTGGCTGGACCGCGGCGAACTGGATAAGATCATTGAGCGCTCCATGTCCGAGACAAGCTCCCGCGCTCAAAATGAGCGGCCCGAGCGGCCGGCTGACAGCTATGATCAGCGTTATGACGATCATCACGGCCACTACGACAAGCATCATGACAAACACCATGGCGAGCATCACAGGAAACGCAGCTTTCTTCATGACCTTTTTGACTAGGAGCGCAAAATGTCTGAATGGACTCAAACAGCGTCAAGGTTGCCGATAAAAAAATCATTACTGGTTTTTTTCTCGGCAGTTATTATCCTGGCCGGCTGCAGCGACGGTTTGAAAGGAGTCGAAGCCGATTATATTATCAAGGTTTCCGGAAGCGAGCGGCAGGCATTCAGCGGCCATTACACTATTGCGGGGACGGCTGCACTGCCGAAACCTGTAAATATTGCCGGTGATGCACCCCGGGAATATGCGGGAAAGGGAATGGCGGCGGCCTGCATAATCCGAAAGACAACAGCTGAAGGGATATTGAAAGTGGAAATCCTTAAAGGCAAAGAGGTTGTCGCCACCGGGGAAACGGCCCAGCCTTTCGGGATAATCACCCTCGGGAAAATCCCGGACAGGAATTCAATAATAAATCAGATCCTGGGGAAAATACTCGGCTGAAGTCTCTGCATTACCCGGGAGAAAGCCGGTAAAGTTTGTTATCAAAAAAAGGCGGAAAAGGATTCCGCCTTTTTTTGTGTAAATGATTCTTTACCTGTTTTGCCGGTTAGCCGGGCCAGCCATGAATCTTTTTTTTCCATGGCGAAAGTTCTGATTTCCGCCGGCCCGTTGAAAAAACCGCAGGAGAGTCCTTCCGGCCCTTGCATGCAGATCAAAATTGTTGTACGTTACTCCCTGTTTGGTACTTAGTTGCTTCACCCCATCTGTTTATCCTGCACGCTCCCCCTCGTTTGTACCAAGATCAAGATTTGCGGCCGTCATGTCAGTCCGGCGGCGCCGGACCGGATTGCAGATTTGCGCCGTTCCATCGACAACAGCAAAAATATTTAAAGGAGGATTTGGTATGAAGCGGTATTTGATTTTGGCTATTTGTGTTTTCCTTTGCGGCCTGGGCGCCGCGCCCGCGACAGGGGCTGAATATCAGAATTACGTGGTCGGCAAAATGGGGGTTTATTCGCCCCAGAGCAACGATCTGGAGAGTTACGATAACGGCTTCAACGGCGAGATCGCTCTTGGCCATTACTTCAACCGCAACCTTGCCGGCGAGGTCGGGTTGGGTTATTTCGGCACAGGGGGGACTTTTTACGGTTACAACGGCTATGACGGATATTTTTCCGACGACGTCAGCATCGATGTCGTGCCGATGACCGCCTCCCTCAAGGCGATCCTCCCCCTCAACAGTCAAGTGGAACTTTATGGGATCGGGGGAATAGGCCTGTATTTCGTAAATGCGAACATAGACACTTCAAGCCAATACAGAGGCCATTACAGCACAAGCGACGATGACGCGACTCTCGGCGCGCATCTCGGGGGCGGAATCACAATCAACATGGATAAAAGGCTGTTCCTGGGAGCGGAGGCCAAATATCTCTGGGCGAATGCGAATTTCAATGGGAACCTGCAAGGCGATGTCGACCTGGATGGTTTCATTTTTACTGCGAACATCGGGTACAGGTTTTAAATCTTCCGCACGGGAAACTTGCGCGGGCATGTTAAAGGGCAGGTTTAATTCCTGCCCTTAACTATTTGTAATTCCAATTTTTCTATCAGGGAAAGTAATTCCTCATTTCGCGGGATGTCCGCCATATTTTGCCCGTAACGGGCTAATGCAATCCTGCCTTCAGTATCGACAATGAACACAGCGGGCATCCTGCCCAGTTTCAGCGTCTTCCATTGCTGCCCGTAAAGCCTGCCCAGTTTCCCTTCCGGATCGGGTATCCCTGTAAACGGGAGCCTTTCTTCCTCCCAGAATTTTTTTACCCTCGGCGCATCATGCGGAACGATCACCGTAACCGAAGCTTTTCTTTGCCTGAATTTTTCAAAATCATCTCGCATCCCGACCAGATGCTTTCGGGCATAAGGTCAGCCCAGGCTCCGAAGGAACGAAAGGAGAACGGGCCCGCCGGCGATGAGCCCGGCAAGTGAAACGTGCTTCCCGTCGCATGCAGTTGCAGAGAACTCCGGCGCCGGATCCTTCTCTTTCAGCAGCAAATCCATACATGAGACCTCGAGAAACTCGGTGAGGCTTTACAATATTTCGACAGCCTGCAAATGCCGGGAGAAGAGAGTGGCAAAACAGATTTTACCTCGGACATAACGGAGACGAATGTGTCCCCCGCCGGCGGGGCCGGGGAGGGTTGTCACCCGCCGTGGTGCTCCTTTTCCGCCGCCATGGCCTCTTCCTTCGTCTTGTGCACGGTGCCGTCCGGGTGTTCCGGAGGGGAATAGATGGTATAGAGCTTCATCGGCTTTTTGCCGGTGTTGATGATATTGTGATTGGTGCCGGCCGGGATCACGACCGCCCAGTCGTCTTCCAGCGAATGCTCCACCCCGTCGAGGACGGCTTTGCCCTCGCCTTTTTCAATCCTGATGAACTGGTCCAGATGGTGCACCTCCATGCCGATGTCCTCGCCGGGTTTCAGGCACATGACGACAAGCTGGCTGTTCGGGGCCGTGAAGAGGACCTTACGGAAATAATCGTTATCCTTGGTCGCCTTCTCTATGTCTGCAACATACCCTTTGGCCATGAATTAACCTCCTTGAGGATATTCTGAAAAATTCCCCGTCCTTTGCTCTATTCGCTTCCGCGCTTCCCAATGCTGTTGAACCCCGGTCCGGCTTCAGGGCTCCTTGCTGGCAGCCGGGTCCCATCTATAGTCCGGATACCCTATCGGGCGCTGGAACGTGTAGTTGAACGGCTCCACAATGAGGACGTGCGCCGTCAGGCCCACGCTGCCGCTCGGGATGGAAAACGGCAGGGCCACGATGAAAACCGCGCTGCCGACCACGACAGCCGCAACTCCGATCGGCCTGACCAGGAGAATATCCGCCACTACGGCGAGGTCCTCGCCGCCCATACTGCCACCGCCGAACGCAGGCGCCGAGACGCAGACAACTGCAATTATAACGAGAAATAAAACCACCTTTTTCATAAGCGCCTCCCGCATTGATTGAAATTTTAATTCAGGGAAATTTTCAAGGAATACTTCCCCGCCCCCATAAAGGTAAGTACATATCCATAGCCAGCGCAAGACAGCCGGTTTCTGATTTTCCGGGGTCCATCAGGATTAACCTAGTTAAGGGAAAGGAGCATATGAGGACGGGGGAAGGCATCGCGGCGTTTCTCGAAAGGAGGAAGCCGGAATTCCTCTAAGGATAAATTTCTTTCTATTGACTTAATGCCCCTGCTGGGAGCATAACTGCACAAATTTTTCAGGTGTGATTTTTTGAAACATATACTGAGCCTTGCAGGGCGCCTGCTTTACTTTCTTATGGGCTGGCAATTTGAGCCGGCCCCCTCTTATCTTTCCGGCAAACACGTAATTGTCGGATTCCCTCATACATCCAATCTGGATACCGTGCTGGCCTTTACGGGGTTCAGGATCATAAAGCGGACCGGGCATGTCATGATCAAAAAAGAATTTTTTTTCTGGCCCATGTCTTTCATTCTCGGAATGCTGGGCGGGATACCCATAGATCGCGGATCACCCCATGGCATTGTGCAGCAGATGGCAGACGCCTTCAAAAGCAGGGATGAATTTCTTTTGGCCATAGTGCCCGAGGGCACCAGGAAAAAAGTCCCGCATATCAAAACCGGCTTCTGGCATATAGCCAAAGCCTCCGGCGTTTCCATTGTTTGCTGGTATCTCGACAATAAAAACAAGAAAACGAGATGGCTGGGAGAAATCGTCCCGGGAGACAAGATGGTGGACGACCTGGTGCGATTGCGGGAAATTTATGAAAAGGCCGGGTACCGCATTCCGCTGGACACCGGTTCTATGTCTTCAGTCCTCCCGTCTTCATGACGCGGGATCCAGGAGTTCATCAACGGCCTGGTCGATAATCCCTCCCTTTCGGCAGGTGCCGACGATGGCTGTGATTTTTTTCTTCCTGTCCATATAACCTCATCCGTTGGAATGTTACTGACGGGGAATCATGTTTCGCCATAAAAAAGAGGGGACCGGTCCCCACCGTTCCCCTCTTTCCCCTCGTCCCTGTTAAATCAGATGCCTCCCGTCCTTGCCTGTTTATCTCATGCAGACCGCCAGGACCTGCTTCAGATCGGTCTTTCCTTCCACAACCTTGCGGATGCCGTCCTGCAAAAGCGTCCTCATCCCCGCCTTGACCGACTCGGACCTGATCTCCTCCGCGGAGCCCCGTTTCGCCACCAGCATCTTTATGTCATCGTTGGTGACAAGGAGCTCGTGGATGCCTATGCGGCCCTTGTACCCCGTGCTGTTGCATTCGCTGCATCCCCTGGGCCTGTAAAGCGTCTTTATGCCGGAGCTGAGCTCGGCAAAGACATCCGAGCCATAACCGTTCCTGATTTCGTTTACGACATCCGGCTCGGGCTCGTAAGCCTCCTTGCATTTGGGGCAGAGCACGCGCACCAGCCTCTGCGCCAGCACGCCGAGCAGTGAGTCCGCGAAATTGAACGGGTCGATTCCCATATCGAGCAGCCTGATAATCGTTTCGGGGGCGCTGTTCGTGTGCAGCGTGCTGAGGACGAGGTGCCCGGTGAGAGATGCCTCAACCCCGATTTTGGCGGTCTCGTAATCCCTCATCTCGCCGACCATGATCACGTCGGGGTCCGCCCTGAGAAAGGAGCGCATTGCGTTCGAGAAATCGAAACCGATTTTCGGGTTGACCTGGACCTGCCTCAAGCCTTCCTGGGTTATTTCGACCGGGTCTTCGGCCGTCCAGATCTTCGTGCCGGGGGTGTTGAGGTACTGCAGCGCCGCATGCAGGGTCGTCGTCTTCCCGGAGCCCGTCGGGCCCACAACCAGGATGATCCCGTAGGGCTTGTCCAGGATGCGTTTGAAATTACAGAGATTATCAGGCGACATCGCCATCTGGCCGAGTCCCATCGTTTCTCCCTTTGCGAGGATGCGCATCACGACATCCTCCACGTTGCCCTGGGTGGGGATGGTCGCGACCCTCAGCTCGATATCGCTCCCGCCCTTGCGGAATTTTATTTTCCCGTCCTGCGGCAGCCGCCTCTCCGTGATATCGAGGTTGGACATGATCTTTATCCTGGATACGGTCGCGGCCTTGTAGCTGTATGGGAGCGACTGGTACTTGACGCAGCCGCCGTCAATACGGAAACGGACCTCCAGCGTCTTTTTCTTCGCGTTCGGCTCGATGTGGATGTCGGAGGCGCGGTTCGTGTAGCCGTCGAGGATGATTTTATTGACAAGCTGCATTATGACGCTGTCGGATTCGGCGATGAATTCCTCTTCATCATCATCCTCCTCCTCAAATGGCAGGGGCTCCATCCTGCCCAGCAGATCGTGGACCGATTCCTCTGACGCCGCCTTGCGATAGAACGAGTTTATGTACTTGAGAATGTCCTCTTTCAGGGCAACGCAGATCTCGAGGTTCCTCGTCTTCAGGAAACTTTCGATCTGGTCTTTTTTCAGGATGTTCTGGGGATCGTCCATCAGGACCACAATGCCGCTTTTCGTTTTCTTCAGGGGGACCCATAATTCGCGGCGCAGGTATTCCTGCCTCAGGTTCCGCAAGAGGCTTTCGGGGGTCTCGGCTGTTTCCTCGAACTGGATGAACTTGCATTCGTAGAATTCCTCGAGTGCCTTGCCGATCTCGGTACGGGGGATACGATAGGTCCGCATCAGGTACTCTTCCGCGGTCAGTCCGGTTTTCCGGGACTCCACCCATGAATTTTCAAGGTCGGTGCGGCTGATCAGGTCGTTGGCGACCAGGTAATCAAATTTCGCCCGGCGCTTTTTTTTCTGGATATTGTAAAGCGCGATGGCCATTGTATCGGCGATTTCCTGGAGCAGCACCGGTTCCTCATCGATGAACCTCCCGTCGCCGTCCCTGCGGTTGGCGACCTCGACGATGCCCAGCAATTCGTCATTGCAGACGGCCGAAGTGACCATCACCTCTTTTAACCTGATACCGGCCTTCCTGTCCGCCGCGGCATTGTGCTTCAGTTCCAAGTCGATGTCCCTGAGTTCCCCGGCGTCGTAAGCATCCGCGATATTCACCATCCTGCCGGACTTCGCCACAAACCCCTGAATGCTGCTGTTGCTGACCGGCAGCCTGACGGAAGACGCCCACTCCCCCGGGTTTACAACCGAATAGATTTCATTCCTGGCAGGGTCGTAAACATATAATCTGAAAACCTGCACTGAAAACAGGTCCAGGACCGCATTTTTTGTGCTCGTGAACATCTGCTTTATGTCGGAAGCGGAATGGATCAGGTTGGTGATCTCATGGAGGGCCTTCTGGTAAAGAAGGATCTCCTCCAGTTCGGCGATCTGTCTGCTGTGTTCCGGGCCCGGGGTTTCCGCCATCATTGACTCCGCAATCATTCCCTTTAATCTCCGCGCTGCCGGATTTTTTCAATGTATTTCTTCAGGATCCGCAGGGCCTTTTCATCCATGCCGAAGAATTCTATTCCCGATTGGAACATTCCGAGCGAGTTCGGCCTGCACCACTTGATGGTCCCGTTGATGTCCAGGATGTGCTGTTTGAAACCGATCGAGAGGCAGATAATATTGCGTGTATCCATCGGCTTGTGGGTCTCAAGCAGGATGCCGCTTTCACTGATGTTGAGCGTCCGGCCCATCGCCTGCTCCAGTATCTCGTCTTTCCGGTTCCGGCATGAATAGGCCAGGAGATTGGCGGAATTCACGCGGTGGTGCCTTCTGAACTCATTTTGTTTCATTGTCCATCCCGGGTAATGCTTTTTGTGACTGTCTGCCTTCCGCCTTCCGTCCCCGCATCATTGATCTTTTTCGTTTCCTGGCCGCTGCTCAAGAAATTCAATTGCCTGCCGACCATGTCCGCAGTCCGGTACCCCGCATTGGGGAATATATAGAGAAACGCCTCCACGCCCAGCACAAAAGCGATAATCATGTACAGGGCGATCAGCAATCTCTTCTTCCTTCTTTCCTTTTTTCGCGCGTACGCAATGGCAGCCGCATTTTTGGACGGCTTCCGCAGCGAACTCCTGTCCTGGATCTCGGTATTGATCTCCGCTTTCGGCTGCTGCCCCTTAACAATATCCTGTCTCGCATCGGTTTTTGTTTCCGGCGGGACTGCGATCGGTTGCTCCGCAACAATTTCATTCGCGGGGGCCGTCAGCTGATTATCATCGAGCTGGTCATCGGGCCCGAAATGGGCCTGGGGGATTGTTATATCGAACTGCGGGGCCGCTTCGGCCTCCCGCTCTATAACTATATCAAACTCCTGCTCCTTGCCTGCTGCACGTTCGGGCACAACAGCCGGGGAATCTTCGACTGCCGGCGCAGCTGCTTCGGTTTCAGCTTCGGCCGCGCTTTCTCCAGGGGGTTCTTCCGCCTGCGTCTGCACGGGTGGAGTTTCCTCAAAGGCAAGCCTGACGGGTTCTACGATTTCAACGGGCCCAAGGGGTTCAACGCGTTCCACCGGCTCCGGCGTGAAGACCCGGGGGAATACCGGCTCAGGTCCCACGCGCCCTTCTCCAACTTCCCCGGCATCCTCCGTCAAAACCTCGACCGTGTCCCTTTTTGTCTGCGCCGGTTCCGCTGGGGTTTCGCCCCGCTGGGCTGCCTTCAGCTCAAGGCACCTGGACAAAAAGGCGTCCAGTTCAATTTTTTCGGAAACAAGATCTATATTCGCGCTGTTCAAACTCATTTCGCCACCTTGTCGATGAATTCCGCCCCGGGGGGCTCAACCCTGACCATCTCGTCGCAGTTCCCGCATCTGAACATAAATACTTTGACGGGATCGCTTTCCTGCTCGATTATGAACATCTGGCCGCATTCCTCACAAAACACTATCATTGCCTGCTCCCGGTGAACCTATTTCCTTGCGTCTCTCAGGGACTTGATCTCGTCGCGCAGCGATTTGATTTCGGCCATGATCACTTCCATAATCTCATTGCGGATCTCCTGCCTGATTCTTTCCAGCGCCGGCGCGAGCGCGTAATCCGTTCCGGACAAATCGCCTGCTTGGACTTCATCCCGATTGACTGCACTTTCCCTGATATCGCCTGCCGGGATTTCGGGGACAGGGATTTCACCTGCCTGGAGTTCAACCGGTCCGCTATCAGTCCCGGGACCAGAAAGGATTTCACCCGCCCGGATTTCGTTAACGGAGTCCGGTCCCGCAAAGGCAGGCACTTTCGCAAAGGCCGGTCCATCTTCGGAAACCCGGGCAGAGGTCATGTCATCTGTCAAATCGGCTCCCGTCCGCTGAGCCGCTTCATCCTCAATTACAATTTCCCGGAAAAGGTCCGAGGCCCTCTCAATGACCGGGGGTTCATCAGCAATTGCAATTTCCGGCTCTTCAATTCGTGAGACTTCCCCTCTCTGCTTTCCGATAAGCAATTGCAGGGCGGGCCTGCGCGCGGCGGGCTGCTCACCAGCCTCCCCTTCGGCCTTAACCGCCGGCGTAAGGTCCACGCCTTCGACCCACTGCCTGTAGGCCGTGATATTCTCCAGCATGAGAGAATACTTTTCTGCTTCGGGCATCTTGCGGGAAAGGAGGACTTTTTCCAGGTTGTCATAGGTGGAGAGCAGGAGATTGATGGAGCGGGGTTCGGATTCGGCGCTCTTTTCCCTGATGTACCGCCCCAGGAAACGCAGTATCCTGGCGAAAGCAAGGCCATAGAGATCCTCCGGGTAAATATTTTCCAACCGCAGGATCTCATTGTCTAATTTCTCCAGGATCTCGTCGTTTATCTCCCATTCGAGCGAAAGGACAATTCCCTTGAGGTCCTTGACATGGGAGAACATGACCGAATTGGTCTCGTTCAGGTCGCTGAAGAGGTCCTCCCGGCTTTCATCGCCCGGCGCGACGTTTATGGAATCAAGGGCGGAAGTTTCGACAGCCTCCTGCATCTCGAATGTCCCGGCCTGTTGCGGCTTTTCATCTTCCGCGAAAATAACATTCAGGCGGTCTTCGAGCTCCTGGATGAAGGATGATTCAGTTTTTGCTTCCATTTGTGCTCCCATGCGCTTACTCCAACTCTTTTTCCAGTGACGCCATTGTCAGGGATATTATTCTTTTTAAAGTCATGATCACGTTGTCCCCTTCAATGGCGCTGGCCTCGTACGAAGGGACTTTCAATTCGGTGTTCAGGTCCTGCTCCAGCATGTCCAGGTCGAGCACGGGTGTTCCGTTCTTGTCCAGGTCACGCTTGTTGTACAGCAGCACCAGGGGTATTTTGGATATGCTCTTACTGTAAAGGTTGAGGTTTTCCTGGAGGTTCTTCAGGGAGGCCACATTGGCATTGCGCCGCTCCACCGCGGAGTCCGCCACGAAAACCACACCGTCCACGCCCTTCAGGACCAGGCGCCTCGTGGAATTGTACTTTACCTGGCCGGGCACGGTGTAGAGCTGGACCTTTACTTCGTACCCCCTGATTTTCCCTATATCGAAAGGGAAGAAATCAAAAAAGAGGGTCCGGTCGCCTTCCGTATTTACCGAGACCATCTCGGACTTTATCTGGAGACGGCATTTCTTGTATATGTATTCCAGGTTCGTCGTCTTTCCGCACCTTCCCGGGCCGTAATAGACGATCTTTGCCTGGATCACCCTGTCTTTCAGATTTATAAACGCCAATTCAAAATACCTTTCACTAATTGGGATTCCGGCCCTCGCCTTCGAGGATCCCGAGCAGTTCCTCTATGACCTTTGTGACTTTCAGCCTTAGAAATCCGAGCGAAACCTGGTTGTTGAAAATATTCAGGAGCAGAAAATTATCGTTGACCTTGCTCAGGTGGATATTCTCTCTTTGCCCCTTATGGAATAGCAGGGAAAATTCGTGCTCGCCGATGATCTGGGCCATGCTGTTCATGGCCCCGAAATTAGCGGCGGCAAGCGCCGCAAGCGAGTAAACATCGGGCGAGCCGCTCCCGTTCCCGGCAACCACAACTATGTTGCCTGCCGTGTCTATCAGGATCGCCGTCTGGGCGCCGATGCCGAGCAGGTTCTCCGTGAGGATTGCATCAATGCTGTCGAGCTGCGCCCGGCCAAGTACCAGGTTCATAGTTTCACCCGCTTAGTCAATTAATCTAAATGCCTTTTCCGATGATGTCGCTTGCCACCGCTTTAAATTTGCTCAGCAGCTCTTCGGTGTCCTTCGCCGAAGCCGCCTGGACCATTGAATATCCCGTCTTCTGGGCAAGTTCCATTCGGCCCTGCAAACCGGCGTGCTCCGTGACGATTTCGTAAATGCGTACAAGTTTCTCTGCCATGTCGCCCTCCTCGGCGCCTCAAGCGATGCGCGCCGGAAATCTCAAGTACCCTTAGTTGATAACGGCTTCCTCAAACGAATTGATGATTTTCGGAAGTACAATGTTCAGCAACAGGCCGAGTTTCGCTTTTTTGGTGTCGATCGCGATGCCCCACTGGAAATCCCCGAAGGGGATGAAAAGCATCCCTTTATTCCCGGCAAGGTCCAGGTAGTAATAGCGCCCGAGGGCCGGATAGCCCTGGGAAAGCGACTTTTGGATAAAACCGGTAACCTCGCTGAACATCGAAGCAGCCCCGGGCTTGGAATTTTCGGTCGCGACCAGTGTCTGGGCGTCGGCCATGGTTATGATACTTGAAGCGATCAGGCCGTCCCCCATGTCTTTCTTCAACATTTCCATACAATCGTTCAGTTTCTGGATGTTCATGTCTCCTCCTTTTCAGTTATTTTTAATTAGATATCAGTCCATTATAAATCATGGCTTGAATCCACAGTCTGCACCACGCTTTCACACCATTCCGTAATCCTGGGGGCCATGATGTTCATGAATACTCCCAGCTTCATTTTTCTGCTGTCGAAATCTACTGCCCACCTTATGCTGTGGATATTAAGGAAAATGATTGTCCGGCTTTCATCAATGTTGAGCAGGAAATACCGCCCCGGCTCGGAAGAGTGGGCCCTGGCAACCCTGTCGAACATGCGGTTTATTTCTTCGTAATAATCGAGGGCGGACAATTTCACGCCCTGGCCGGCGAGCACTTCGCCGGATTCGAAATCGATGATTACCGACCGGATAAGGGCATCCTGCATTTCGTTTGCCAGCCGGTCTATGCACTGCTGAAGGGCCGCCCTGATATCCGTTTCGGCGTTTGCGGCGCGGGCAGGCTCTTCCGCAATCTCCGCATTCTTATTGTCGTCGACTGGGCTGTCGAGGCTGGTTTCGATCTCCTCTTCGCGATCATCAGGATCGTGTCCGGGGCTCTTTTTTTCATCGCTCTGCCTCGTGCTCTCCATGAGCAGGGAGATAAGGCTCCTGGTTATCTTCCTGAGCACGCGGGACTTGTCGGCAATTTTCTTTATGTTGAACCTGACCCCCTCCCAGGATACCAGTTCCAGGGCAGCTCCCTCTCCATCAAGGGATCCGCATGCTGCATCATACAGGTTGCCCTGAACAAAGAAGAAGCTTCCCCGGTCGCCGTCCCGGCAGACTTCAAGGATGCAGGTCTGCTGGTCCATCGAGATGGCCTGCAGGAAACTGCCGAGGCTCAATCCGACAAGAGGAAAAAACTGGTCCCTGGCATTTGCCGAATCTGCCGCAGCCAGGGCATCCGCCCCATCGGGACCCGGGATTGAATTATGTTTGTTGTCGATTATGAGTTTCAGGTTGTTCACCGGGGCTCCCATGGTTAACGGCCGTTCTTCATTATCTTTTCGTAAATGAATCCGGCTTCCTGTTTGAATTTTTCGACAAGCTCTTCGGTATCTTTGATGCGGGCCGCCTCATTCATGGATATTCCGGTCCTGCTCGCCAGCTCCAACCTGCCCTGCAAGCCGATCTTTTCCGTTACGATCTCATAGATACGGATCAGTCTCTCTCCCATGATTCCCTCTCATTTTTACAGTTATATTGAAAGCAAGACACAGTTGGATTGGGGGCCCGCTTGTTATCCCGGGCCGGGCGGCGGATACTGCAATTTTTTAAGGCAGGAAATTCTCTCATAAGAGGACAATTTTCATTTGTGATGAAGGTTTGGTGCCGCTGCTGCTCTGTTGGGGCAATACTTAATCTTTTTCCGGGAGGATTGATGTGACGATTGTCACTGGAATAATGTTTATGGAAGGAAAGATAAAAATGATCAGGCGGGCAGCTTGAAGCAGAATTTCGCGCCGCCGCCGGGCTTGCCTTCGGCCCAGATCGTGCCGCCATGCTTCTGGACGACTTTTTTGACGATGGCCAGCCCAACCCCGGTGCCCTCAAACTCCCTGTCGCTGTGCAGGCGCCGGAATATCTCGA
>JBDKTK010000169.1:0-1847 GCA_039680225.1 Syntrophaceae bacterium
TGGCCTCGCCCGTAATCTTCACACCGTTTATTTTTCTCTCCAGGACCAATTTATGTCCCTTCCTGCTTATGTCCATTTGGCCGGAATACGTTTTCCGAGAATCCGGAAGGCGGCCTATCACGTGATACGGGCCGGCAAGAGAGGATAAAAGGAAGTCCTCCTTCTCTTTGTCCATAACCGGTTGATCTCCCAAGGCGATCACAACCGCCGTCAATACGAACAACAAGGAAAGAAAAGCTGAAACAATTCTTCTCATAAAATATCCTCCCGGATTCAATTCGCACGAGTGAAGGACCCGCCCCGGCGGCGGATGATGTCCGTCAGTTCGGGTTTACGGGCGATGATTGTCATATCGCCGATCGTGTAACTGCCATCGGCGGAAATGTATTGCCGGTGGAGGTCGCAGCCAGACTCGATGATGAGACGAACTATCTCATCGTGGCCCTTTAACAGGGCGTAGACGGCCGGTGGCGTTTCGTCCTCGGGCACTTCGGGCGAAGCGCCCCCGGCAAGGAGCAATCTGACCGTCTCCAGGTCTCCCGCCTGCGCGGCGACGCGCAGCGGCGTCATGTACATTTTGCTTTTGATATTCACCTTGGCGCCGGCCTCGATGAGGAGGCGCGCCAGGTCGAAACGCCGGGCTTCGAGGGCCAGCAGCAGCGGGCTCTGGTTATACTCGTTCACGGTGTTGATCCCCTTTTTCCGGAGAATCAGCTCTCGGGCATCATCGAATCGCTTCTGCTCCAGCGACTCGATCAATGCATACCCGGTCCCGAAGCGCAACTGCTTGAGAAAGGGGGCGAGCCCGGAAGCCAATCCGATAACAATTACCGCTGCAATGAATACAGCCGTCCCTTTCAGGATGGTAATGACACGGAACGGCCCCACCTCCGAATCGGCAATCTCTCTGAACATGGCGCTGAAACGCCCTGCCATTTCCAGTCCTGCCGGGGTTTTAAACGAGGGGATTACGACACTCCAGACGGCAAACGGGACCAGGATGAAAAAAAGCCCCAGCGCGAAAATGCAGAGGTCTAACGAGTACAGGGAATAGAAGTCGGCCAGGCGGTGGTCTCCTTGCGGCGATACGATTATCTCGACCTGTTGTCCGGGAGTGAACCTTTCAAGCAGGTGATGTTTTCTACCCACGGCGCGCGCTTTTCGGCCGTCTGCGGCGTCGAATTCGAATTCAGGATAACTCATGTACGAGATGCTGTCAGTGGAATCCAGCCGGCCCCAGTCGTTGGGTGAAGAGCTCGAACTGCCCGACACGACCTCTTCCCTGACATATCCCACAAACGTGCCCCTCAACCGCTCCGCGGAATTTTTGACAAAGCTTGCCGTAACGAGGAGCTCCCGGCCTCCGTAGATGGAAACGGCAATGCCGGTCAGGATGAACAGGGCCAGAATGCATTTCAGAACGGTGACCATAATCTATCCGGGTGTGCGGCGAAGAATTTGGGCTATATGAACCGGACGCAATTGGAAAAAGGTCGAAACAAAAGCTTAAATAAATTGCCAAATTCAAAAAATGGATCAGGGGACAAGAGAATGTTTCTGAGTATTACCTGCCATCAATTATCCAAGCTGATGCATGAAGTCAATGAAAATCTGGAATATTGAATTATCCGGTTTAATCCCATTGTCCAGCGGCACGTACACACTGGTCAGAAACGTCATTGAATAGAAACATATCAGAAACCAAAAGATCAAAAAGATGATCCTTGATAGCATGGCTACTCCCACTGGATATGCGTCCGGAGCTGCTCATCACTGATTTGATCATTGTTGATGTTAGTTTCGCCATTGCCCTGTCTCAATAAGGGAATACCCCGGTTTACTGCTCC
>JBDKTK010000170.1:0-12295 GCA_039680225.1 Syntrophaceae bacterium
GCTCTGGCCGCTGGCGACCGCGAGCGCGCCCCCGCCGCCGTCGAGCAGGGCCGTCCTTTTTTCAAGGACGTCCGTCGTCGGGTTCATGATCCGGCGGTAGATATTGCCGAACTCGGATAGCCCGAAGAGGGCAGCCGCGTGCTCGGTGCTTTTGAACTGGTACGATGTCGTCTGGTATATGGGCACGGCCCTCGATCCGGTTGTCGGGTCGGCTTCCTGCCCGCCGTGCAGGGCCAGTGTTTCTGTTTTAAGTCTCGAATCTATTTTGCTCATTTTCTTCTCCGTTCGTCAGGTGTTCGCTATCCCCCGCCGGCGGGGGACAGATTGAGTTTCTAAATTATTCTTTCTTCCGCGCTGTAGACAATTGTTCGATTTCCTCGTGTGCGGCCCGCGAGGGCCATATTTACCTGACGCGCGAGTTTTACGGCCTGGTTGGTCGGGGCTCCCGCCGCGACCAGGACGGGAACCCTGCACCTGAGCGCCTTGGAAAAGATCTCAGACGATATCCTGCCGCTCGACAAAATGGCCTTGTCCTCGAGGGAAATCCCCGCAAGGAGGGCTGCCCCCACCACTTTGTCAAAAGCGTTGTGCCTGCCGATGTCGTCCCTGAAGATCAGGATTCCATCGGCATCGGCGAGGGCCGCGCTGTGCACGCCCCTTGTTTCCCTGTGCTCTGCCGAGCTGTTCAAAAATTCGTTCATGAGAGAGGTGACTGCCTCTGCCTTTATTTTAAAGCCGTCGGCCAGCGGGGCGCGATTCAGAATGTCAAGCGGGCTGTGGAAAATGATCCCCCGGCCGCATCCGGAAGTGTAAATCCTCCTGAACACCATATCTTCGGGAATTCCGCCGGACATTGAAACGTTCGCGTTCCAGCGCTCGTTATCAATCACAATGTCTTCAGTCCGGGGCGCCTCGTTGGCAAGCCCTGATGTATAAAGGAATCCTGCGACCAGGTCCCTGAGGTCGTCCGGGCTGCAGAGCAGCGTCGCTATCTCCCTGCCGTTGACCTCAACCGTGAAGGGCACTTCTTCCGTCACCGGCACGCTCCGGCGCTCGCGGATACCTTTGTTGATGGCCGTTATCTCAAATGATTCCATTTTTTAACCGGACTGAAAGGGCGGCCGCCGGTCGCCCCTACGGTCGTTATATTAAAAATTAAAGGCTCAGCATTTTATCTATGCTCACCCGGGCCTTGCGGGCGACGTCTTCCGGGACCCGGACTTCATGGGTCATTTCCTCCAGGGACCAGAGTATTTTCTCCAGGGTCGTGAGCTTCATATTCGGGCAGACCGCCAGTTCCGTTGCCGGGTAGAATGTCTTGCCCGGATTTTCTTTTTTGAGGCGATGGATAATACCCAGTTCGGTTCCCACAATTATTTCCTTTGCCGGTGTCTGCTGAACATAGCGGCACAGGCCTTCCGTCGAAAGCGCCTGGTCGGCAAGCTCGATAACTGCGGGCTTGCATTCCGGGTGCACAATCACCTCGGCCCCGGGATGCAGTCTCCTCTGCTCGCGGATGTGTTCCGGCAGGATCCGCGCGTGGGTCGGGCAAAACCCCTTCCAGATCACGAAATCGCGCCCCGTCCGCGAAGCGACGTATGTCGCCAGGTACTGGTCGGGGACAAAGATGATCTCCCCGCCGTTCGGGAATGCTTTCTGCACGATGCGTTCGGCGTTTGCCGAGGTGCAGCACAGGTCGCACTCCGCCTTCACTTCGGCGGTCGTGTTCACATAGCAGACCACTTTTGCGCCGGGGTGCTTTGCCTTCAATTCCTTAAGCTGGGCCGCCGTGAGCATGTCCGCCATGGGGCAGCCCGCTTTCGGGTCGGGAATGAGGACCGTCTTTTCCGGCGAGATTATCTTCGCTGTCTCCGCCATGAAGTGTACCCCGCAAAAAACAATCACGTCCGCCTGCGTCTTTGAGGCCTGGATGCTCAAGCCCAGAGAGTCGCCCACATAATCGGCAATATCGTGCACCTCCGGCAATTGATAGTTGTGCGCCAGGATGACGGCGTTGCGCTCGCGCCTTAATTTTTCGATTTTTTCAGTCAGTTCCACCAATAACCTCTTCGATGACCCCGCCTCCGAGGACGACGTCTCCTTCATAAAAAACCACGGCCTGGCCGGGTGTGACGGACTCCTGCGGTTCCGCGAATATTACGCGGACTTTGTCATGCAACTCTTCAACCTTGCAGGGCACTTCTTTCTTCCTGTAGCGGATCTTGGCCAGGATTTCCCTGTCTTCCGGCAGCCAGTTATCCGCGAGGACCACCAGGTCCCCGGCAATGAGCCCTTTGGACTTCAGTCCCTCCCTGCCGCCGACGGTTATCCTGTTGCGGTCAGGGTCGATCGCAATAACGTATAAGGGCGACGCGCTGCTTATCCCCAATCCCGATCGCTGTCCGATTGTATAGAACTGGATGCCGCGGTGCTCTCCCAGCACCCTGCCGGCCGAATCCGTAATTGGGCCCGGACTGACGGCAGCCCTGCTCTGCAAAAATTCCGGGAGCCCTTTCCTGGTCACGAAGCACAGGTCCTGGCTCTCTTCCTTGGCGAATACCGGTATCCCCTCCTTTTCGGCAATGGCCCTTACCTCGTCCTTTGTATAGGGGGCCAGGGGGAACAGGACTGAACCGAGGTCCTCGCGCGCTATCGCATAGAGGAAATACGACTGGTCCTTCCTCCTGTCCTTCGGTTTGCGGAGGCGAAAGGAACTGTCTGTTTTTTCGATCCGGGCATAGTGCCCCGTTGCCAGATAATCAAACCCCATTGCCCTCGCCTTTTCCAGGAGGGTCCCGAATTTGAGAAAACGGTTGCAGTCCACGCAGGGATTGGGGGTACGGCCCCTGCTGTACTCGCTGACGAACTTGGTGATGATCTTCTCTTCCAGCTCGCCCGCGTAATCGAGGACATAATGGCGGATCCCGAGGGTATTGCAAACGAGCCTGGCGTCTTCCAGGGCCTCCGGGCCGCAGCACTTCGCCCGCTCCAGGCCGTCTTCCTTCACGCCCAGGCACATCGTCACCCCTGTGACTTCGTATCCCTCTTTTTTCAGGAGCCATGCGGCTACGGAGGAGTCGACCCCTCCGCTCATGGCTGCCAGGACTTTCTTTTTCAAACCCATTACCTTTTCAAGTCCTCCCCTTCAGGGAAGGGGGAAGATTTATCCCGTCGCGGATTTCAGAATACGCATGCCCCGGCGGTGATAATCATCAATCGCGCTCATAAAGGCCTCCCTGGCCAATACAAGGCAGTGCAGATCTCCCGGCGCCAGCTCACCCACGAGTTCGCCGAGTACTTGAGACGAGAGCACCAGGGCATCATCTGTTCTTCTGCTTTTTACAGTTTCCGTCAGTAACGAGCTTACCGCAATTGCGGCAGGCGAACCGAAACTCTTGAATTTGACTTCAGTTATCCAGCCGGCCTCGATCCTCAGATAAATCTCGATTACATCCCCGCTCACGGGGTTTGCGGCCCTGCCCTTGCCGTCGGGATTATCCATGCACCCGGCATTGCGGGGATTGCGATAATGTTCCTGCAATTTGCTGCTTTTAAATAGTTCCATCTTTAACCTTTTTATAAACAGGCGAAAGCGCCCGCAGTTTTTCAATTATCCCGGGAAGTATGCCGATTACATAATCGACCTCTTCGTCTTTGGTTATCCTGCCCAGCGTAAACCTGATCGACCCCTGGGACATCTCCAGCGGGAGGCCTATTGCTTTGAGGATGTGAGAAGGTTCAAAGCTGCCTGATGTGCATGCCGAGCCCGTGGACGCCGCCACGCCCTGCATATCCAGGTTAAGGACAAGGGCCTCCCCTTCCACATAGGCCGCCGATAAATTTATATTGTTGGGAAGCCTCTTTTGGGGATGGCCGTTGAGCCTTGCGTGCGGGACCCGGGCAAGGACTTCCCTGATGAACCTGTCGCGCAGCCCCGTCAGCCTCTCGATCTCCGCATCCATTTCCTTGAGGGCAATTTCCGCGGCCTTTCCGAAGCCCACGATCCCGGGCACATTCTGCGTCGAAGCCCTTCTATTCTTCTCCTGTCCGCCGCCGTGCATGAACTGCGCCATCTTTGTGCCTTTCCGGATATAGAGGAAACCTATGCCCTTCGGCCCGCTCAGCTTGTGGGCAGAGGAGCTCAGCAGGTCGACATTCATCTGTTGCACGTCGATAGGAAGATGCCCCACGGTCTGGACGGCGTCCGTATGAAGGTAAATTCCCATGTCCCGTGTGATCTGCCCGATTTCGGCGATTGGCTCCACGGTCCCTATCTCGTTATTGGCATGCATCACGGAGACCAGGATCGTTTCCGGCGTTATCGCCTTTATTACATCCTCGGGACTCACAAGCCCGTATTCGTCAACGTCGAGGTACGTGACCCTGAACCCCTGGTTTTCCAGGACGTGGCAGGGCTCCAGCACCGCATGGTGCTCGATCTTTGTCGTAATAATATGGTTGCCCCTGTCCCTGTTCGCCCCGGCGACCCCCTTGACGGCAAAATTATCGCTCTCGGTCCCGCCGCTCGTGAAAACTATTTCATCGGGATCGGCGTTGATCAGCCGGGCCAGTTCGGCGCGGGCCGCCTCCATTGCCCGGCGCGCGTCCTGGCCGAAGGCATGCAGGCTTGACGGATTGCCGAAGAAGTTCCCAAAAAACGGCATCATCGCCGCGAGCACTTCCGGGGCGACCGGCGTTGTGGCTGCATTATCGAAATATATGTTCATGGCCGCCTCAAATATTATTGCTCAGGTTCTTTTCAACCTTGTCCTGGTTGATCCTGACAAGCTGCTGGAGAGTAATCGAACCCAGGGTTTCGGAAATCTTTCCTTCCAGCATGGCCCAGATGTCCCGGCTGGCGCAAGTTGACACCCGCGAACATGCGGCCGGGTCCTTGATGCAGTCAACGAGACAGTTGCCCTCCAGGACGTCAACGATTTCCTTCATGGTGATTTTCTCCGGCGATCTTGCCAGCGTGTACCCGCCATGAGACCCCCGGGTTGAGTTGACCAGCCCCACGCCCCTGAGCGGGATTATGATCAGGCTCAGGTACTTTTCTGAAATTTCCTCGGAACGCGCTATGTCTTTCAGATAAAGCGGCCCCTGGCCGTAACTCCTCGCCAGGGCGAGCATTAATCTTACTCCATAACGGGACCTTGTCGACAATTTCATAGAATCACCCTTGGCTCCTCTATTCCCTATCATTACTATTGATTTAGTAGTAATTAAATGTTTTACTGCCTGCTGTCAAGAAATTTTAATGGCTGTTTTACAAAAAACTTGCGCCTGTACCAGCCATTAGGTATCTTGACTACCTTTTTAAAATGAGAGTTAGAGGTCATAAAGGAAATGAGTAAAGGAAAGGTCCTGGCCGTCAACATCGGCGAGAAAGTCGGCCAAAAAAAGACAAATGCGGGCAAAGGCCATCTCCTGCTGAACTGCGGCTTAAAAGGCGACGCGCACGCCGGGACGGGCAGGCAGGTGAGCCTTCTGGCCGAGGAGAGCATAAATAAAATAAGGGAAAAGGGCCTGGATGTCGGATTCGGCGATTTCGCCGAAAACATCACGACGGAGGGGATTTATCTGCCGGCCCTGCCCATAGGCACGAAACTCCGCATCGGCAAGTCGCTCCTGCGGATAACCCAGATCGGGAAGGTATGCCATGACCGCTGTCACATCTTCAACACGGTCGGGGACTGCGTCATGCCCCGCGAGGGGGTCTTTGCCGAGGTATTGCAGGAGGGCGAGATCAGTTCCGGGGACGAGATAGAGATCGTCCGCTAATCCGCGTTCTAAAAAAGGTTGACTTGGCAGTGTCTTTCTTCCAACCTTGAAAAAATAAATTGCCGGGAGGATTTCATGAGTTCAGTTTCAATTCCGGAAGATGTGTTTGATGTAATAATCCTGGGCGGCGGTCCCGCCGGCTTCACGGCCGGCATTTACGCGTCGCGCGCCGGCATGAAAACGCTCATGCTTTCGGGGAGCGCCGGAGCGAGCCAGATAACGTTCACGCCGCACGTGGAGAATTTTCCGGGGTTCCCGGACGGCGTGGGCGGCTACGAACTGGTCCAGAAACTCAAAAAACAGGCGGCAAAATTCGGCCTCCAGACGAAGTCCGAAGATGCCAAATCCATTAAGCAGATAGACCTGGGCGGTGTGAAAGGCTGGGAGGTCGAGGCCAAGTCGGCTTATAAGACATTGGCCCTTATCAGCGCCACTGGCACGTCCTGGAGGAAAATCGGCATACCCGGCGAAGACGAGTACGTGGGCAGGGGGATTTCGTATTGCGCCACCTGCGACGCGCCGTTTTTCCGCGACCGGGAAGTGGCCGTGATCGGCGGGGGGGACACCGCCATAGAGGAAGCCGGCTTCCTCACCAAGTTCGCCACGAAGGTCACTATAATCCACCGCCGCGACAAACTGCGGGCGACGCAAATCATCCAGCAAAGGGCCTTTGCCAACGAAAAGATCAATTTCATCTGGGATTCCTATCCGGAGGAGATTGCCGGCGGTGATGACGGGGTAACCTCTTTGAAGATCAAGAACATCAAGTCCGGGGAGATGAGCGAATTGAAGGTCGACGGAGTGTTTATTTTCATCGGCCTGGACCCCAATACCGAACTGCTGAAGGGGATAGTCGATCTGGACCCCAGCGGCTATATCCAGGTTGACAGGGACATGAAGACGTCCGCCCCGGGGATATTCGCCGGCGGCGACTGCACCTGCAAGCTCCTGCGCCAGGTAATTACCGCCTGCGGGGACGGAGCGACCGCGGCATTTGCGGCCCAGCATTATGTCAGAGTACTCAAAGGCGACTCTTACTAAGAACGGAACCCATGGATTCATTCATACAATTCTGGCAGCACCTGCCGGAGCATATCAACCCCAGCATTTTCCAGATCGGCTCCTTCCAGCTGCGCTGGTACAGCATGATGTACATTGCCGCGTTCCTCACCACTTACCTGCTGGCCGTATACAGGATCAGGCGCGAGGAAAGGTTCCGGGACTACTCTTCGGAAACCGTCCAGGACCTGTTTATCTGGATGATCACCGGCCTCATCATCGGGGCCCGGCTGGGGTATGTGGTTTTTTACAATTTCTCCTACTACGCCCACCATCCGCTGGAAATCATCCTGCCCTTCGAATTCTCGGATGGGCTGCGCTTTGTCGGGATCAGCGGCATGTCGTATCACGGCGGCGCCATCGGCGTGCTGATTGCGGGCCTGATATACTGCAGGAAATACAAAATTGATTTCTGGAACCTGGCCGACCTGCTGTGCCCGATAGTTCCCCTGGGCTATACCTTCGGACGGCTCGGCAACTTCCTCAACGGCGAGCTTTACGGCAGGGTCACGAATGCCGCCTGGGGCATGTACTTCCCCTATGACCCCACCCGGCAACTGCGCCACCCCTCCCAGCTCTACGAGGCTTTTTTCGAGGGGATATTCCTGTTTGCCATCCTCTGGAGGTTCAGGAAAGCGGGTATCCCGAAGGGGGCCTTCCTGGGTGTCTATATAATCGGATACGGCGCGGTGCGCTTTATCATCGAAGCATTCCGCGAACCCGACTCCCAGCTGGGCTTTGTCCTGGGGCCTTTCACAATGGGACAGCTGCTGTGCCTGGCCATGATAATTATCGCGGCGCTGGTAAGCGGGGATAGAAAGTCTTACCAGGCAAAAGCCGCCCAGGCCGCCGCAAAAGGCTAAGGAAAATGAATAGCGAACCTGTAATCCGGGCCGCCACGCCTGCAGATTTGAAATCCCTTTACTCGTTGATTGACGACGCCTCCCGCCGGTACAAAGGGGTTATCCCGGAAGACCGCTGGAAAGAGCCGTACATGCCCTGTGACGAACTGATCCACGAGATCCGCTCGGGCGTCGAGTTCTGGGTGCTCGAGGACTACAGCGGCATCACCGGCGTTATGGGCCTCCAGGACAGGGGCGACGTCCACCTGGTCAGGCATGCGTACGTCCTGACCGAGCGGCAGGGAAAGGGGGTGGGCTCCCGCCTGCTCGAATTTCTCTACGGAAAAACCAGCAAACCCGTGCTTGTCGGGACCTGGAAAGCCGCGTGGTGGGCGGTCAAATTCTACGAAAAGCACGGTTTCCGGGAAGTCACCCCGGAAATGAAGGACTTCCTCCTGGACAAGTACTGGTCCATTCCCGCCCGCCAGACGGAAACATCGACGGTCCTCGCCGACGCGCGGTGGTACGCGGCAAATCCCTGAGATCTCCCGGCATCCCGGCCCTTAAATCCAATGTCCGGACCCGCCCGCCATTCAAAATATCCGCCGCAAACGGGCGGGTTTGAAGCGGAAACAGCGTAATCAGTCCTCTGCTAAGAAAATCGGGAAAATGAGACCAGGATTGACATTCCGGCGATTTAGGGTTATACCGCGGCCTGTTTTCGAGGCTCTATGGATTTTAACGCTTTCATAAATTCAGACCTGTTCACCTGGATAATCCTCCCCATCCTGCTCTTCGTTTCCCGCATTATGGACGTCTCGCTGATGACGATCCGGATCATTTACATTTCCAGGGGGATGAAACTGCTGGCCGCCGTTATAGGATTCTTCGAGGTCTTCCTGTGGCTCATTGCCGTTGCCCAGATAATGAAAAACCTCACCAGCCCGGTGTATTACGTGGCCTATGCGGCCGGGTTTTCAATGGGGAATTTCGTCGGCATGCTGATCGAGGAGAAGATAGCTGTCGGGAAAGTTTCCGTCCGGATAATCCTCCAGGAGGAAAACGGCCTTCCCAGACTACTTGCATCGAAAGGCTTCGGCGTGACCCGCCTCGACGGGCAGGGAGCGAACGGGCCCGTCAAGATGATTTATACGATAATAAACCGGAAGGACCTGGACAGGGTTAAGGGGCTGATCACGAATTCGGCCCCGCAGGCCTTTTTCACCATCGAAGACATCCGCGGTTTCGGCCGGGGCATATTCCCGCCCGGCCCCGTAAAGAGGGCGGGCTGAATTCACTCACCGGTAAATGCCCGACCTGATCGTGTCTTTCCCTTCATTTTTGGCCTGGTACATCAGGATGTCCGCCTGCCGGACCATCTCGTCGAAATTCTCCGGGGCCTTGATAAAGGTCGCCATCCCGAAGCTGAATGTGGCCGGCCATTTATGTTCCTGCATCAGCGATATCAGCTTCTCCCGGAGTTTCGGGATTATCGCGCCCGCCTGGTCGTAGCCTGTTTCCGGCAACAGGATCGCGAACTCGTCTCCGCCGAGGCGGGCAACCATGTCGCTCGCCCGGATGTTGATCCTGATCCCCTGCGCGACCTCGTAGAGCAGCTCGTTGCCCGTCGAATGGCCGAAGTTGTCGTTTACCGCCTTGAAGTTGTCCACGTCGATATAGACGAGGCTGAACGGGTGGCCGTACCTGCGGCAGCGCTCTATTTCCATGCCGGAGATTTCGGCGAAGTGCTGGTTGTTGGCGATCTTGGTCAGGAAATCCTCCCTCGCGAAGATCCTTTCCCTTTTGTACGCATTCACCATGTAGATGAAGATTATAAAAATTGCCAGCCGCGTCAGCGCATTCCAGGTATAGCCGGGTAAGTAGATGTCGAGGGCCAGCCTCCCCACAATGTACCAGGAGAAGGAACTCGCGATCGCGAGCAGAATCGCCCACCTTGTCCTGACAAACCATATCAGCAAGTAAAGGGGGACGAAATGGAAGATAACGAGACGAAGCTCATGCCCAAAAAAATAATTCAGAAATTCCAGGAACGCAGAAATGCTGAAAGCGAATATGATCAGCCCCGGCTTCGGCTGCCTCTCTAAATAAGAGGCAATGTCGTACTGGATCTTCATTTCAGTTCCCGGCCCGGATTGTCCCCGAGGGGGGAAGGGCCCAAACTGATATTATCACCAAAGGCCTGTCTTTTACATCAGCCTGGAAGGGTTATTTTGAAATTCCCTTCCTGACATCGGCTGCAAAATCCCGGACCTTCCCGATCGCGCCATCGCCGGGGTTTTCGCTTATAATTTTCATGAAAGCGCTGCCGATCACTATCCCGTCCGCCTTTGCGGCTATCCTGCCGGCCACCTCGGGACTGGAAATACCGAAGCCGGAAACGACGGGGACTGAAGTGTATTTTCTTATTATATTTATATCCGCTTCGATCTGCTCCGCCTGGGGCAGCTGCGTCCCGGTAACCCCCGTTACGGAAATATAATACAGGAACCCGGAGCCTTTCGCGGCTGCGGCCCTGATCCGCTGCTCTCCCGAAGTGGGGGCCAGCAGGAAGATGAATTTTATCCCGAGCGGGTCCGTATATTTTTTCAGTTCATCCGCTTCCTCCGCGGGCAGGTCGACGACGAGGACGCCGTCCACCCCCGCGCGCGCGGCCCGTTGAGCGAACACCTCGACGCCGAAGGAAAAGATGGGGTTGAAATAGCTGAACAGGACGATCGGCACCGCGCTCTTTTCCCTCAACGAACTGATCATGTCAAGGATCCCGGAAAGCGTCGTCCCGTTGCGCAGCGCCCTCTGGGACGCCTCCTGGATTACCGGCCCGTCGGCGGTCGGGTCGGAAAACGGGACGCCGATCTCCAGAATGTCCACGCCGGACTGCTCCAGGGCAACAGCGATCTCCTGCGTTTTCTCCAGGCTGGGGTCCCCGGCTGTGACATAAGCGACGAAGGCCTTTTCCCCCATGCGTTTCAAGTCGGCGAATTTTTCATCAATGCGGTTCCGGTCCATTACTGGTCACCTCCTTCGGCCCCAAGGCTATGCCCAAGGCTATGAATGACTGCGGCGTCCTTGTCCCCCCTGCCGGAGAGATTAATAACGATTATCTTGTCTCTGCCCAGTTCGGGCGCCAGCCGCATGGCATAAGCCACGGCATGGGCGCTCTCCAGGGCGGGGATGATCCCCTCGTGGCGGCAGAGGAACAGGAACGCCTTCACTGCCTCTTCATCTTTAATGGAGATATACCTGGCCCTCCCGGTCTCGTTGAAATAGCTGTGCTCCGGGCCGACACCCGGATAATCCAGGCCTGCCGCGATCGAGTAGGCGTCCCTGACCTGGCCGAACTCGTCCTGGAGGAGGAAGGTCTTGTTCCCGTGCAGTACCCCGACCCGGCCGGCGCTGATGCTCGCGGCATGCTGCCCGGTGGCAACCCCCTTTCCCGCCGCTTCCACGCCGACAAGTTTCACGTCGAGGTCATTGCGGAACGGATAAAAGATGCCCATGGCGTTGCTGCCCCCGCCGACGCAGGCGATCACGTAATCCGGAAACCTGCCCTCCTGCCTCTTGATCTGGATTTTAGTTTCCCTGCCGATGACGCTCTGGAAATCGCGGACCATCATGGGATAGGGGTGAGGGCCGGCAGTGGAGCCGATGATATAAAAAGTATCCCTCACCCGGGCGACCCAGTGGCGCATCGCCTCGTTCATGGCGTCCTTGAGCGTGGCGGTCCCGGACTTGACGGGCACGACCTCGGCGCCGAGGATCTTCATCCGGAAGACGTTGGGGGCCTGGCGCCTGATGTCTTCCTCCCCCATGAAGACCCTGCATTCCATCCCGAACAGGGCGGCGACCGTGGCGGTGGCGACACCGTGCTGTCCGGCGCCCGTTTCGGCAATGACCCTTTTCTTCCCCATGCGCCGGGCAAGCAGCGCCTGGCCCAGGGTGTTGTTGATCTTGTGAGAGCCGGTATGGTTGAGGTCCTCGCGCTTGAGGTAGATTTTCGCGCCGCCCAGCTTTTCCGTCAGGCCCGCGGCGAAGTAAAGGGGCGTCTCCCTTCCGGAATAGTCGCGCAGGTAGCGGTCAAGCTCGTCTTTAAATGCCGTATCGCGGCGAGCTTCGGCGTAAGCCGCCTCGAGCTCGATCAAAGCCGGCATCAGCGTTTCCGCCGCATACCTGCCCCCGTAAACCCCGAAGTGGCCTTTTTTGTCCGGCAGATTTTTCATTTTTTTCCCTCATTCATGTAATCGTCACCATGCAGGGGCGGGTTTTAAACCCGCCCGTTTGACTCCGTATGGAAATCCGGGCGGGTCTGAGACCCGCCCCTGCACGAAAAAATTGAACTTTGCGCAGTGGTCTTGATTCTCCTGGCAATCTCTATGGCCTTGCTCATTTTCGCACGGTCCTTTTTGCCCGGCCCGGTTTCGATGCCGCTGTTGATGTCGACCGCCCGCGGCTTAACCCTTTTGATCGCTGCTTCCAGGTTGTCCGGCCCAAGGCCCCCGGAAAGAATGAGCGGCCTTTCCCTGGCGATTGCGGCCGCCATGTCCCAGTCGCACACCTTCCCCGTGCCGCCGTTCAGGCCGCGGTCCCGGGCG
>JBDKTK010000171.1:0-2328 GCA_039680225.1 Syntrophaceae bacterium
CCGCCATGGAACAGCTGCCGAAATGGTTTGAGGATTACAATGAAAATCATCCTCATAAAAGTTTGAAAATGAAATCTCCGAGGGAGTTTAGAAAGCAGCAGTTAAGTTAGGGGCGGTGTCCGGTTTATCGGGGGCAACTCCACCCATTTTACTTAATTGGAGGTTGGAAATGGGGTTGGAAAAACGAAACATGAAAATAAAAAGGGGTTGCGGTCTTTGCCGTAACCCCTTGATATAAGTGCTGGTAGTCCCACGGGGAGTTGAACCCCGGTTTCCGGCGTGAGAGGCCAGCGTCCTAACCACTAGACGATGGGACCATTGGCTGGGGGACTAGGATTCGAACCTAGGTAGCCAGATCCAGAGTCTAGAGTCCTGCCGCTAGACGATCCCCCAGTATTTGTCGAAAGAAGCGATTTTTTAAAGAATTCGGCCCGAAATGTCAAGGTCAAAGTATGGGAGCCTGGGTTTCGAGACGCTCTCAGAGGTAATTTAATAGAAATCGACGGCAACGGACAGGAAAATTTTCACTTGTCGTCAAGGCCTTCCGGCCACTCTCCTGGCGATATCCGGTATGCCGGCCAGGAGGTTCTCCTCTTTGCCCACCGGGCATTTCAGGGACCCGATGCCGAGCGCCGCCATCGTGCCCATGTCCGTCCTCTTTACAGTCAGGACGTAAGTGCTTCCCAGCACGGCAAGCTTCCCCGTGACTATTTCGTTGGCCGCAAGCCAGTTCCCCAGCTGCACCGCCCGCTTTTCGTCAACAAGGCCCGACTTCTGCAGCTTGATCTCATCCATTATGTGGTTGAGGTCTTCCCGGTTTATCAAGACGAACCGGCCGTTTTTCTGGAGCTCTTCGCGAAGGGCATCGGAGAGTATCAGCGAGGCGATCTCGAGGTGCTTCACGGTGTCGAAGTCATATACAATCAGTCTCGTCTTGCCTGAATGCCTGTCGCCGGACTTTTTTGCAATTTCGGGCTTATCCCGGACAGGGGTTTCCGGCTGGCGCTGGATTTTTTTGCCCCCGCTTTTCCCGTTTTCCGCCCTGTGCTGGGCTGTCTTCCCCCGGCGGACCGCCGTCTCAAACAGGTCGGCCTTCGCCAGCAGGAATATCTCCCTGTAGGCTTCCTTGATGTCCCTCTGGTACTCCTTCCGCATTGACTCGGTATCCTGCTTTCGCGAGACATGATCGGCAGCGGTGTACTGCTTCCCGGTCTTTCTGTTGATCAGGACCATCTTCCAGTACATGAGGGTGGACGCGCCCCGCTCCACGATAAAGACGTAATCGGCGCGGACTGCCCGGGCCGCCTCGCGGGCCAGGGAATAATTGTCGGCCGTCCACTGCCATCCGGCGACTTTCTGGTCTCCCAGCGCCCTCGCGAGGTCCGCCTGCGGGACGACCTCGTAAATGCCTTTTTGCTGGAGGATGCCGCTTACCATTGAATATGAGAGCCTGGAATATTCTTCGTCGGAGAGGGTCCAATACGTCCTGGGCTGGGACGCGGTTACGGGCAGGACCAGCACCCGCAATTTCGCCGAAAAGGACGGCTCGGGGATTTTCTTCAATTCGATATGGTGGGCGCAGCCGGAAAAAAGGAAAAATAAAAGAAAAAGACATACGGTTTTGGCGAATGGGTCCCTGGGCATTGTCATCTCCGCGAGAAAATTGGGATTCCGTTTGAGTTTCAGAACGCAGATATAGCAGATATGCCGAGATCGCGGGAAAGTCAAGCCTGTTCTTGGTTAGAAGGGATATATATATTAATAAAAAACGGGAATTTGCTGCTTGAGCAATAAAGGCCGGATAAAAATAGCGCTGTCATGCCGGCCTTCGATTAAAAACTTCGAGGGCCGGCTGCGACGGGAATCCGCCCGTTCGTCCTTCCGCGCAAGAAGGAATCCAGAATTACGACTGGACCCCTGCTTTCTCAGAGGTGACAGATTCTGTAGACGTCATCCCGTGCTGCTCGTTTCGACAGGCTCAACGAGCGGTTGTACAGGTTTCACGAGCGGGTCATGACCACCCCCTTAATCCCCCGCCAGCGGGGGACAATAGGGACAGCTGGTTTCGACAGGTTCAATAAGTGGTTATTCCCCACCCCGGCCCTCTCCCACCAGGGGCGAGGGAGGTGGATGATGCTCGTTTTCGGTATTTCGGCAGCTCAATGCGACGAGGTTCAACGAGCGAGATTCTAATTCCACTCAGATTCTGTGGACAACATCCCGTGCTGCTCGTTTCGACAGGCTCAACGAGCGGTTGTACAGGTTACATGAGCGGGTCATGACCACCCCCTTAATCCCCCGCCAGCGGGGGACAATATGGATAGCCCG
>JBDKTK010000172.1:0-2369 GCA_039680225.1 Syntrophaceae bacterium
CCTCGAGGACATCGGGGTCCTGATGAGAGAGCGGCATATCGGGGCAGTGCCCGTCATGAGCGGGAAAAAACTTGCAGGCATAATAACCGAATCCGACGTGCTCGCCGCGCTTGCGGAAGTTACCAGGGCGGGCGACGAAAGCATCCGCATCTGCCTGAGGGTCCCGGCAAGGGAAAAACTCGACGTCTTCCGCGAGATCATCGATATCTGCGCCAAGTACGAATCGGAGATGTTCACGCTCCTGACCCATCCGCTGCGCGACGACAAATGCCACCTGGTCATGATAAAAGTGCGGGGGAAGAAGAGGGATGAACTGATCCAGGCGCTCTGGGAATCTGATTTCCAGGTGCTGATCGCAACAGAAAACAGCAAGCTGCAGGAGCATTGAAGGTGCTTGGATGAGAGAGGAAACCGATAATTTCCTCAACTATCGGGAATACTCCCGGGCCGACGCGTACCTGCCGATCCAGGTCCGCAAAGTGCCGGAGGAAGAGCGCGAGCATGTCCGCTGCCGGTTCCCCGGCCAATCGATCCTGCCGGAATTCGCCAGGCCGCCGGAAGTGGAGGACAAGGTCCTCTCGGACTGGCTTGTCATGCTGAACACGAAACTCGAGTATATCATCAACACCCTCCAGTTGAACCGGGAAGGGTTCTCCGCGATGCCTTTCCAGCAGGTCAATATCAGCGGGGGCGGCATAAGCTTCGGTTACCCGGAGCCGGTTGAAGCGGGCGGCCTGCTGGAAATAAAAACAGTCCTCTATATGCCGCACCCGATTTCCGTGTACCTGTACGGCGAGGTGATCGCATCCAAAAAGAGGAGCAACGATTACCGGACCTCGGTGCGGTTTGTCTTTATAGATGAACCTGTCCGGGACGAGATCGTCAGGTTCGTGTTTGAGAGGCAGAGAGAAATGCTCAGGAAGAAGAGGACATAGTCCCGGATGCTGGTGCTAATCGGAGCGGGTGTCGTTATAGTTGCCATATTGGGAGGGTACCTGATGGAGGGGGGGAACCCCTTCGTCCTCTTCCAGCCCGCGGAATTTGTGATCATCTTCGGCGCCGCCGTCGGCGGCTTCCTGATCGGCACGCCCATGAAAGCCGTCAAGGTCGTCATCAGCGCGATAACGGGCGTCTTCAAGGGCGACCCCTATTCCAAGCAGGACTACCTTGATACACTGATGCTCCTGAGCGAGATTTTCTACAAGATCCGCAAGCAGGGGCTCGTCGCCATTGAATCGGACGTGGACCGGCCGGAGGAGAGCGCCATTTTCACGAAGTACCCCAAAGTGCTCAAGGACCATGAAGCTATAACTTTCATAACCGATACGCTGCGCACCGTGATCTCAACGCAAATAGACCCGATGGAGCTCGAAGCCCTGATGGACATCGAAATGGACGAATTCCTGAAAGAGCAGATGATCCCTTCCAAGAGCGTGGCCCATGTAGCCGACGCGCTGCCCGGGCTCGGGATCGTTGCCGCCGTCCTCGGCGTCGTCCTGACAATGGGCAAGATCAGCGAATCGCCGGAGGTCATCGGCCACAGCGTCGGCGCGGCCCTGGTCGGGACATTCCTCGGAGTCCTCATGTGCTACGGTTTTGCGGGGCCCCTGGCGCGCATTCTCGAGCACATTGCGGAATCCAAGGCCCAGTACATGGGGGTCCTGAAAATATCCCTCAAGTCGTTCGTCAGCAACAACGCGGCGCCGCAGGTCGCCATCGAGTTCGGCCGCAGGATCATACCCGTCCTGGTGAGGCCGGGGTTCCTGGAGGTTGAAGAGGCAATGAGGCGGGTTAAAAAATGACCGACAAGTCAGGCAGGCCGATAATCATAAAAAGGATCAAGAAAGTGCACGCGGGGGCCCATGGCGGTTCCTGGAAAGTCGCTTACGCCGATTTCGTCACCGCCCTGATGGCCTTCTTCCTGCTGCTTTGGCTGCTGTCGATGGTGTCGCCCGACAAACGGGCCATGATGTCCGAGTACTTCAGGAATTTCAGTATCTTCCAGGAATCGGGAGCAAGCGCCGTGAGCGACGTGAATAAACTTGCCGCGAAAAGCGGCGCGGACATGAAGATCGCGGCAATAAAGGCCCAGGTAAACGCCGAGCTCCTGAGGAAGAAGATTAAATCGGCGGTCGAGCGCAAGCTCAAGTCCATGGAAAATCAGGTCATAATAGACATCACGGACAGCGGGGTGAGGATCCAGATAACGGATGAGGAAGGGAGCGTCATGTTCCAGAAGGGGAGCGCCCAACCCACCCAGAAGGCCAAAGAGATACTGGCCCTGCTTGCGGAAAACATAAAGGATACAAATAACAAAATCGTGGTGGAGGGCCACACGGATTCCGTCCCGTTCCGGGGTGAACAGATCA
>JBDKTK010000173.1:0-6306 GCA_039680225.1 Syntrophaceae bacterium
TCGGCTCCCGAACAGAAATCCCGGTACGCTTCCGAGGACAGGCCGTTCTTATGCACATAGCCCAGTTCATTATCTGTCATGAAAACAAAACTCTTCCCGTTCTCAGTGAACTTGAATCCCGCCCCCCTGTTGGGATGGCTCAAAGGAATAGGTTCCACGGAGATTTTTCCCAGTTCAACGCGGTCCTGCCCGTCATGGAGATACGTCAGGCCGGCCCGGATCTGATCGTAAGTGACCGGGAAGAACGGCGCAACCATCTGGTGTTCCAGGACCTTTTCGATATTCACCGAATAAGGGCAATGGATCCGGATCTCAACATCAGCGGAGTAGATGGGCCGGAAAAACGGAAAGCCGAATATATGGTCCCAGTGGACATGGGTGAAAAACAGGTCAACTTTGCGGCATTGTTCTCTCTGCAGGGCATTGCCGAGGCTGCGGATCCCGGTCCCGGCGTCAATGATGATTACCCGTCCGTCTTCCCCCCGGATCTCGATACAGGTGGTGTCGCCCCCGTACTTTATGTATTCTTGCCCCGATACCGGAATCGAGCCCCTTGAGCCCCAGCATTTAATCAGCATGCACCAAATCTTCCTGCCAAAAATCGATCAAACCAGGAGTGTATCCGAAAGCCCGGCCCTCAAGAACAGAAATACACGGGAGAGCTTGGTCATATCGGAATTGACCAGTGTTGTCAACCCGCATAAGGGTAAAAGGAGAATATTTATGAGGAAAAATCGCCGCAGAGGTTAATTATTTTTGATCGGGCCGGGCAGCATAATATTGACGAAACTCTCAACCGCCTGGTCCATCACTTCTTCCGAAATTGGCGGCGATTCGTAAGGGACCATACTGTTGTATCCTACCGCATAGCCTTCCCACAGCTTGCGGCCGCTCTCGGCATCCCATATCTGTCCGGAAATTCTTACCGTCCTCAGGACGGACTTCCGTCCAAATGTCCAGATTACTGTTATGGAGCTGTCGGAGTTGTTCTCCGTTATTAATGCGGCGCTGATGAGCAGGTAGCGGCTTCCCAGGGCGCGGGAAAAGCTCGTCAAGGATTCACCGTCCACTCCCAGCTTCGGGAAATTCCGGTCAAAACGCAGGTACGTGGCCGTGAGCCCCGAGTCGTTTATGCGTTTGAGGCACTCACCCGGCGAAATGACAGTGATGGAATTGATGTTGGCGCTCAATTTGCGCAACAGTATCTCGCTGATCCCGAGCCGCTCGGCATCAGAGCCCATGGAATTCTGGGGTATTTCCTTGGGCTCGAAAGAGAGGTCGTCGGGCGCGTAGGGTGCGGGAGGCTGTTTTGTCTGCATACGCTTTTTATCGTCTTTCGCCGGCAGTTCCAGGATCATGACCGGGAGCACAGCGAGTTTTCCCCGGCGAAGCTCGGCCGTGAGCGGGTCGGATGTGCGGTACACTTCCTGGGACCAGTCCTTTATCCTCGAATGGCATGCTGTCTGGGCGATTAAAAGAAAACCGAGAAAGATCAAAAAGAGGGATCGCCGGGAGAAGATTGGCATGATGCACCCCCAAATTTAAAATGGGCTACATCGAAAAGCTTAGGAGCTGCAAAGGGCTTTGTCAATCATTGCAATCTGCCAGCCCTTTTATTCATCGACGGTGACGGAAATATCGGTGCCGCGCTTGAGGACACGGGTGACGCGGAGCACCTCTTCAACCGTTGTTATACCTTCCAGGGCCTTGCGGGCGCCGTCGTCGAGGAGCGTTGTCATGCCGCGGCTCACGGCCAGCTCGTTTATCTGGTTGGCGTCCGATGTCTTGAGGATCAGCTTTTTTATTTCATCGTCCATCAGCAGGATCTCAAAAATGGCGCTCCGTCCCCTGTACCCGGTATGCATGCAGGACACGCAGCCCTTCTTTTTGTAGAAGACGTGCTTTTCCAGGATCTTGCGGTCAAAGCCCATATTGCCCAGCGACTCGTCATCCGGCGTGTAAGGCACCTTGCATTTGGGGCACAGCACCCTTACGAGCCGCTGTGCCACGATGGCGATTACGGATGAAACCACGAGGAAAGGCTCGATCCCCATTTCGATGAGCCGGGTAATGGAGCCCGCGGCGTCGTTGGTGTGAAGGGTGGAGAAGACGAGGTGCCCCGTGAGCGACGACTGGGTCGCAATCTCCGCCGTTTCCCGGTCGCGGACTTCCCCGACCAGGATAACATCAGGGTCCTGGCGGACGATGGAGCGCAGCCCGTTGGCGAACGTCAGGTCGATCTTGGGATTTACCTGGATCTGGCCTATGCCCTCGATCTGGTACTCGATCGGGTCCTCGATGGTGATGATATTTATATCCGGATTATTGATCGAGCTGAGGGCCGAATACAGGGTCGTCGTCTTACCGCTGCCGGTCGGGCCCGTGACCAGGATTATCCCGTAGGGCGATTTGATCAGGCTGTTAAAGAGCTTGATCCTTTTTCCGTCCATTCCCAGGTCCGAGAGATTGAGGATGGACCCGGTCTTGTCCAGGAGCCTCAGCACCACCCGCTCCCCGAAGGCGGTCGGGATGCTCGAGACGCGGATGTCGACGCTGCGGTCGGCGATCTTGATATCGATTCTGCCGTCCTGGGGAAGGCGCTTTTCCGCGATGTTGAGCTTGGCCATGATCTTGATGCGGGATACGAGGGATGACTGGACCTTGCGCGGCAGGTTCAGGATGTTGTACAGCACGCCGTCTATCCGGTATCGCACCTTGACGCTGTTCTGGTACGGCTCGATATGGATGTCGCTGGCCCTGTCCTTGACAGCCTGGGAGAGCATCAGGTTGACGAGTTTGATC
Source organism: Syntrophaceae bacterium (assembly GCA_039680225.1). Taxonomy (GTDB): domain Bacteria; phylum Desulfobacterota; class Syntrophia; order Syntrophales; family UBA4778; genus JBDKTK01. The sequence continues at coordinate 2,803 of JBDKTK010000173.1, forward strand.
ATGGGGGCATCGCTCGTATCGTCGAGCAGGTCCCCGGTCTCCTCGATTTCCGAAATTATGCTGTCGGTCGATTCCCCGTCCATGGTCTGGATGAATTCCTCGGCGGTGTCCCGGCTGTGGTCGTATGCGTAGTTGATGGCGGCGATAATGGCAGCTTCCGGGGCGAGCACGAGCCCGCTGACGCGCGATTCCATCATATTTTTCAGGTCGTCGATGATCTGGAAATTGGCCGGGTTGCGGACCGCGATCCAGGCGCCCTCGGAAGTCTCCAGCGGGACCATTTTGAACTTTTTCAGGAACTGGATCGTAACTTTCCGGGTGAAGTCCAGGTTCATGTTCTCGTAGGGAAGCTCGTTCCAGACCGGCAAGCTGAACAGGGAGCCCATGGCTTTTAATTCATCGGGCTCGCTGATTATTTCATCGGCAACCGGGCCGGCTGCCGGATCGCCCGGGGCCGGTCCGGCTTTGCCGGGCCGCCCGGAGTCAGGCTCTGCTGCCCCATTTATCAATTTTTCGAGATTCTCTGCGGATGTCACTTTGCAGGTTCCTTATTGCTGTCCGGTTTTACTGCCGGTTTCGGAGCAGGTTGAGGCGAGGGTTGCGGCGCAGCCTGGGGCGCAGCCTCCGGCGCAGTCTTGTTCTGCGAGGCAGCATTCGCTTTCTCCGATTTCTGCCTGTCCTTTTCCCTTTCCTGCCTGTCGAAGAGCTTTATCGTGGCTTCTTCTCTCACCCCTTCGATAAAGTCCTTTTTGCCTTTCGTGATCGGCGCCATGTCATGTTGCGTCCTCACGATCCTGGGAGTGATAAATATGAACAGGTTGGTCTTGTCGCGCTGCTGCTTGACAGACTTGAACAGCCAGCCGATGCCCGGAATGCTTCCCAGGCAGGGGACCTTGTATTCGTCCAGCTGCGTGTTGTCGCCGATGATCCCGCCGATGACGATTGTTTCGCTGTCCTTTATGACAACGGTCGTTTTGGCCTCTCTCTTGAATGTGGTGGGGGTAGTTGTCTCTTTTGTGCTGGCAAGCTGGGTCACAGTCTGCAGTATCTTCAGACGGACGAACTGGTCGTCATTAATGTGAGGAGTGATATTCAGCTTGACGCCGACGTCCTTGTAATCATAACTGCTGTAATCCACGCCGGTGGTGTTCTGCTCCTGTCTGGTAACATAAGGCACATTTTTGCCGACGTTGATTTCGGCCTCTTCGTTGTCCAGTGTCATAAGCTGGGGCGTTGACAGAATGTGGATATCCTGGTCCTGCTGCATGGCCTGGACTGCCGCGCCAATAGTCGGGAAGGTTATGCCGCCCAGGGTGAGTCCCGCTTTCAGCAATCCCATGCTGAAACCGGACGGGAACACGGCAATGCTGGCGGCATTGGCTGCTGTAGCAGCCACATTCGGAAGTATACTGTAATTTCCCCCGGTCCCGCCGCCTCCGGACCCGGCGAAATATCCGGCATTATTGGAGATGTCCTGCATCGTGCGCCATTCGACGCCGACCTGGAAGTTCTTCGTGACGCTCACTTCCATGATGAGGGCCTCAATATATACCATCGTCCTGGGGACGTCGAGCTTGGCAATGACGTCGGAGAGGACCTTGAAATCGTCGCGGTTGGCCGTTATGACCAGGCTGTTTGTGGCCTTGTCGGCGATAATGGTTATGTCCTTGGAAAGCACGGGGGCTTTTCCTTTTTCACCGGTTTGGGCTGTCGCCGCCTTGGCGTCCTTGGGGAGGTTCATGAGGATTTTCGCCAGGTCCTCGGCATTGGCGTTCTGGAGCCGGTACACGTTCATGTTCGATTCGCCCCGGGGGATGTCCCGGTCGAGGAGGGTGATCAGCTGCCTGATCCTCTGGGTGAACCCTTCGTTGGCGACCAGGATCACGCAGTTGGTCCGCTCGTCGGCGATCACCTTCATGGGAGAATTCACAGGCCCGCGCCTCTGGGCCTGGGCGTCGCCCTGGAAGATAGTCGTGAGGTTCTTGGCGACTTCGGATGCCGCGGCATACCTGATCGGAATTACGGAGATCTGCTCGCCGACCCCGGCCACGTCGAGGGAGGTTATAATCGTCTGGAGCCGCCTGATATTCGAGAGGTAATCCGTGATGACCAGCATCCCGGTTGGAGGATAGGAAAGGATGATGCTCGAGCGCGATATAAGGGGGTCCAGCACTTTTTTCATTTCGTCGGGATTGGCGTGGTTGAGCGAGACTATCTGCGTCACTATCTTATCGGACGGGTTTGCCTTCTCGCCCGCCAGCCTCGTTTCAATGCTCTTCTCCTTGGCGTCCTTCGCGGGGACGATCTTGATGACGTCTCCCGACGGCACGGTTGTGAACCCGTGCACTTCCAGGACGGACTCGAATACCTTGTAAGCCTCGGTAATCGAGATCTGCTTGGGTGAATAGATCGTTACTTTCCCTTTGACGTTGTTATCGATTACGAAGTTTTTGCCGGTGATCTCGCTCATGAACTTGACGAATACGGGGATGTCCACGTTATCGAAATCGATGGTCACATATTTGGCTTCCGGGGACTTCCGGCCGTTTTTAGAAGCCGCTTCTTTCCTGCTCTTTTTCGCACTCGCTTTGGAAGTCGATTTCTTCTTGACGGACCCGTCGTCTTTCACGGACGCAGCATTGCCCTGCGAGGCAGACGATTTCACGTCGGTCTGTTCGGCAGCGGCCGGGCTGCGCGTGTCTCCGGATATCCTTGCTGCATTGAGGACTCCGGGCGGCGACAAAAGACTCAGGACCATCACAAGCAATATTGTTTTCTTCAAAAACTTCATTTCCTATCCTTGCTCTTTTTTGTTGACTATCTGTTTGAACTTCGGCGAAGACCGCAGGTTCTGCAGGTCTTCGTCCCGGCCGGCAAATGCCGCCAGCTCGGGTTTTATCATCAGGGCCTGCTCCAGGAATTTCAGGCCGCTTTCCGGCTGCCTGAGTTTTGAGTACGAACAGGCCAGGTTGTAATAGGCGTCGGCAAAGTCCGGTTTAAGGGAGATCGCCTTATTGAACAGGTCCGTTGCCTCCCCGGTCTTCCCGCCCGACATGAGAATGACTCCCAGGTTGTTCAGGGCGTCCGCATGGCGCGGATCGGCTGCTATTATCTGCCGGTAAAGCGCCTCGGCTTTCGCGTTGTCGCCGGCCAGCTGGGTTTTCAGGGCCTCGCTGTAAAGCGCCGCCGTATCTGCCGCGCCCGGGGCAGGCGGCTGCGGCTGCGCGGCGGGCGCCGCCGGGCCCGATTTTTGGGCCTTGCTTTCCGGGGCCCTCTTGCCCGAGAAATTGATCCCGGCACTTTCCTGGTAAATGATGACGGCCGCGCAGATGAATACCAGCAGCGCTATGGGGACAAATACCCATCTGGCCCTCCTGAACCTCTTTTCCCGGACCGGCTGCCTGGGGCCGGTGATCAGCTTTTCGTAATTGGAGTAGCCGCCGTCTTTCTTCTGCTGCGCTTTTTTCAGGGCGTCGTGGATGAAGCTCATCTTTCAAAACTTTC
>JBDKTK010000174.1:0-1808 GCA_039680225.1 Syntrophaceae bacterium
AGCATATATTCGGTTATACAAAAGAGGAGGCAATCGGCAGAAACCTGCATCAATTGCTTGCCCCGGGGCGTTATTGGAAAGCATACAATGCGGCCTTCAACAGATATAAGAAAAACGGGCAGGGCAATGCTATGCGCAGGACAACCGAGCTTCAGGCCTGCAGGAAGAACGGGGAGGAGTTCCCCATTGAACTGTCGCTTTCCGGTATTAAGTTTGAAGACGGCTGGCATGCTGTGGGAATAGTTCGGGACATTTCGACCCGAAAGCAGACGGAGAAGGCCTTGCGCGAGAGCGAGGACCTTTATCGGACATTTATAAACGCCACCTCAGATATGGTGTTCCTGAAAGATGAGCTGTTCCGCAACATAGTCGTTAATAAACCCTTTGCTGTTTTCATGGGCAAACCCGAGGGGGAACTGATTGGAAAAAACGACTTTGAAATAATGCCGCAAAGCGCAGCCGGTAACTGTCGAACGTCGGACCTGAAAGCCCTGAAAAGCAAGTCAGTTGCGATATCCGAAGAGATTATCGGAGAGCAGGTCTATGAAACACTGAAATTTCCGGTGGACCTGGGGAACAACAGGACCGGCGTGGGCGGTTTCATCCGCAACATAACCGAACGCAAGCGGCTGGAGGAGCGCCTGCAAAGGGCGGAAAAGATGGAGTCCATTGGAATCCTGGCCGGAGGAGTGGCCCATGATCTCAACAACATCCTCGGGGTCATGATGGGATATTCGGAACTGCTGATGCTCTCCCTGGAAAAAGATTCCCCTTTGTGCGGACCTGTAAAAAACATCATGAAATCCAGTGAGCGCGCAACAGCGGTCGTTCAGGATATGCTTACCTTGTCCCGAAAAGGACTTGTAACCAAAGAGGTGATCAACCTTAATTCCATCATCACCGGCCAGCTCCAGACACCGGAGTATCGGAACCTCTGCTCCCAATACAGCATCCGGGTAAAGACATATCTGGAAAACGATCTGCTGAATATCAAGGGTTCCGCCGATCGTATCGGAAAAACGCTGTTTAATCTCCTCTTGAATGCGGCAGAGGCCGTCCGGGGAGAAGGGACCGTGACAATCCGGACGGAAAACAAGTACCTTGAAAGGCCGGTGAGCAGTTACGACCAGGTAAATGTCGGCGACTACGTTGTTTTGACCGTATCCGATTCAGGGGATGCCATATCGCCTGAGGAAATGAAAAGAATTTTTGAGCCTTTTTATACCAAAAAAGTTATGCTCAGGAGCGGCACGGGTTTGGGCCTGTCCGTGGTCTGGGGGACGGTCAAAGACCATAAGGGCTATATTGACGTCAAAAGCGTGCATGGTAAAGGCACCTCTTTTACCCTGTATTTCCCCGTGACGAGGGATGAAGTCTCAAAAGAGCAGGATATCAGAGATTTAGATTACATGGGCAGAGGCGAAAAAATTCTCGTAGTTGACGACATCAAGGAGCAGCGGGAACTGGCCGCGAATATGCTGAAGAGGCTGAATTACAGCACATCCACGGTCTCGAGCGGCGAAGAGGCTCTGCAGTACCTGAGGGGTCATGACGTGGACCTCGTCGTCCTGGATATGATCATGGAACCCGGAATTGACGGGCTTGACACATACAGAAGGATTGCCGGAATGAAACCAGGCCAGAAGGCGATCATTGTAAGCGGGTTTGCCGAAACGGAGCGGGTTAAAGAGGTCCAGGAACTTGGGGCCGGGTCCTTTGTCAAGAAGCCCTATATCATGGAGAAAATCGGTCTGGCGGTCAGAAAGGAATTAGAGGCCTGATCGGGAGCCCATCGAAAAATCAAAAAA
>JBDKTK010000175.1:0-5341 GCA_039680225.1 Syntrophaceae bacterium
TGGGAAGCGTGAGAGATTCAACGGCTGAATCTGCGTTTGCCGCAGCTCGCATGAGCGCCGCTCGCGCCGGCGACGCTCTCATATTGAATATCTCGGGAGACTGGACGCTCGGGAGCCGCCCCCCCTCAGCGGCAGACCTGGAAAAAGAGATAGACAGGGAGCCCCGTCCGGGACGGGTGGAAATTGACGCCCGCGAACTCGGCCGCTGGGACAGCACGATACTCACCTCTCTCGTGGAATTGGCGCGGTTCTGCCAGTCAAAGCATATAGAGCTCGAGAAGGGCGGACTTCCGGAAGGCGTGCAGCGGCTCTTCAACCTCGCAACGGCGGTGCCCGAAAGGGGCGCCCGCGCCCCGGCGGCGCGGCCGCCTTTCCTGGCGCTGCTGGGCGACAAGGCGCTCGCGGCCTGGGGCGGGTTTCTCAATACTCTGGAATTCGTGGGGGAGGTGGCGGCCGGTTTTGCCCGGATGCTTACGGGCCGGGCCCGCTTCCGCATGGCCGACCTGTGGCTCATCATGCAGGAGTCCGGCAGCCAGGCCCTCCCCATCGTTTCTCTGATCAGCTTTCTCGTCGGCCTCATCCTTGCTTTCGTCGGGGCCATCCAGCTCAAGCTGTTCGGGGCCCAGATATATGTCGCCGATCTCGTCGGCATCGCCATGGTCAGGGCGATGGGCGGCATCATGGCGGGGATAATAATGGCGGGCCGCACAGGCGCATCGTTTGCGGCGCAGATCGGCACCATGCAGGTGAACGAGGAGATAGACGCCCTGAAGACCGCCGGGATCCCGCCCATCGATTTCCTGGTGCTGCCGCGGGCCTGGCCAGGGCGATGGCCCTTGATCCCGATATCCTTTTCTTTGACGAGCCCTCCGCGGGGCTCGACCCGGTCAGCTCGCACATGCTCGACGAGCTGATCCTGGAACTGCGGGCCAGCCTGGGTGCCACGGTGGTCATCGTGACCCACGAGCTGCCGAGCATCTTCGCGGTCGGCAACAATTCCGTTTTCATCGATGCCACGGAAAAAACCATGCTTGCCACGGGCGACCCGAAGAGGCTGCTTGCGGAGTGCCGGCATCCCACCGTGCAAAACTTCCTGACCCGGGGAGAAGCCCAGGCATCCGCCGCGCCGGGGGAAGTCCCGGCGCCGTGCCTCCTGGCCCCGGACAGCAAACCTGTGCAAGGAGAGAAACGTGAGTAAAGCTGCCAGTAAAACAATGATCGGCGCGTTTGTCCTGGGTGCGATAGCCCTGATTGTGGTCGCCGTGGCCGTGTTCGGCTCCGGAAGATTTTTCAAGCAGACCCAGACATACGAAACCTATTTCACGGGGTCCGTAAAGGGACTGAGTGTCGGAGCCCCTGTCCTGTTCCACGGAGTGCAGGTAGGTTCCGTCAAAGATATCTCCCTTATTTTCGATCCTAAACAGCTGGTATTCTATGTGCCCGTCATTTTCGACATATTTCCGGATAAGGCGCAAAGATTAGGTCCGCAGGTCGAGGCAAAGGGCCAGCTTGTAAAGCCCATGATAGAAAAGGGACTGCGGGCCCAGCTTATCATGCAGAGCCTTATAACGGGACAGCTTGCAGTAGCCCTGGATTTTTTTCCTGAGGACCACGCCAAATTCGTAGGCCTGTTAGCTAAATACCCCGAGATCCCGGCAGTGCCGTCCGCCACGGAGGAACTGCAGCAGACTCTCCAGGAGTTGCCCTTGAAAGAGATAGTGAAAAAACTGGATTCTGTACTGGGACGAATAGATGAATTCGTCCACTCGGGTGATGTGCAGGCCAACATGAAATTGCTCCAGGCAACGCTCAGCGAGACAGCGAAGCTTATGGATCAACTGAACGATCAGGTGGAACCGCTCGCCGAAAACCTGCAGAACACTTCGAGTGAGATCCGCCAGGCGGTGGCCAATGTAGGCGGGCAGGTGACGGGTGAAAACGGACTCCTGCAGACTTCCTCGAAGACCCTGGAGCGCGCCGAGGAGATGCTCCTGTCCGTCCAGCAGATAGCGCAGGAGAATTCCGCAATCGGCTACGACCTTGGCCTGGCGCTTGCGGAAATGAGCAGGTCCCTGCGCTCCGTCCGGTCCCTGACCGATTATCTGGAACGCCATCCCGAGTCCATCATCAAGGGGAAGAGATCGCCATGAAAATAACAGACCTGAAGAAATGCCTTGGCTGGAAAACGGTTTTGCCCGTAATCGCCCTCGTCCACCTGGCGCTGGCCGGCTGTATCGGGGGAACCTCCAAGCCCTCGCGGTTTTATACCCTGAACCCCGTAAGGCCGGCGATTGTTGACGGCATGGACGGAAGCGCACAGAGCGGCACTCCCGAGGCCAGTATCGGCATCCTTCCCGTCGAGATCCCCGATTACCTTGACCGGCCCGAAATCGTCACCAGGACGAAATCAAATGAACTCCAGCTTGCCGAATACGACAGGTGGGGGGGCGATCTGCGCAGCGATATCGCCCGCGTGCTCGCGGAGAACCTTGCGGGGCAGTATCCTGAAAGGCGTGTCGCCGTCATCACGGGCCGGCGGATATTGCCGGTCGAGTACAGGGTTGTGGTGAATGTTACACGCCTCGACGCGGTGCCGGGCGGGACCGTTTGGCTTCAGGCCCACTGGTCTATCGTGGACCAGGTCGGCCAGGTACTGGCCCGTCACGACTCGAATCTTAATGTGCCGGTCAGGGGGAACGATTACCCGTCGGTGGTGACGGCAATGAGCAATGCGGTCGACAGTCTCGGAAACCAGGTTGCGGGCGCGCTGAAGCCCATGCTTGCAAATGCGGCAACAGAAAAGGAAAGCTCCGGCCGGGCTGCCGCGGGTGTCGACTGAAAGTATGGACAATGCAGGAGACAGGAAGGCCGGCTGGAAGCAGAAGCTCTTCCGGGAGATGGTCGAGTATTTGATAAATTTCATTTACCTGGCCGTTTTCTTCGGCGTGTTCACCTGGTACCGGCGCCTGATCCTGGCTTCCTATGAAATAGATTATTTGAACTACGGCATCAGCCTGGTTGAAGCGGCCGTACTTGCCAAAGTGGTCATGATCGGGCAATTTTTCGGCCTCGACAGTCACGCCGCAGGAAGACCGCTGATTTTTCCGACGCTGCGCAAATCGGTCGTGTTCACCATCTTCGTGGGACTCTTCAAAATTCTGGAATACATGTTGAGAGGGCTCGTTGACGGGATAGGGTTGAGCGGCGGCTTCGCTGAGTTTGTCGATAAAGGCGAAGATGAAGTGCTGGCCTCATGCCTTGTTGTCTTTTTTGCCTTTATACCCTTTTTCGCGTTCAGGGAACTGGGGCGGGTATTCGGCCAGGGCTTTATCCGGTCAATGTTTTTCCGGAGAGGAAAAATACCGGAGTCGACGTGTATCGAGTAGAGCCGGATTCGATTATTCGGATCAAGTGATCCGAAAAAAATTTTTAATGGGGAGGACCGGCGCAAGCTGTTCTTCCCCACTGCAAGGAGTCAAATCATGGAAGAACAGAAAACAACTGTAAAAGAATTGGGAGACCTCTTCGGAAAGATCGGCAAGCTTTACACGACCCGGTTTTTCGAGGCCCAGAAGAATTTTCTGAACAGCATGGAGGAGACCGCCCGGGAACAGAAACCCGGCGATGGTTCCGCGTTTGTCAACCCGTGGCAGGAGTGGGCCGATTATGCCGCGGACTTCGCCCAGCGGTCGGTGCTTTTCTGGGACGTAATGCGCGAGCGCGGCGACAACTACCTCGAGCATGTGAAAGAGGGCCAGCCGCCGCTTCTGGCCTTTAAGTGGGAGATGGTCGCCGACGGACGGACGTTTCCGCGCCCCGTAAACTATGCGCTCATCCGCATCATCCCCCCGGAAGGCGTCCAGGTCGACGATGCCAAGCGTCCCTTCATCATCGTTGATCCCCGCGCCGGCCACGGGCCGGGAATCGGAGGGTTCAAGACGGAATCCGAGGTCGGCGTGGCCATGCGGTTCGGTTACCCCGTCTATTTTATTATTTTCTTCCGGGAGCCCGAACCGGGCCAGACAATCCTGGACGTCAGCGCCGCCGAGGCGAAATTCCTGAGAGCTGTTGTCGAGCGGCACCCCCGGAGCCCCAAGCCCACCATCTACGGTAATTGCCAGGGCGGCTGGGCCTCCATGCTGATCGCTGCCAACGACCCGGACCTCGTGGGGCCCATCGTCATCAACGGCGCGCCCATGTCGTACTGGAGCGGGAGCTGGAGCGGCACCGAAGGCGAAAACCCGATGCGCTACAGCGGGGGCCTCCTCGGGGGATCGTGGATGGCGCTGCTCGCCGGCGATCTGGGAAACGGCAAGTTCGACGGCGCCCACCTGGTGCAGAATTTCGAGAACCTCAATCCGGCGAACACGTTCTGGAGCAAGTATTACAACCTCTGGAAAAACGTTGATAAGGAGCGGGAGCGGTTCCTGGAATTCGAGAAGTGGTGGGGCGGCTATTTCCTGATGAACGAGGAGGAGATCCGCTGGATCGTCGACAACCTCTTCATCGGCAACAAGCTGGCCAGGGGCGAGGTCAAGACGGCGGTCCCCGGGGCCTACGTGGACCTCAAGGCCGTCCGCACGCCGGTCATAATCTTTTCTTCCCAAGGGGACAACATCACGCCGCCCCAGCAGGCTCTCAACTGGATCTCCGACGTTTACTCGAGCACGGCCGAGATCAAGGCCCTCGGCCAGGTCATCGTGGGGCTGCTGAACGAGGATGTGGGGCACCTGGGCATTTTCGTCTCCGGCAAAGTCGCGCAGAAGGAGCATACGGAAATTATCGAGGCCCTTGATTTTGTCGAGATGCTGCGGCCCGGCCTTTACGTGATGGAGCTTGAGGAAACGGCCGGGAAGGGCAAGGACAGATTCATATCCTCTTTCCACGAAGTCCGTCTCGAAGACCTCCGCAAGCTCAACCGGCTGGAGCGCAAGGATGAGAAGCCTTTCGAAGCGGTCGAAGATGTCTCGCTGCTGAACGAGAAGGCCTACTCGCTTTATGCGCGCCCGCTGGTCCGGAGCATGGTGAATGAGACGACCGCCCAGATGGGACGGACGCTGCACCCCCTCAGGATGCAGCACTGGTTGTTCAGCGACTTGAATCCCCTGATGTGGCCGGTAAAGGCCATGGCGCCCTCTGTGCGGCAAAACCGTAAACCCGCGTCGAATGACAACGCCTTTCGCAAACTGGAGGACGCCTGGTCCCGGGTGATCACCGGCTCGCTCAATTTCTACCGCGACATGCGGGACGCAACAACAGAATCGGCATTCTTCGAGATCTACGGATCGATGGTTGCATCGGGCGTCGCGGGGGAAACCAAACCCGGGCTCCAGCCGGTTGC
>JBDKTK010000176.1:0-6764 GCA_039680225.1 Syntrophaceae bacterium
GATGAAGTGGATGATTTGTTGGCCACGCCCCTTGGCGGGCTACAGGCGGATATACGCCCGTCGGCTATTCAGGCAGTTGTTGTTGCAGCGCGCCGTGACTTCCATGTCGAAAGACAGGGGGACCCGCCTGGCCTTGAGCTTCTCCCAGAGGGGGCTCTCGCTGATTTCAAGCATACCGGGTTGCGCCATCTGCCATACTCTCCGTTTTTTTTCCCTGCAGGGCCGCTATCTCCATGCCGTCCTTTACCGCAGCGCCTCGACTCAGGATCGACTCCGCCCGGCCCCGCAGCTTCTTCTCAAGGCCCGTCCCGCGATAGCGTGCCGTTACGAACGACTCAACTTCCGCCCAGGAGGAGGTTTCCTCCCGCGACCAGGTCATCCATGCCGCAGGTTCACGCGCACCGTTCATGTGGATGACCAGCGACCACCGGTTTACAATCCTCCCCCGCCAGTCCGATTGCGGATCAAATTCCTCCGGCTTCAGCTCTCGATATACAGCGTCGCCCAAGGCGGGCTGGGGGACCCGCACTGAATAAGATATCCGGGGGCGGGCCACAGCCAGCCACATACAGGCCGGCAGCTTGTAAAATGCGCTCTCCTGCAGGCGGGAAAAAGCCTCATTCCACCAGAGTTGGGCGCGCAGGGCGGTTTCGATTAGTTTTATCCTCAGGGCAAAACAGGCATTCAGGGGCCAGGCATGAGAGGCTGTCCTCAATTGAGAGGCCGGCACTGACCTGCCGCCGCGGTCAAGGCTCGTGACGATTCCCAGAAAATCTTCTTCATTGGTCGGACCGTCGTCTCCTTCGGGAATTCGATCGGGGCGGGTTATAATGTAGTTGCGCTCCCCATCTGTCCCTGTCTCAACCACACGATGGCTGAAAAGATGGGTGGGCCTCCGGCAAACGGCGATATCGCCCAACTCAACATCGCGAATAGCGCACGGCCGGATACGCAGGACATCGCCGGGGCGAACGGTGGGGTACATGCAAGTCCCGGCGGCGCGGAAGGTCAACCCGTCGCGTTCGGCGAGAACACGGCCGATTTCCAGGGAAGCCTGGGCGAGGCTCTCTGTGCGGCGGCTCTTTGCCGAAAGGCTTTCAGTCATGGAATCTCCCTGAGGGGGACCGTGAGCTTTAACCGCCCCGGCATCCCTCTTATTTAATTACAAGCAGGCCGCGCCTCGCCAGTTCAGAGGCAAAGCCGAGAACGTGATTTTCAATTTCCCCGGCGGGCCCTTCGAATTCGGCGGCGAGCAGGGCCGCAACTTCCCTGAGTGTCCGCCGCCCGTCAAGTTTCTGCCAGATGGCCTGGCCGGTTTCGCTCAATGTATACAGCTCGTCGTCCTTATCGCCAATTCCGGCGACCACCGGAATAATGAGCACCTCGCCCTCAATTTCCCGCGCCACGACATCTTCCGAAGGGGCACAGACGGCACCCGGATCAAGAATATCAGCCATATAAAACACTCTCTCTATCGACGGTTCAACTCCGGCCGCCGATTTCAGATGTCAGGGCGGCCGGTCTTCCCGGCCGCCCCGTCTCGTTTAGGACATTATGCAGTTGTAACAGGCCGGCATTGGCCCTGTTACGCAGTTGTACGATCCCTTTGACGGACCCGAAGTGGGGGGATTGGTGCATCCCTTGCAGCCCATCAGCACTGTTTCTTCCGGCTTGCTGCGCACCAGTGTTATCAGTTCCGGCTTCCGCCATAATTTCTTTGTTTTTTCCATTTTCAGCTCCATTTGCGTTTCTAGGTTTACCTCTCATCATCACTTCGCTGCTTTGCGATTCTCTCTTGCCAGTTCATCACCTCCCATCCTTTTTCGTCCCTGCCCAGCCAGCCCAGATATCGTGCCTGGGCATGGCTCATCTCACAAAAATATTCGACCGGGGTGTCCAGGTCCCCATGTTCCATCCATGATTTTGCCGGGCATTGTTCGCACAAGCCGTTAAGAAAGCAGCGCGCGCACCTGCGCAGGTATTCCGGGTTCCGGGCGCACAGGCTGCCGATCCCCTCCCAGCGGGCGAGAGCCTCTTTCAGCGTGGCCTTTCCGGAAGTCAGATCAATGGTCCATTCCGGCATGCGAAGCCCCATGCACGGCTGGAGTTTTCCATATGAATCGATGCAAACGGCTTTGCCCGCCCCGCATTTGAACAGCCGGTCCCCCGGGGGGCCCATGAATTGCGCGGCAAAAGCCTCCATATCCTTCCTGTATTGCGCCGCATCACGGGCCATAACCGAAATCATCTCCCGGGCAGTCAGCCGCAGAGATCGTATGCGGGCGTTTTTCTGTTCGTCATCGCGCCGGTTTCGCAGGTCAAGGAAAAAAGCCTGGCCCGGCTTTCCCGGCATGCCGGAAACCGTACCGGCCCAATCAGCCAATTGGTCGATTTCATGGCTGTTCGGGGGGAGGAGGACCGACCGGATGATGAACGGGACCTGGCGCTCCCTGAGCAGGTCCAGTCCATTCCTGAAACGGGCAAACGATCCGGGGCTCCGGGTCACGGCTTCATAGGAATCCCGATGCATGCCGTATGCCGTGATTTCGATCTCACCCCGGGGGGGCACATGCTGCAGGGTATCTGCCAGGCGGGGTGTGATGAGGCAGGCGTTAGTGAACAAGGACACTAACAATCCGAGCCGGCGGGCATGTATATAGAGTTCCTCGAAATCCGGCCTCAGGAGCGGTTCTCCGCCGGTGAAGCGCACCCGCAGGCAACCGAGATCGGCCGCCTGCCTCAGGAAATCCCGGACCTGCTCCGTTTTCATCTCCCCGGCCCCGGCCGACAGGTCGGCTGCAGGGCGGTTTATGCAGCAGTGGATGCAGTTGTTGTTGCAACGCTCAGTCAGTTCGATGTCGATCTGCTCAATGGGCGCCCTGCCCCCTTTCAAAAGAGGGGCCTGGCCCAGCGCGCGTTTCACCACATATTTCGGATCGTTTTTTTGAATCATGATTTCCATCCGGTTTTTCCCCCTATATCATAGCCATCCCCGAAAAGAATATAGGACTTCTCTTCATTCCGGGGTAGAAGGATACTTTCGGGTACATGGACCAGCGCTTACAGAATATTCGGCCAAGCCTGCATTGACATGCAGGGCAATTGCCCCTATTTGATTAGTTTAATTTACATTCATCCCAAGAGGAGCCGGTATGTTCAGCACGAAGAAAACGATTCTTGTCCTTGTTGCAATTCTTATTCTCGTATTCACTGCAAGTTCCGCCCCGGCCGCCCAGGACGAGGCGGAGAGGCTGTGGGAGCTTGGCGAAAAAGCCCTCGAGGCCGGGAAAAACAGGGAAGCAATCTCCTGGTACGAAAAGTCCCTCGCCCGGTGCGCCGGCAACTTCGAATGCGTTGCTTCCGACCTCAACGGGATCGGGGCCGCCTACGAGGCCATGGACGACGACAGAAAGGCCTTCAAGTATTACGAGGACGCCCTGGCCGCGGCCCGGAAGATAAACCATCGCGACCTCATCGCCACCAACCTGTTCAATACGGGCGCAATCTACCACCGCACCTTCAACCAGTACGATAAGGCCCTGGCCCGCATGCAGGAATCCGAGAAGATGTTCCGGCAGCTGGGCGACAACAAGAGCCTCGCCATAGTCCTGTTCAACATGGGGAAGGTTTACAATGCGATGGGCAGGTACGACAGGTCGCTCCCGCTTTTCAACGAGTCCCTCCGGATTAACAGGCAATTGAACAACCGGCAGGGCATCGCGGTGAGCCTCAACCTGATCGGCAACGCCTATGCGGGCCTCGGGCAATACGACAAGCCCCTGCCCTATTACCAGGAGGCCCTGGGCATCCTCAGGAAAATGGATAACCAGATAGAGCTTGCGACCACATTAAGGAACATCGGCGATTCTTACTGCGACCTGTTGGAGCGCGACAAGGCCCTGACTTACTACAACCAGGCGCTCGAGATATTGAAGCGCGTCAATTCCAGCTTTGACCTGGCCATAACGTACGGGAACCTGGGCGCCCTGTACAAGGGGCTGGACCAGTACGACAAGGCCATCTCCTTTTACGAGCAGTGCCTGAGACTCGGAAGGCAGATCGATAACTCCGCCGTCATCGCAACGGCCCTGAACAATATCGGCAATGCGTACGCAAGCCTCGGCAAGTCCGGCGAAGCGCTCTCCTGCTACCGGCAGGCCCTGGACCTGGAAAAGAAAATGGACAGGCCCCAAAAACGGGCCCTGGTCCTGAACAACATCGGCATGGAATATTTCCGCATCGGCCGGTACGACGATGCGCTCGATTACCTCAACGAGGCGTTGCAGCTCGAAAGGCAGATCAACAACGCCCACAATATCGCCGCGCGTCTGAACAACATCGGCGCCGTCTACCTCAGGCAGAAAAAATACAGCGCAGCCGAAAGGGTTTTTCTCGAAAGGAAGGAGCTGGGCAAGCGGATAGCGAAGATAAAGCTCATCCACGCCGGTTTGATCGAGGTCTATATCGATACGAAAAGGTATGATGCGGCTTTGGCTTTGCTGAGGGAACTGCCGCCCGGTTGGCGCGACAGCAGGAACCGCCGCATGGAATACCATACCGAGTACGGTATGGCGCTGAAAGGCAAAGGCGACCTCCGCGGGGCCGCCGGGGAGCTGCTGAAGGCGGTCTCCATAATCGAGGAAATCAGGCGCGAGGCCGGCGACAGGGGCAGTTTCTTCGCCGGGGGCGGCTATATCAGCAGGGTGAAACCGTACAATGAACTGATGGCGGTATTCGCGGAAATGTCGCTGAGGGGATACAGATCCGACGACAGTTATAAAAAATACGGAGGCGACCCGGCATCCGCAGCCTTCTATTTTGCCGAGATGACCAAGGCAAGGACCCTCCTGGAGATGATGGCGGGCGCCGCCAGAAAATACGATGACCCGCAGATCCCAACCGCCGTCAGGAACAGGGAAGCAAACATCATCAGGGAACTGGCGTCAATCGAAGACAGCTGGGATGCAACTTTTGCAAGGGGCCAGGCCGCCGTCCAACAACTGGCGGAAAGGAAGCAGCGGCTGACGAAGGAACTTGACGAACTTGTCGCCGGGCTCCGGAAGAGCCACCAGCTGTATGCCGCAATAAATTACCCCGTCCCGATACTTGCGGCACAATTGCCCCTGAAGTACAACGAGGTCCTGCTGGAATTCGGGATCAGCAGCGACGCCGTGTTCGTGTTCGTTGCCAGAAAAGGCGGCGCAATAAAAGTCTGCAAGCGGGAAATTTCCCGGGAGGAATTGTCAAGCAAAGTGACCGATTTCCTCGGTCCCTTGAAATCCCCCGAGAGGCGCAATGAATTTTCACAGCAAAGGGCCGGCGAGCTTTACAACCTGCTGCTTGCCGATGCTTTGCGAAACGCAAACACGCCGGAAAGGCTGATCCTGATTCCCGACGGCATCCTGGGCCTGCTGCCGTTCGAAGCCCTTGTTGCGCAGGGCGGTGAATTTGCCGGCGACAAGTGGGCAATGACATACAACCAGTCGGCGACGGCCCTTGCCCTCGGAAGGTTCGTAAAAACCTCGACTGCCTCCAGGACCCTGTTCGCAATCGGCAACCCGGTCTACGACAAGGCGGACCCGAGATATATCGCTTTCAAGCAGGGCAAAAGTGCGCCGCCGCGGGCCGACCTCGCGCAATACGCATACCGGGGGATTTCGGTAGTTCCCAGGCCGGGCGCGGCAGGAGACACCGTCGCCTGGGAGAACGTGATTTTCCCGCCCCTGCCCGAAACCGAGGACGAGATAAGGGCGATCGCGGGCCTCTTTGGGATCAGGCCCGAGCCGCCCGACATCCTGCTCGGCGTCCAGGCGTCAGAAACGAACTTCCTGAAAGCCCCGCTTAAAGACTACCGCTACCTGCATTTCGCCACGCATGCCGACCTGCCGGGGAAGGTACAGGGGATAAAAGAGCCGTTCATCATCCTGGGACAAGTCGAAAACAGGGGGTCCGCCAACGGCTTCCTCACGCTGAGCGAAGTGCTGGGGCTGAAGCTGAACGCTGAAATGGTTGTCCTCTCCGCCTGTTCAACCGGACAGGGCGGCATGATGGAGGGCGAGGGAGTGGCGAATTTCGCGAGGGCGTTCCAGCATGCGGGTTCCCGCAGCGTTGTGGTAAGCCTGTGGGAAGTGGCCTCGAACGCGGCCGTGGAATTCATGCGGTCTTTTTACGCCAATATCAAGGCGGGCAAAAGCGAGGCGGAGGCATTGACGTCCGCCCGCCGGGAGATAAAGGCAAAATATCCCAACCCGTTCTTCTGGTCCGTGTTCGTTTTGTACGGGGAGGGATAGGTAAAGGGTTTTGTAATCCTGAGCGCAAGCGAAGGACCTATTTTTTAAATTCCGGCCTGCCGAAGCGGCGCCTTAATGCCTCGACAACGGCCCGGTCCGCCTTAAGCGAAAATATGCCCGCCGGAGAGAAGCCCATCTTCCAGGCCAGCCATATAGTAAGGAGAAGAGCGGCCGCCGTGATGACCACATTAGGCCAGGCGTTCAGCTCCCACTGCCCGGCCCAAAATAATTCCAACTTCGAAAAAGGGAAAAGACAGGAGATCGTCCAGACTGTCCCGTCCGGCCCCCGGCCGCTCAGGATATCTCCGATTAAATGGATGTGAAAGCCGAGCAGGGCAAGAAAAGCGGCGAGCCGTTTCTTCCCGGATACGGCATAAACAATCGCGGCAATCGCCAGGCCGAATAAAATATTGTGCGCAAGCACATGATGATATTCGCCGTAGAGTGCCAGGCGCTGTCCGCCCTCCTGAGACG